>DASPZL010000327.1:0-8221 GCA_035636295.1 Paraburkholderia sp.
CGATTTCGCGTGGTGCTCGGCGGCCGACGACCGTGGCCTGTTCGGCAACAAGGTCACGCTGCGGCATGTGTCGAGCGGGCGGGATGCTTCGTCCGCGATCGCCTCGCAAACGCCGCACGGCCGCTGGGTTGGTCTCTTGAACGTGCGAGGCGAAGGGCGCGAGCGTCTGCAAGCGGTGCTCGGCCAGTTGCAGGCACGCCCGGATTTCGATTCGCTCGACATGCCCGCGCTGCTGAACGCGCTGATCGAAGCGGGCGAATCGATCGAAGTGCAGTACGTGCACGGCCATTGGCGCGGTGTGAACGATCTGGAAGACTTCCGTCGCGCCGGCGATTTCGCGCATGCGCAGGCGCCGTTCGCGGCAACGGCCGGCAACAAGGCTGCGGAAACAGCCGGCGGAGCCGCGCAATGATCGAGGCGGCACAGTTCGTCGAGGCGGCGCGCGAACGCGGCTTCGACTGGTATGCGGGCGTGCCGTGTTCGTATCTGACGCCGTTCATCAACTACGTATTGCAGAACGAATCGCTGCACTACGTGTCGGCGGCCAATGAGGGCGACGCGGTCGCGCTGATCGCGGGCGTCACGCTCGGCGCGCGCAACGGCCGGCGCGGCATCACGATGATGCAGAACTCCGGGCTCGGCAACGCGGTGAGCCCGTTGACCTCGCTCACGTGGACCTTCCGTCTGCCGCAACTGCTGATCGTCACGTGGCGCGGCCAGCCCGGTGTCGCCGACGAGCCGCAGCATGCGTTGATGGGCCCGGTCACGCCCGCGATGCTCGAGACGATGGAGATTCCCTGGGAGACTTTCCCGACCGAAGCCGACGCGATCGGCCCGGCGCTGGATCGCGCCATCGCGCATATGGATGAAACCGGGCGCCCGTATGCGCTCGTGATGCAAAAGGGCAGCGTGGCGCCGTACGAGTTGAAAGATAGCGGCGCGGGCGCGCGCCGCGTGCCGGCAACGTCGCGTTCCCAATTCAGGAACGTCGCGGCGAACGAACTGGCTTCACGTCATGACGCGTTGAAGAAAGTCATCGCGCACACGCCGCTCGAATCGACGGTGGTGCTCGCATCGACAGGCTTTTGCGGCCGCGAACTGTATGCGATCGACGACCGTCCGAATCAGTTGTACATGGTCGGCTCGATGGGTTGCGTGACGCCGTTCGCGTTGGGCCTCGCGCTCGCGCGTCCCGACCTGCACGTGGTCGCGCTCGACGGCGACGGCGCAGCGCTGATGCGCATGGGCGCGTTCGCGACGCTCGGCGCGTACGGTCCGTCGAATCTCACGCACGTGCTGCTCGACAACGGCGCGCACGACTCGACCGGCGGTCAGGCGACGGTGTCGTCGCACGTGTCGTTTGCGGGTGTTGCGGCGGCGTGCGGTTATGCATCAGCGGTGGAAAGCGATGACCTGAACCTGATCGATGAGCTGTTCGACGCAACGCCCGCACCGAACGGCCCGCGCTTCGCGCGCCTCGCGATCCGCCGCGGCACGCCCGACGGTTTGCCGCGTCCCACCATCACCCCGCCCGATGTGAAAACGCGCCTGATGCGCCACATCGGCGCCGCTTAAGGAGTGCGCGAATGCTGCTGCTCAATCCCGGCCCGGTGACGCTCACCGAACGCGTTCGCAACAGCCTGTTGCAGACGGATCTGTGTCACCGCGAAAGCGAGTTTTTCGACTTGCAGGAAGAAGCCCGCACGCGTCTCGTCGATCTGTACGGTCTGAACGCGAGCGAATGGCAGGCGGTGCTGATGACCGGCTCCGGCACGGCGGCCGTTGAAAGCATGACCGCCGCGCTCGTGCCTCAAAACGGCAAGCTGCTGGTCGTGGAAAACGGCGTGTACGGCGAGCGCATTTCGCAGATCGCCACGCAATACGGCATCGCGCATGAATCGCTAAAGCACGATTGGATGCAGGCGCCGGATCTCGCGAAGATTGCCGAACGGCTCGACGCGGATAACGCGTTCACGCACGTCGCCGTGATCCATCACGAAACCACGACGGGCCGCCTGAACGATCTGCCGGCGCTCGGCGCGCTGTGCCGCGAACGCGGTCTGCGTTTGCTGGTGGACGGCGTCAGCAGCTTCGGCGCGGAAGCGATCGATTTCGCGGACACCAGTCTCGATGCGGTTGCGGCGACGGCGAACAAATGCCTGCACGGCGTGCCGGGCGCGTCGTTCGTGCTGGTGCGGCGCGCCGCGCTCGCGCAGGCGGCGAGCCGCACGTACTACCTGGACCTCGGGCGTCTCGCGCGTTTGCAGGATCAGCGCAACACGCCGTTCACGCCGTCGGTGCATGCGTACTACGCGCTCGTCGAAGCGTTGCGCGAACTCGCCGACGAAGGCGGCTGGCGCGCGCGTCACGCGCGTTATGCCGCGCTCGCCGAGCAGGCGCGCGCGGGTCTGGCCGAGCGGGGCATTGGCAGTGTGTTGTCGCCGGAGCAATCGTCGGTGGTGCTGCGCGCGTATCGCTTGCCGGGTGGCGTGTCGTATCCGCAACTTCACGACACGCTCAAGGCGCGCGGCTTCGTCATCTATGCGGGGCAGGGCGGGCTGTCGGCGGAACTGTTCCGCATTTCGACAATGGGCAATATCCACGCCGCCGACATCGACCGTCTGCTGCAAGGCTTTACCGATCTCATGCGCTGATCATGCGCGGCTCAGGTGCTGACTTGGGTGTTGGGTCGGCGCCGATTCACGCGCCGGCTCGACGCGGACTCGCGCGTTGAAGCTCGTAGTTGTTCAAACCGTCACACCGGGTCTTTGTCCGGCGGTCCATCGGGCTGCTGCGGCTCCTCGGTGTGATGGCCGGGTGACGGCGGCACGAGCGGATCGGCTTCCGGGTCGCGGTTCGGATCGGCGTTGGGATCGGGAATCGGGCTGGTATGCATGTCGTAGCTCATTGCATCACCTTTGAGTTGAGAAGAAGGCTTGCCGGGCGACAGCGATTAAACAGACGCCGGCCGTTTCCTTCAAGCGTAGGCGATCCAGCGTGCCTCGCGTCCCTTACTTTTTCAAGCGGCGGCCCACGCTCAACTGCCAGTAACGTTCGGTAGCGAACACATCGTCGTAGTTGCCCGCGCCGAATGCTCGCAACTGGCTCTCGTACGCGAGCACCGCTTCGCGCTTGAGCTGCGCGCGGCGCTGAACGTCAATGGTGTGGCCCGCGCTCGGATGGGCCGGCGTCGCGACGATGCCGCGCTGCGCGAGATCAGCGAGCCGCGCCTGCACGACGCCGGGCGTGCGCCGGTGAATTGCTTCCTCATAGCCGAACCACGTCAGATGCGACAGACGCGGCAGGATTTCGCAGCAGGCTTCGAACACCCGCACGTGATCGTCGTGGTACAGGCCGAGCGGCATCAGCAACGTGTTCGCGGTCGAGCGATAGATGGTTTCCTCGAGCGCCGCCGCCATTTTGCTGATCGACGGCGAGTCAGCATATTGGGCGTCGCGAAACGGCATGCGCAGCGGAATCGCGTCGAGCAGCTCCAGCGCGCGGTTATCTTCGAGCGTGCGTTCGTGGATCGCCTGATGGGCGTTCGTGAAGCCCGACTTTTCATCCCATTCGGTGTGCATTTGCTGCTCGGGCGGCGCGGCGAACACCGTGCAGACCGCGGCGTCGGGATGCGCGGCGAGCAATGCGCCGCAACTGAAGACGGCGTCGTCGAAATGGGGCGAGACGATGAAGAGGCGTCGGCTGGTTTCGCTCATGGGACGTGTGGTGGTGTCGAACGCGCGGGCAGCGTTCGAGGCGTAAGCGTTGGGCGCAATTCGCGGCGTGACATCAGCTTAGGCGGAATCGGCGCGGCTTGCGCAACATCTGATGAGCGCAAACGGCGTGCCTGGGCGGGTTGGCTGGGCGTAGGTGGTACGGCAGGGGTTCAGGCAGGGCGGGAATTTAGGCAGGCTCCCGAACTTCCTCACCGTCAGCGGACGCAAGCCGCGCGCGGTCGGCCGCCAGCGCCGCCGCGCGGCGGAAGTCCGTCACGATGGTTTCGACGATGTCCCCGCGCAAACGGGCATTGGCTGTCCCCAGCGCATACGAAGGATGCCAGGTCGGCACGATCAGGCGCCCGCCGTGAGCGATGGTCTGCCCAAGGTATTCGGACAGATTGACGTGCGTGCCGGTCAGCGCTTTCAGCGCGGTCGCGCCGAGCGTGACGACCACGCGCGGCGCGACTTGCGCCAGTTCTTTTTCCAGCCAGTACCGGCAAGCCTCGACTTCGCGGCGTGCGGGCGTGCGGTGGACGCGCTGCTGGTCCAGCGTTTCCCACTTGTAATGCTTGACGGCATAGGTCAGGTACAGCGCCGCGCGCTCGAGACCGGCGCGCGCGAATAGGGTGTCCAGCAATTGACCCGCCGGTCCGGTGAAGGGCTCGCCGTGCTGGTTCTCGTGTTCGCCGGGCTGTTCGCCGACCACCATGATCGCCGCATGCGAAGGCCCGGCGCCGGCGACGGTCTGCTTCGCATTGCGCCACAACGCGCAGCGCCGGCAGGTCGCCAGCGGGCCGGTTGGCTCGAGCAGCGGCGGCGTCATCGCCGAATATTCGACCGGCGGTGTTTCCGGAACGGTGACCGCCGCGCCCCGCGCGCCGAGACGGCTGCGCTCGCGTGCGAGGCGCGCGGGCAGCGGCGGACCGGCGCGCGGCGTTCGCCAGTAGCGCAGCGGCACCGGCGCCGGCTTGCCATTGAACGCGCTGGCGTAACAGGCGAGCCAGAGCGCCTCGATGGGTTCGCTGGTGATGGCTTCGCCGGCCATGGCGCTCGCCGGTAAAGCCTGCGACGCTTGCTCGCTTTCCTCCGTGGCCGGCCGGCCGATGCGCAGCAGCATGCCGTTCCAGAATGCCGCGCCTTGCGGCGTTGCCAGCATCCACGTGGAATCGCCCATACGGACGGCGAACCGCGCGGCGGCGCGTTCCAACAGATCGTGATGCGGCTCATACCAGCCGACGAATTCCGGCAGTCCCATCGACGGATCGCGCCGTCTGAACAGCGTGAGCAGCAGCAGGTCGTCGGTTTCGTGCTCGACTGACCGGATGCGCTGATCGAGTAACGCGCCGTCGCGGTCGTTCGGATCGAGGACGCCGCGCTCGTCATGCGTCCAACGCCACAGGATGCGGTAGAGCAGCGCCCAGCGGTCCGGCGCCCGGAAGCAGGCAGCCGTTTTCAGCCGGGCGAGCAGTTCGCGGGGTATCGCGGGAGCGGCAAGAACGGTGGTAAAGACGGCGGCAACCGCAGCAACGGCGGAGCCTGTGCCGACGTTGCGCGCAGCGTCGGACATTGGCCCGGAGTCTGGAACGACGTTGCCCGCCGTACCGGGCGTTGGCGCTGAGCCTAGGCCAACACCGCCCGCAGTGTCGGATATGGGCGGGGAATCTGGAACGCCCGGCCCAGCCGCCGCGCTATATATGCCCACTGCACCGGCTGCAACTGCAAGCCGCGCATCCTGCCCGGCGTCCGAACCATCGCCACTGCCAACCGCCGCATCTCCTTCGAACTCGATCCACTCGATCTGCCCCGGCTCGACACCTTGCCGCAACAGCGCCCGCGCGGCGCGGCGCCATGCGGCGAAAGACGGTTCGATCAGAATGCGTTTCATGCGGATACGCCGTGGCCGTGCGCAAAACATAGTGCAGCAGCCCATGCGGCCAAAATACTGTATGGATATACAGTATGTGCCTGAATGCCCACCTGGATCAAGCCTGTCGTCTCATGCAGGGAAACGGGATTAATTGTGAGACTGAGGCGCTATTCGTGAGACCGGAAAACGGCACGCCCGCATGGCAAACGTTTGCGTTTCGTCAAGGCAGACCATGCAGCCATCGGTCCCGGCAAAACACCCTCGGGCGACCGAAAATTTCTGTAAAAAACGGATACAATTTTGTTGGCTCAAGCTACTCCAAGCCGATAACGAAATATATTCCATGGCCCGTCGGCGACCAGTAAACGCCGTAGAACCTGACGATACCGTGGCTTGAGTCTCGAGCGGACTGCTCCGAAATCAATGTTACGAATCGTTACGGGACCAAATTACAAACAAAAAAAGGTTGCCGGGAGGCAGTCAGCACATGAAAGCACTAAGTGTTCTCCATAGCGAGTCATCTCGGGGTTGGGGCGGGCAGGAAGTACGTACACTCAAGGAAATGATCGCGCTACGTGCGATGGGCCACAACGTGGAACTCGTCTGTCCTGACGATGCAACGCTCGGGATCCGTTCGCAAGCCGAAGGCTTTACGGTACATCATGCGCGCATGCGCGGAGGCGCCGACGCGCGTTCCATGCTGACGATCCGGTCGGTTCTCGAACAGCGTCGCTTTGATGTGCTGAATACTCATAGCGGTCATGACAGCCTGGTCGCCGGCATGGCCGGACGTCTCGCGGGAACGCCATTCATTGTCCGGACGCGGCATCTGGCGCTGCCCATTACGTCGCTGGCTACCTATAACTGGATTCCGCACCGCGTCGTCGCGGTGAGTCATTACGTGCGTAACTACCTGATATCCGCGGGCGTGCAGGAAAGCCGGGTGGAGACAATTTATGATGGCATCGTTAAGCCGGAGCCACTCACGCACTCAACGCTGCGCGATGAACTTGGACTCGATTCGGGCGCAGTCATCGCTGGAATCGTGGCGATGCTCCGCGGGAAAAAGGGCCACGAGGACCTGATCGCGGCGGTGAGACCGATGATGATCGACCGACCGCATCTACATGTCGTGATCGCTGGCGACGGCGGAGAGTTCGACAAGCTCAGTTCGATGATCAACGGCCTCGGGTTGTCCCATCGCATTCACTTGCTGGGCTTCCGCAAGGACATCAACAACGTGTTGCGTGGCTGCGATCTGTTCGTGCTACCGACCCATCAGGAAGCGCTTGGCCAGGCATTTATCGAAGCAATGGCGATGGGTCTACCTGTCATCGGCACGCATGTGGACGGCGTACCGGAGTTGATCGACTCTGGCGTGAACGGCTTCCTGGTGCCCGCACGGGACATCGACGCATTGCGCGGCGCGCTCACACGCCTCGTCGACGACGCTTCATTGCGCGTGCGCTTCGGACTGGCTGGGCGTATAAAGACGGATAGCAATTTCACGGTAGAGAGTATGGCGAGCGAGACTGTCGATTTATATCGGCGCGGCATCAATCGTCAGCGTCGGGCGTACAGTCGGTGGCGGGCGGCGGCATGACCCAGTCCGCTAGAGCCGTGCCTGTGCTGATGTACCACCATATCAGTACGTCGCCGGGCATGATCACAGTGTCACCGGGCCACTTTGCCGCGCAAATGGCGCATCTTGCGAACGCCGGCTACACGACGATCGGCAGCATGCAACTAGCCGCCTATCTGGCGGGAGAACCGTTGCCGAAAAAGTCCGTCATGCTGACTTTCGACGACGGCTATCTCGACAACTGGGTGCATGCGCATCCAGTTCTACAGGCGCACGGCTTGACCGCTTTGTGCTTTCTGGTGACGAGTTGGATCGGCGACGGACGCGTGCGTGCACATGCGCGCTCGGGCGCCACGCTACCCCCGCTACTGACTCACCGCGACGGCGAAATTGCGATTGAAAACGGGGAAGCCGACCGCACGATTCTCCGATGGTCGGAGATCGATGCGATGCGCGAAACCGGAACCTTCGAATTTCACAGCCATACGCATAGCCATGTGAGATGGGATCAAGTATCGGCTAATGTGGACGATAAGTGCGCAAGACTCGCGCGCGATCTCATCGATGCGCGCACAACCTTGAAAGCACGGCTTGGCGCGGTCTCGGATCATCTGTGCTGGCCTCAAGGCTACTACGATGACGACTATCGACGCGTCGCCAGTCAGGCGGGTTTCCGATATTTCTATACATGCGAGGCCGGGTCGAATTACCCCGCGAACGACGACAATTCCGTTCGCTCGATTACTCGACTCGAGGTGCGCGATCGGCCGACGTCGTGGCTTGCGTCGCGGCTATGGGTGCACACTCGGCCCACGATCAGCCGGACATATCTTAAGATCAAGCGGTGATGGCCGGACAGTCTCACGACGACCGGTTGGAATCTGCACTGCGTGCGCCGGTCAAAATGAAGCGCATCCCGGCAGCTGTGCATACTCACGGACGTCAGCACGCACAGCTTGCGAACGCCTTGAACTCCCGGCGCGATTGCGTCAAGATGCCCGCCTCCGTCCTGCATCAATGGGGCGCGTCGGCACACAAAGCCGACTATGTAAG
>DASPZL010000328.1:0-15385 GCA_035636295.1 Paraburkholderia sp.
CTCGGCGCCCTGCCCAATCGTTTCGGTGTGCTCGACGAAAAAGCGCTGGTGGCGCGCGCGGTGCGTGAGCTCGAACGGCTCGGCGAAAAGATCGATCCGTCGCAGCAGGTGAAGAATCTGTCCATCGGCCAGCGTCAGATGATCGAGATCGGCAAGGCGCTAATGCGCGACGCACGCGTGATCGCGTTCGACGAGCCGACCAGTTCCTTGTCGTCACGTGAGACCACGCAACTGTTTCGAATCATCCGCGCATTGAAGGCCGAAGGTCGTGCGATCATTTACGTCACGCATCGGATGGACGAAGTCTACGAGCTATGCGATCGCGTGACGGTGTTTCGCGACGGCCGCCGCATCGATACGTTCGAAGCCGGCGAAGGACTCGATCGCGATCGGCTGATCAGTTGCATGGTGGGCCGTTCGATCGCCGACGTGTACGGCTATCGCTCACGCGAACTCGGCGGCGTGCAACTCGACGTGAAGGGATTGATGGGACGCGGCTTGCGCGAACCGGCTTCCTTCATCGCGCGCAAGGGCGAAATTGTCGGCTTCTTCGGCCTGGTCGGCGCGGGCCGCTCCGAGTTGATGAAGCTGATCTACGGCGCGGTCAAGCCGACTGCCGGCGAAATCGCGCTCAAAGGCAAGCGCGTGCGCTTCGCCACGCCGCGCGACGCGGTGCGCGCGGGCGTCGCGTTGTGTCCGGAAGACCGCAAGCAGGAAGGCATCGTGTCGATCGCCTCCGTCTCGGACAACCTCAACATCAGTTGCCGGCGCCATTTCAGCCGCTTTAACGTGCTCAACGGCCGCAAGGAAGCGCAGACCGCGAAGGAGTTCATCGGCAAGCTCGCGATCAAGACGCGCAACGGCGAGACGCCGATCGGCACGCTCTCCGGCGGCAATCAGCAGAAGGTGATTCTGTCGCGCTGGCTCGCGGAAGACATCGACGTATTCCTGATGGACGAGCCCACGCGCGGCATCGACGTCGGCGCACGCAGCGAGATTTACGGCCTGCTGTACGGACTCGCCGAAGCGGGCCGCACGGTCATTGTCGTGTCGAGCGATCTGGCCGAAGTGATCGGCGTGGCGGATCGCGTGATCGTGATGAAGGAAGGCCGCATCGTCGGCGATCTGCCGAAGGCGCAGGCCACGCCGGATGCACTCATCAAGCTCGCCCTGCCCCGCTAACACGACCGAAGGCCACCGAATCGCGCCATTGAAACTGGAATAAACATCATGCACACACCTTCAACCGAATCGTCTACGCCTGCCGTGCCATCCGCCGGTTTGAGCGCGCGCGCCGCGCGCACCTGGGACCTCGTCAACAAGTCCGGCATCGTGATGGTATTCATCATTCTGTTCGCGGTCCTGTCGTTCACCGTGCCCGACTTTTTAAGCTCGCGAAATATCCAGGGCTTGCTGCTTTCCGTCACGCTGATCGGCTCGATCTCCGTGACGATGATGTTCGTCCTCGCGCTCGGCGAAGTGGATTTGTCGGTGGCGTCGATCGTCGCGTTTGCCGGCGTGGTGGCGTCCACCTTGATCACCGCGACGCATAGCGTAATGCTCGGCGTCGCGGGCGGCGTGCTCGCGGGCGGCGCGGTCGGACTCGTGAACGGCGTGCTGATTGCGCGCTACAAGATCAATTCGCTGATTGTCACGCTCGCGATGATGGAAGTCGTGCGCGGTCTCGCGTTCATCACGTCGCACGGCGACGCGGTGATGATCTCCGAGGAAAGCTTCTTCGACCTCGGCGGCGGCTCGTTCCTCGGCATCTCCTTTCCGATCTGGAGCAACATCATTGGCTTTGTGCTGTTCGGTTTTCTGCTGAAGAAAACCGTGTTCGGCAAGAACGTGCTGGCCGTGGGCGGCAACAGCGAGGCGGCTCTGCTCGCGGGCTTGCCAGTTATGCGCATCAAGATCACAGTGTTCGTATTGCAAGGCCTCGTGACCGGCTTCGCGGGCGTGATGCTTGCGTCGCGGATGAGTCTCGGCGATCCGAAAACCTCGGTCGGGCTCGAACTCGGCGTGATTTCCGCGTGCGTGCTCGGCGGCGTTTCGCTGACGGGCGGCGTCGCGACGATTTCGGGTGTGCTGGTCGGCGTGCTGATCATGGGTTCGGTGCAGGACGCGATGAGCCTGATGAACGTGCCGACCTTCTACCAATACCTGATTCGGGGCGGGATTCTGCTGCTAGCGGTGCTGTTCGACCAGTTCCGCCGTAGCAAGCGCGTGCACTGAAGACAGACGCACGCCCCGGGCTAGGCGCCCCCCTCTACATGCTTGCCAACAGGAGATTTCATGGCTGATTCGAACCAGGCTAAAAAGCCGCTGCGCAGCCAGGCGTGGTTTGGCCTCAAGGACCGCGACGGTTTTCTCCATCGCTCGTGGATGAAAAACCAGGGCATTCCGCACGACGAATTCGACGGCCGCCCGGTGATCGGCATCTGCAATACGTGGTCCGAACTAACGCCGTGCAACGCGCATTTTCGCGAGCTGGCCGAGTATGTGAAAAAAGGCGTGCACGAAGCGGGCGGCTTGCCGCTGGAGTTTCCGGTGATGTCGCTCGGCGAGACCAATTTGCGGCCCACCGCGATGCTGTTTCGCAATCTCGCTTCGATGGACGTCGAGGAGTCGATTCGCGGCAATCCGATGGACGGCGTGATTCTGCTGGTCGGCTGCGACAAGACCACGCCCGCGCTGCTGATGGGCGCGGCCTCGTGCAATCTGCCCGCGCTGGCGGTGTCGGGCGGACCGATGCTCAATGGCCGGTTTCGCGGCAAGAACATCGGCTCGGGCACGGGCGTCTGGCAGATGTCCGAGGAAGTGCGCGCCGGCACGATGACGCAGGAAGAATTCACCGAAGCCGAGTCGTGCATGAACCGCTCGCGCGGCCACTGCATGACGATGGGCACGGCGTCGACGATGGCCTCGATGGTCGAATCGCTCGGCATGGGCTTGCCGCACAACGCGGCGATTCCCGCGGTGGACGCGCGCCGGCAGGTGCTCGCGCATCTCGCGGGCCGGCGCATTGTCGATATGGTTCGCGAGGACCTGACGATGGACAAGATCCTCACGCGCGAGGCGTTCGAAAACGCGATCCGCACCAACGCGGCGATCGGCGGTTCGACGAATGCGGTCGTGCATCTGATTGCGCTCGCGAAGCGCATCGGCGTCGAGTTGTCGCTGGAGGATTGGGAACTGGGCTCGAACGTGCCGTGTCTCGTGAATCTGCAACCGTCGGGCGAATACCTGATGGAAGACTTTTACTACGCGGGCGGCTTGCCGGCGGTGCTCAAACAACTCGGCGAGCAAGGCCTGTTGCATCGCGCAGCGCTGACGGTGAACGGCAAGACGATCTGGGACAACGTGCGCAACGCGCCGAATCACGATGAGAAGGTCATCACGACGTTCGCCGAGCCGTTCAAGCCGAAGGCGGGCATCGCGGTGCTCAAGGGCAACCTGGCGCCGAATGGCGCGGTGATCAAGCCGTCGGCGGCGACTGCGGAGTTGCTCAAGCATCGCGGCCGCGCGGTGGTGTTCGAAAACATCGAGGAATTGCACGCGAAGATCGACGACGAATCGCTCGACATCGACGAGCACTGCATCATGGTGCTCAAGGGCGCGGGGCCGAAGGGTTATCCGGGCTTCGCGGAAGTCGGCAACATGCCGCTGCCGAAAAAGGTGCTGCAAAAGGGCATCACGGACATGGTGCGCATTTCCGACGGCCGCATGAGCGGCACGGCCTACGGCGCAGTGGTGTTGCACGTGTCGCCGGAGGCGGCCGCGGGCGGTCCGCTCGCGTTCGTGCAGACCGGCGACATGATCGAACTCGACGTCGAAGCACGCCGCCTGCATCTCGACGTCACCGACGAGGAACTCGCGCGTCGCCGTGCCGCATGGCAGCCGCCGGCGCCGCCCACGCGCGGCTATTACAAGCTCTACGTGGATCATGTGCTGCAAGCGGATCAGGGCGCGGACCTCGACTTCCTGGTCGGATCGAGCGGCGCGCCGGTGCCGCGCGATTCACATTGATCGGCACTGGTCGACGCGTGACGAATTAACGTTTGTTCCTGCGCTTTGCGAGAAGGCGTCTGCCGATGCGGCCTGAAAACCGCATCGGCTTTTTTATACGCGTTAAAGCGGAAGCGGGCGCGCCAAATAAAAAACGGCAGAGCATGGAATGCTCTGCCGTTTTTCTAACTCGCAGGTTCACCGCCTCCGGCTTTTTAAAGCCGGAGGATTTACACGTGCAACATCACATTCCCGCGTTTCGCGGGAATGTCGGCGTTCAGTTTTATTGTTTGATGAATCGATCGTTTGCCCAGAGGCCTTGGGTATCGCTATTGCCGGCATTCACGAATTCGACATCATGGCCGACCACGCGAACGACTCGGAAACTCGAGTTTTCCGGCGTGGAGACGCATTGATATCCGGAGAAGAATTCCTGCATTTTCTGCTGTTCGCCGGCTTGCGCATGATGGTCGGCGGCGTCGAGCTTATCCTTCGACAGACAGCCATACGCATTGGCCTTGAACTGGATGGTTTGCTGCGGCTTGAGCACGACGTCTTGCGCCTGAACAGAAGCGGCAGCCAAACCCGCAATGGCGAAAACAAGGGCGATTCGCGTTTTCATATTTTCCTCCGGTGCGGGTTTCAATACTCAGGTTAGCTATGTATTTAACTTTAACGTCGAACCCGCATCTCACACTTTAGGCAAACGCGAGAGAACGACAAGCACATCTTGTGTGCGGTCGCAACAGCGGCGAATTGTCGCACCCGCCGCCGCACCTGCTTGAACTTTAAGCAGTGGTTCGAACAGGCGGAATTGCGACGGATAACTAACAGACGAATAGCATGCGCCGCTTTAACCAGTAAAGCTTTGCGGCGCGTATCCGCGTAAACGAGAGGCACCAATTAAGTGATTTAATACAATCGATTCGCGCGCGTGGTGCATTGCACACAAAGTCATTCAGCCGACCCAATCAAAATCACGAAATAACGGTGCATGTGCAGAAGATAAAGAATGCCAGGCGTCAATCGGTGGGCTGTTGCGCCTTGAAGAATTCGGACTGGAACATGCACATGCGCAACGCGTTGTGATAGCTGCCGTTGCCGAAAAACTCCTCGATCAGTTCGGCCTCGTGCCGGAAACCGCACTTTTCATAGACATGGATGGCAGCCGTATTCGACTTGTCGACGATCAGATAGACCTTACGCAGATTCAACACGGAAAACGCATAATCGATTGCCAGCCGGGTAGCGACGGTCGCATACCCGCGGCCCTGCGCGTGCGGCGCGATGATGATCTGAAACTCGCCGCGCCGATGGATATAGTCCAGCTCGATCAACTCGACCACGCCGACCGTCAGGCCCTCGTTGTCGATCGCCACGAAGCGCCGCTCGCGCAGATCGTGCACGTGCTGGTCGTACAGCGCGGTCAGTTCGGAGAACGTTTCATACGGCTCCTCGAACCAGTAACGCATGATTTTCGCGTTGTTGTTCACCTCATGGACGAAGCGCAGATCGGTGCGTTCGAGTGGGCGCAAGGTGAGTACGCTGCTGCGTTCGATAGTCATTGGATTCCCCTCGAGAATTGTTGGTTTGTGTGCGCACGCCGGGCGTCCAGCGAGACGCGCGTTCCAGTTAGTCAGGGCTCGCGGCAGGGAGTTCTTGCAACGAGCGAGGCGCCATGCGGCTGCGGCAAGTGAAGGGCGTCGCGTTGTCGCAGGCGGGCGGTCGCGCGGTTGTGAGTGGCGCGGCACTGTACGGGCACGTGCGGTGCTCTACAATGAATTCATGCTCCCACGCTTGGAGGCTACCGTGATCGAGCAATTGATATTGGGCGCGTTTCTGGTCATCCCGCTGCTCATCGTCGCGTTTCTTTTCTCCGACGAATTGTGGCAGGAACACCGCCATCTGCACGACATGCGACCCATGCACGCGCCACCGCGGCGTATCGACTGGCGGCATCCGCTGCGCCGCTCGCGGCATCGCCTGTGAGCCGCCACGGATAGTTGACCACCTTGACCACGCTCCGCGCGCGGCTCAGTCCGCGCGCCAGTGATCGCGAATGCGTTTTGCCAGCGCTTCGAGCGTGGCCGCATCGGCGACGTCGCGTGCGTGCATGCGCAGCGGCTGGCCTTCCCAACGCGGAATCACATGAAAATGCACGTGCGGCACGGTCTGTCCTGCCGCCGCGCCGTTGAACTGTCCGATGAATACGCCGTCCGGGCGCAGCGCCGCGCGAACCGCAATTGCGAGCTTCTGCGTCATGCGCATGCAGGCCACGACCGACGCATCCGACAACTCGAAAATCTCCGCCACCGCTTCCTTCGGCACCACCAGCAGATGCCCGTCGGCTTGCGGCATCAGGTCCATGAAGGCCAATGCGGCGCCGGTTTCCGCCACTTTGATGCAGGGTAGTTCGCCACGCAGAATCCTCGCGAATGGATTGCTGTCGTCGTAGTTCATCGCGCTTTCTCTCCAGGTTGCAGGTCGTATCGGGGCATTGCCACTGTCGCCGATATTGTCCACCACATCTGTTACAGCGCGCGCGCCGCGCGTTTGATCGCTTGCGGCGGCTGGCCGAATGCGCGCAGAAACGCACGCCGCATCCGTTCGGTATCGACAAAGCCGGTTTCGGCGGCCACCGCTTCCATCGAATGGCGGCCCGCTTCGAGCATCGCGCGCGCGGCTTCCACGCGCAGCGCCTCGATGGCTTTGGCCGGTGATTGGCGCGTTTCGTCGCGAAACGCACGGCTGAATTGTCGCGGACTCAGGTGCGCGACGTCGGAGAGCTGTTCGACCGTCAACGGCTCGCGCAGATGGCTTTTGGCATACGAGAGCGCATTCTGGATGCGGTCGGATTTCGGCTCCAGATCCAGCATGGCCGAAAACTGCGACTGGCCGCCGGCGCGCCGGTGATAGACCACGAGCTTCCTGGCGATCGCGCGCGAGACGTCCACGCCGAGATCGTTTTCGATTAGCGCGAGGCACAGATCGATGCACGCCGTCATGCCGGCCGAGGTCCACACTGAACCGTCGACGATAAAGATGCGGTCTTCGTCGATGCGCGCGTCCGGAACGCGCCGCTGCAGTTCGCGTGTGTGAGCCCAGTGCGTGGTGGCGTGGCGGCCGTCGAGAATGCCGGCTTCGGCCAGCACGAAGGCGCCGGTGCAAATGCTCGTGGTGCGGCGCGACGCGGCGAGCGCATCGTTCAAAAACGCCAGCATGCCCGGCGACGACGGCGCGATCTGCATCGCGCCCGTGACTACCACGGTGTCGTACGCCGGATCGCCGAACGGCTGCGTGGCGATCGCGACGCCGGACGAACTGCGCACCATTCCGCCGTACTCGGAAATGACCTCCACCTCGTACTCCGGCTGGCTGGCCTGCAGGTTCGCCAGTTCGAACACCGAGATCGCCACCATATCGAGAATCTGGAAGCCTGGAAAAACCACCACGCCAATGCGCTTCATCGCGATGTCCTGAAACGAGGTAAATACGACATTAGAGACAGCAGGCTACGCGCCTAGACTTGCCTCGTCAACACCGCAATGCCCGCCGAAAAACAGCGCGGCGGCGGAGGTCGCAAGTTTTCCTATTCATCGAAACAGGGCGCAGGCGCGAATATGCCGAGCCCGTAAGGAGAGTTTCAAATGGCAACGCAAGCAAACAAGGGCGCGGCATTGGTGACGGGCGCATCGTCGGGCATCGGCGCGGTGTATGCGGACCGCCTTGCACGGCGCGGCTACGACCTGATTCTGGTGGCGCGCGACGTGCAGCGGCTGAACAGCCTCGCGGAGCGTCTGACGAAGGAAACCGGCCGCCATGTGGATACCGTCGGCGCCGATCTGACCGTGAAGGCCGACGTGCGCCGCATCGAGGAGCGGCTGCGCACGGATCGCGGCATCACCATGCTGGTGAACAACGCGGGCGTTGGCGCGACGGCCTCGCTGATCGACTCCGACGTGGACGCGCTCGAAACCATGATCGAACTGAACGTGACCGCGCTCACGCGCCTGACGGCCGCGGCCGTGCCTGGCTTCGTGGAACGGGGCAATGGCACCGTGATCAATATCTCGTCGATCGTGGCGCTGTCGCCGGAGATGCTGAACGGCACGTATAGCGGGACGAAGGCGTATGTGCTGAACCTGACGCAGTCGCTGCATCACGAAGTGGGCGCCAAGGGCGTGCGGCTGCAAGCCGTGCTGCCGGGTGCGACGAGCACGGCGTTCTGGGACCGCGCAGGCTTGGCGGTCGAGCATCTGCCCGAGCAGATCGTGATGAGCGCCGAGGACATGGTGGACGCCGCGCTCGCCGGTCTCGACCAGGGCGAACTGGTGACGATCCCGTCACTGCCGGATGCCGCGGATTGGGAGCGCTTTAACAGCGCGCGCCAGCAGCTTCAGCCGAATCTGTCGCATAAGGTGCCCGCCGCGCGTTATACACGCGGCACCGCGGCCGCTTGAAGGCAGCTTATCGCCAGTCGGTCGCAACGTCGTCGGGATCGGCTAGCGTCAGTCCCGACGACGGCAGCGGCAGCGCCGTCTTATAGCGCACCTGCTTGAGCGCAAAGCTCGAGCGGATATTGGAGATGCCCGGAATCTTCGTCAGATGATCGACGATGAAACGTTCCAGCGTCTGCATGTCCGGCATCACCACGCGCAACAGATAGTCGGCATCGCCCGTCATCAGATAGCACTCCATCACCTCCGGGCGCTCCGAAATCGCCTGCTCGAAACGCAGCAGCGCGTCTTCCACCTGCTTTTCCAGACTCACCTGAATGAACACGTTGATGCGCAGCCCCAAAGGCTCCGGGTTCAGCAACGTGACTTGCTGCTTGAAGAGGCCAAGCTTTTCGAGCGCGCGCACGCGGTTAAAGCACGGCGTCGGCGACAGATTCACCGCGCGGGCGAGATCCGCATTGGTGATGCGCGCGTTCTGCTGCAACTGACTCAGGATGCCGATGTCGATTCGGTCGAGCCGTCTGGGTGGCGTGGTCATAGATGAAATATTCCGTGGAAGATGCGAAATCCGGAATAAATAGCCTATCGTAGCGCGGCATCACAAGCAAATGAGACGCTCATTTTGTGGATGCATGGTTACCATTGACTCACTCGATCTTGAACCGAACGCGTCGATGCGGGAGTGGTGCCATGACGGATTTGTCCAGTGGTAGCGAGCAGTTGCGGTCCTTGAATGTTCAGCGCGCGCAAGGCGTTGACGGCGCGCGGCATGAGGACATCGACCCGCAGGAAACCGCCGAATGGCTGGAGGCGCTCGACGCGGTGGTCGCGCATGTCGGCCGCGAACGCGCGCAGTTCCTGTTCGACAGGCTCGCGAGCCACGCGCTGTCGGTGGGCGTCGAATCGGCGCGCACCAGTGTCACGCCATACCAGAACACGATTCCGTTCGACCAGCAGCCGCGCTATCCGGGCAATCTCGATCTCGAGGAGAAGCTCGCGGGCGCGCTGCGCTGGAATGCGCTCGCGATGGTGGTGCGCGCGAACAAGGCATATGGCGAACTCGGCGGCCATATCGCGAGCTATGCGTCGGCGGCGGATCTGTTCGAAGTCGGCTTCAATCATTTCTTCCGGGCCGCGGCGCCGGGCGGCGAGGAGGGCACGGGCGACCTCGTGTATTTTCAGCCGCATTCGTCGCCGGGCGTGTATGCGCGGGCGTACCTCGAAGGTTTCCTGTCCGAAGACAATCTGCAGCACTATCGCCGCGAGATCGGCGGTCCGGGTTTGTGTTCGTACCCGCATCCGTGGCTGATGCCGGATTTCTGGCAGTTCCCGACCGGCTCCATGGGCATCGGCCCGATCAATGCGATTTATCAAGCGCGTTTCATGCGCTACCTCGCCAACCGCGGCCTCGCGCAGACGGAAGGCCGCAAGGTGTGGGGCTTTTTCGGCGACGGCGAGATGGATGAGCCGGAATCCACCGGCGCGCTTTCGCTCGCCGCGCGCGAGGGGCTCGATAACCTCGTGTTCGTGATCAACTGCAATCTGCAGCGCCTCGACGGTCCGGTGCGCAGCAACGGCCGCATCATCGACGAACTGGAAGCGCACTTCATCGGCGCGGGCTGGAACGTGATCAAGGTGGTGTGGGGCTCGGACTGGGACGCGCTGTTCTCGCGCGACCGCAGCGGCGCCTTGCTGCGCGCGTTCGCGCATACCGTCGACGGCCAGTTCCAGACTTTCTCGGCGAACGACGGCGCGTACAACCGCGAGCGCTTCTTCGGCCAGAACCCGGAGCTGGCGGCGCTCGCCGCGCAACTCTCCGACGACGACATCGACCGCCTGCGCCGCGGCGGTCACGACGTGCGCAAGCTGCACGCGGCGTATGCGAAGGCGCTCGCGCATCGCGGCCAGCCGACGGTGATCCTCGCGAAGACGATGAAGGGCTTCGGCATGGGCGCCTCGGGCCAGGGCCGCATGACCACGCATCAACAAAAGAAACTCGGTTTCGACGACCTCAAGGCGTTTCGCGACCGCTTCCGCCTGCCGCTCACGGACGCGGACGTCGAACAGGTGAAGTTTTACAAACCAGCGGAAGACAGCCCCGAGATGCAATACCTGCATGCTCGCCGGGCTGCCCTGGGGGGCTATCTGCCCAGAAGGCGGAGAGTTGCATCGGCGGGGCTGACCGTCCCGCCGATGTCCTCCTGGGGACAATTCGCGCTGGACGCGAACGGCCGCGAGATGTCCACGACAATGGCGCTGGTGCGCATGCTGACCGCGCTGCTCAAGGACAGCGAAGTGGGTCCGCGGGTGGTGCCGATCGTCGCCGACGAGGCGCGCACGTTCGGCATGGCGAACATGTTCCGCCAGGTCGGGATCTATTCGCCGCTCGGGCAAATGTATGAACCGGAAGACCTCGGTTCGATGCTGTATTACCGCGAGGATACGAAGGGGCAAATTCTGGAAGAGGGCATTTCTGAAGCGGGCGCCGTGTCGTCATGGATCGCGGCGGCGACCTCGTACAGCGTGCACAACTTGCCGATGCTGCCGTTCTACATCTACTACTCGATGTTCGGTTTTCAGCGCATCGGCGACCTGATCTGGGCGGCGGCGGATCAGCGCGCACGCGGCTTCCTGATCGGCGCGACGTCGGGCAAGACGACGCTCGGCGGCGAGGGCTTGCAGCATCAGGACGGCACGAGCCACCTGGCGGCGTCGACGATTCCGAATTGCCGCGCGTACGATCCGGCGTTTGCCTACGAGCTCGCCGCGATCGTCGACGAAGGCATGCACGAGATGGTCGAAGCGCAGCGCGACGTTTTCTATTACGTCACCGTGATGAACGAGAATTACGCGCAGCCGTCGGTGCCGGGCGGCGACTTGCAGGCGTTGCGCGAGGGCATTCTCAAGGGCATTTATAGGTTAGATGCTGACGTGCAAGAGGCGGCTTCAATGGCAAAGGTGCAATTGCTCGGCGCCGGCGCAATTCTCGGCGAAGTCGTCGCGGCACAGCGGATGCTTCGGGACGACTGGCACATCGACGCCGCCGTGTGGAGCGTGACCAGCTTCACCGAGTTGCAACGCAATGGAATGACCGCGGAGAGAAACGAGCGTCTTGGCGAGGCAGCGGAGATGCCGTACGTCACGAAGGCGCTTCAAGCATCGCAAGGCCCGATCATCGCCGCGACCGACTACGTTCGCGCGGTGCCCGAACTGATCCGCGCATACGTGCCTCGGCGCTATGTGACGCTCGGCACCGACGGGTTCGGGCGCAGCGACACACGCCAGGCGTTGCGCGAGTTCTTCGAAGTCGACCGCAAGGCGATCGTGATCGCGGCGTTGAAGGCGCTGGCGGACGAGGGAGCAATCGAAGCAAGCGTGCTCACCGAAGCGCGCCGCAAATACCGGGGCGATGCGCCTGCTGGCGCGGCTTCGTGGCAATGCTGATCGATCAACCGCTCACCGCCATCTGATTTTTCCCATCCCGTTTCGCGCGATACAACCCGATGGGGTGTCTGCTCAAGCGTTACACCGGTAATGCCCCGTTACCACTTGCGGCATCTATTTCCGCCCGCGCCGTCCACAATCTGTTCCATGCCTGAACGGCGGGAGTCCAACATGAAAAAGATTGCAGTGGCGTTGTTGATGGTCGGGAGTCTGAGCGTGGCTGGGCAAGCCTCGGCTCATGGCAATGGTGGCGGCGACGTGGTCGGCGCGCTGATCGGCGGTGCGGTGCTCGGCGCCGTGGTGACGTCCGTGCTGAATCCGGCGCCGGTGGTCGCATACCAGCAGCCTGTGTACGCGCAGCCGGTGTATCAGCCGGCTCCGGCCTACGCGGGGCCGCCGCCGGGATACTGCTATGACCAGTACCAGCGCGCGTATGTCGCGTGCGGTGCGCCGCCGCCCGGACGGTATGGTTATTCAGAGCCTCAACCGGGTTGGTAAGCGCACGGCGCGTGCAGCCGATGCGCGCGCTAAACGTAAAAGGCCGTTCCTGCGTCGAGCAGGAACGGCCTTTTTTGGGGCCCGTCGTTCAGTGTTTGTGATGCAGCCACTCCGCGTAATGCGTATCGAGCCAACGCTCCAGTCGCTGCGGCCTTGTCTTCTGGTGATAGTGCGACGCTGCCCAGATAGCGACGCCGACGAGCAGCATGACGAGAGGCCCCAGCAAATAAGCGATCAACGATTCAGACATGGAGCCTCCTTATGAGTTGGGTCACTGCTTCAGTGTAGGCGATGAAAAGCGGGAAGAAAGGAGGGCGTGATGGGTTCGTGGCGAGCGCCGGAGTATCGCTGAACCTTCAGCTTTGAGAACCTGACGAAGAAGCAGATTTTCTTTTATTGGCAAGGCGTTGAGTTCATTGCATTGGTCGTTGTGTACCAACTGGCTCGACTCGCGCAGACGGTGACGAGGCCGAACCGTGGCATCGCTTGTCGGCACGAGCCGGTCATCGCTTTGCGGCGCCTTCAATCTGCGCATCGACAAAGTCTGCCCAACGCTGCGCGATTCGACGCTGCTCGGCTGCATGTTCCGCACCCTTGGGCTGGTGCGCCGAGCCCTCACGCGCATCCGACTGTTGCGCCATTTCGCGCAGATGCGCCGACGCCGTGCGCCGGAAGTCATGCAAAACGAAATGCTCCACGTCGAGCCCAAGCGCCTTGACCGCTTGATTCAGCGTGCTTCTGGCGATGGGCCGATCGTCGCCTCTGACGCTCGGGAATACGAAGTTTCGGCCGGCCCTCGCGTGATGAAGCTCGCGCAGCATGGCGACCGCCTGATGCGCGAGATACACGCGTTGGTCCCGGTCCTTATTCAGGCGAGCGGCGGGTATCGTCCACAGCGCCTGGTCCAGATCGAATTCGGCCCACGTGGACTCCACCAGGTCGGATTTGCGCACCATCGTCAGCACCAGCAGGTGCAGCGCCAGCTTCAGCGGACGGCGAATGCTCGACGCGTCGATCGCGCGGAGCATCGCACCGATTTCGTCTCCGGTGAGCACGCGGGTGCGGCTGTCGACGGTGGCAATGGAGCGCGCCGGAATGACTTCGGCCGGGTTGGCGGCTGCGAGTTGGCGGGCGATCAGATACTCGTAGAGACGCTTGACCACATTGCGCGTGTGCAGCGCCATTTTCGGCGAGCCACGGCTTTTGATTCTGTCGCATATCGTGACGATGTCGTCGGAAGTCACCGCTTTGATCGGCTTGCCGCCAATGGCGGGCAACACGTCCTTGTCGAGCGCGCGCCGCGTGGTGCGGCGATATTCTTCCGATTTGCCGGCCATTTCCGTCGTGAGATAAAGCTCGGCGGCTTCCCGCAGCACGTCTGCCTTGCTTTCCGCGCCGCGGTCGCGACGCGCAGTGGCTACCGGTGAAATGCCTTGCGCGACCATCTCCGCATACTTCTGCGCTCTCGCGCGCGCGACGCGCAGCGAGATCATCCTGTAATCGCCGATCGTGGCGAGCGGCTGCCGCTTGCCGCCCAGCGAATAGCGGAAGCGCCAAACCTTGGTGCCGGTCGTCATGACTTCGATCACGAGGCCGTTGCCGTCGGCGACGGAGTAGCGGGCCGCGCGCGGTTCGAGCGCGCGGATCTGGCTTTCGGTAAGGGGGACGGCTAGTTTGGGCATGCTCGACTCGGTGATACATGGGGCAGCCGCGATTTTAAACCTTGCGGCGTCTGTGTACCAAAGATTCTGCGCTTTTTGGGTCAACCAGGAGGGATTGACGACTTACTGCGGTGGTTGGGAAGAAGCCCGCCTGAGCCTTTTATTTCAAGCCGGAGCGTCGGAAAACACAAGCGCCCGCTACTTGCCGATGCAGAACCTGCTGAAAATCACTCCCAGCAGGTCATCGGAACTGAATTCGCCGGTGATCGAGTTCAACTGATCCTGTGCGAGACGTAGTTCTTCGGCGAACAGATCGAGCGCCTGCGAATTCTGATCGGCGTGCGCGGCTGCCGTTGCCAGATGTTCCTCGGCCGCGCGCAGCGCAATCAGATGCCGCTCGCGCGCGAGGTAGACACTTTCCGCGCCCGCTTGCCAGCCGGCGATCCGCAGCAACTCGTCGCGCAGCAGCGCGACGCCGTCGCCCTGTTTCGCCGACAAACGCACTTCGCTGAGCTCGAGGTCGGGATCGAGCGCATTCACCGCCGGCGCGAGGTCGGTCAGGTCCGTCTTGTTCAGCACGCGCACCACCGGCACGCCGCGCGGAAAGCGCTCCCCGATCGTCTCGTCCCCAGCGGTCATGCCGGTGCGTGCGTCGAGCAGATGCAGCACCACGTCCGCGCGTTCGATCTCGCTCCAGGTGCGCGCGATGCCGATTTTTTCCACCTCGTCTTCGGTGTCGCGCAGGCCGGCGGTGTCGATCACGTGCAGCGGAATGCCTTCGATCTGAATGGTCTGCGCGACTTTGTCGCGGGTGGTGCCGGCGATCGGCGTGACGATCGCCAGTTCCGCGCCGGCGAGCGCGTTCAGCAGCGACGACTTGCCGACGTTCGGCTGCCCCGCGAGCACCACCGACAGCCCCTCACGCAGCAACGCCCCTTGTCGTGCCTCGCTCAGCACGAGCGCAAGCCGCTCGCGAATTTGCGCGAGCTTGCCGCGGGCGTCGGCGGCTTCGAGGAAGTCGATTTCCTCTTCCGGGAAATCGAGCGTCGCTTCGACCAGCATGCGCAGCGTGATCACCTCTTCGACCAAAGCGTGGATGTCGCGCGAAAACGCGCCGTCGAGCGAGCGGCCCGCCGAGCGCGCGGCGGCCTCGGTGCTGGCTTCGATCAGATCGGCAACGGCTTCGGCCTGCGCCAGATCCAGCTTGTCGTTGAGAAACGCGCGACGGGTGAATTCACCCGGTTCCGCCAGACGCAGACCGAATGCGCGACCGGCGTCGATGCACCGCTGCAGGACCAGTTGCAGCACGACCGGACC
>DASPZL010000329.1:0-9255 GCA_035636295.1 Paraburkholderia sp.
TGCACGCGAGCTTCACGCCCGCCGATCAGGTATTCCCGAAACATGCTGACGTGGTGATCGCCGGCGCCGGCATCATGGGCTGCGCGGCCGCCTACTATCTCGCGCGCCGCGGCCTCTCGGCGGTGGTGCTCGAGAAGTCGCGCATTGCCGGGCAGCAGTCGTCGCGGGCATGGGGTTTCGTGCGCCAGCAGGGCCGCGAAGCCGCTGAAGTCCCGCTGATGATGGCGGGCATCCCGCTGTGGAAAGAGCTCGAAAGCGAGCTGAATTTCGATCTCGAATGGCGTCAGGGCGGCTGTCTCTATGTGGCAACGAAGGAGGAGGACTGGAGTTCGTTCCAGCAA
The DNA here is from genome assembly GCA_035636295.1 of Paraburkholderia sp. Classification (GTDB taxonomy): domain Bacteria; phylum Pseudomonadota; class Gammaproteobacteria; order Burkholderiales; family Burkholderiaceae; genus Paraburkholderia. The sequence continues at coordinate 342 of DASPZL010000329.1, forward strand.
TGGATGGACGTCGCGCGTCAGTACGGGCTCGACACCCGCACGCTAGACCGCAAGCAGATCGACACGGTCGTGACCGGCATGCAAGGTCCGGCGCTCGGCGGCCTCTACACGCCGAGCGACGGTCAGGCCGAACCGCGCCGCGCCGCCGCGGCCTTCGCGGCGCGGGCGGCGCAAGCCGGCACGCTGTTCTTCGAAGGCTGCGGCGTGACCGGCGTCGAGCGCGCGGGCGGCGCGATTGCCGGCGTGGTGACCGAGCGCGGCACGATTCGCACGTCGCGCTTCATCTGCGCGGCCGGCGCCAGTAGCTGGCGTCTGCTCGAAACGCTCGGACTGGCGTTGCCGCAGCAAGCGGTGCGTGGCACCTGCATGCGCACCAATCCGCTGCCGCGCGTCACCGCGTCCACCTTCTGGGGACATGGCCTCGGCATCCGGCAACGCGCGAACGGCGCGATCAATCTCGCGGACGACATGCAGGTCGACGTCGACATGACGCTCGGCCATTTCCGCGCGCTCAAATGGTTTCTGCCCGAGTTGTGGACTCAGCGTGAGAAGTTCAGCTTCCATCTGAACGGCGCATGCCTGCGTGATTTGCGCGATCGTCTGCCGGGCGTGGTGCCGGAAAGCGAACGCGTGCTGCATCCGCGCGACCCGCATCCGCAGCCGAACGCGAGCCACGCGCCGCGCGCGTTGAAAAAGCTGCACGCGCTGTTTCCCGCGCTGAAGGACGCTCGGGTGGTCGAATCGTGGGCCGGTCTGATCGACGTGCTGCCCGACGGCATTCCCGTAATCGACGCGCCGCCGCAGGTCAGCGGTCTGACGATCGCTACCGGCTTTTGCGGCCACGGTTTCGCGATGGGCCCGATCGTCGGCAAGCTGCTCGCCGAAATGAACGACGGCGGCGAACCCTCGCTCGATCTGTCGGCCTTCCGTTTGCGGCGTTTCTTCGACGGCACGATGCAACGGCCTCGCAGCATGCTGTAACTTGACTTCCGCTTACGACCACTGAACGACCGATGAACGAACCGACACTACGCCACGCCGGCGTGCCGTACTACTCGCAATGGGGCAGCCCCGAATGGGTTCGCCATATCGTCGAGCAGCAGGGCGACCCGTGCGACGATCCGGGCTGGCAGCGCAGCGGCTTTGACGAACCCGAGCGTTACCGCTTCTGGGCGAGGCGCCTATGCGGTCTGACGTGCCTCGAATCCGCGCTCGACTATTGGCGCATCGGGCACGCGCCGCGCGCCGCGCTGCTGGATGAGGCGTTGGGGCATGGCGTGTACCGGATGCGCGAGGACGGCGGCGTAGACGGTTTGATTTACCGGCCGTTCGCCGACTGGGCCAGCGGCGCCTTCGGCCTTCAGGTCGAGGTGCTGCCGCAGGCGCCGCTTGAGGAAATCGCCGCGCGCCTGAACGCCGATACGCTGGCGATTGTTTCAGTGAGCCCCGAGATTCGCTATCCCGAACGGCCGAATCAACGCCAGGGCGGGCATCTGATTCTGCTGCACGGGCGCGATCGCGAGGGCGTCTGGTTCCACAATCCGTCGGGCATCGCGCCGCATCAGGCGGACGTGTATCTGCCGTTCGCGACCATGGCGCGTTTCTACGCGGGGCGCGGCATGACGCTCACGCGCGGGCGCGCGGCGCAGTAGGAAGTTCGCCGCTCGGGTTGCGCGATGATCGGGCCCGCTTTCTGCTGAAGAGCCTGCACCGACCCTTGCGATAGCGGAGCCCGACATGAATCGAACTTACGCGCTCTTTGCCGCCGGCCTTTTTGCGCTCAGTGCAGCCACCGCCCCGGTGACCGCCGCCGGCCGCGACCCGCAATCCAAAGCCTGTCGCGGCGACGCAATACATTTCTGCTCAGCCGAGATTCCGAATAAAGAAAAGATCACCGCCTGCATGAAGCAGCACATCGACGAACTCAGCCCGGCGTGCCGCGCGTCGTAGAATCGCTTGTTCTCGACTTCCGGAGCCGCCGCGTGCCTGATCTGCCACACCCGCAGCCCAAACCGGAGCCACGCCCGCCGCGCTTTCGTCTGCCGCGCCGCGCACGCTTGGCCTGGCAAGCGCCCCGGGCCCGCATATTGTTCACGCGGCCCGCGGCGTCGCCGCAACGTGTGCTGCTGCAACGCGTCTGTCTCGTGGCCGGGCTATGCGCGCTCGCCTTCGCCGTGCTCTATCTGGACCGCGACGGCCTGCGCGACGCCAACCGCAAGGTGCTCGGCATCGTCGATCTGATGTACTTCACGATGGTCACCGTCGCCACCGTCGGTTACGGCGACATCGTGCCGGTCACCGCCCGCGCGCGTCTCATCGATGCCTTTTTCATCGTGCCGATCCGCATCATCATCTGGTTCGTGTTTCTCGGCACCGCCTATCAGTTCGTCATTCAACGCGTCATCGAGGAATTCCGCATGAAACGCCTGCAAAAACAGCTGCGCGATCACGTCGTCATATGCGGGTATGGATTGAGCGGCTCGGTCGCGGTGCGCGAGTTGCTCGAAAGCGGCTTCGCCGCGGCATCGATCGTCGTGATCGATCCGCAGCAGGCGGCGCTCGAAGCGGCTACCTCGCTGGGCGTCGCCGGACTGCTCGGCGATCCGTCGCGCGAGGACCTGTTGCAGCAGGCGCAAGTGCGAATCGCGAAAGCCGTGATCATCGCCGTGGCCGACGACGCCACCGCGATCCTGCTCACGCTGACCGTGCGCAGCGTCGCGCCGCAGACGAAGATCGTCGTGCGGATCCGGGAGCAAACCTATCAGCGCCAGTTGCGCCAGGCCGGCGCGAACGTGATCGTTTCGTCGACCAGGATCGGCGGGCTGCTGCTCGCCGACGCCGTGGACAGCGACTACATCGTGCCTTTCATCAACGACCTGTTGTCGGCGCGCGGCCGGGTGAACCTGGTGGAGCGCGAGGCGTCGGCTCATGAAGTGGGCCGCTGGAGCAACGCGCTGCCGGGCGCGGTGGTGGTCGGCCTCGTGCGCGCCGGGCGCATTCTGTCGTTTTACGACGACGAGCCGTGTCCGATCGAGGCCGGCGATCTGCTGATGGTGATCCAGTCGTCGCGCCAGGCAAGCGAGACGCCCGCCGCCTAGCGCACTGCGCCAAGGCGCATGAAAGTGCATTGAACTGCACTTCGGTGCGCCGAGCTGCGCTGAACCCGAACTCAATCCTTTACAAGAATGGGAACCACCCCGCTCATGACTCGTTCGACCACGCAGATTTTCGACGCCGCCGCAACCGCCCGGCTGATTCCGTACGCGGCGCTCGTCCACGCCTTGAAGCGCGCGAGCGTCGACTATGCGCAGCGGCGCATCGCGAGCCCCGAGCGGCTCGTCGTGCCGCTCAACGAAGGCGGCACCATGCTGTCGATGCCGGCCACCGCGCCCGATCTCGCCATTCATAAACTCGTTAACGTGTGCGCGAGCAACGGGTCGCGCGGCTTGCCGACGATCCTCGGCCAGGTAATGGCGTTCGACGCCGATACCGGCGAGACGCTGTTTATCCTCGACGGTCCGACCGTGACCGGACGCCGGACAGCGGCGATGTCGATGCTCGGCATCGAGACTTTTGCCGCGGCCACGCCACGCGAATTCCTGCTGATCGGCACCGGCACGCAGGCGCTCAGCCATCTGGAAGCGATCGGTGAACTGTTTCCCGGCGCGCGCGTATGGGTGAAGGGCAGTGCGCCCGCGCGCGCCGAAGCGTTTTGCGCCGCGCATCGCGGCAAGGCGCACGAACTGCGGCCGCTGGCCGAGCCTGACGCGACGATCCCCGCTTCGATCGACGTGGTGATCGCGCTGACCACCAGCAAGCAGGCCGTCTACGACGAAGCGGCGCGCGCCGGGCGGCTCGTGATCGGCGTCGGCGCATTCACGCCGGCCATGGTTGAAATCGGCGCGCGCACCATTGCCGGCAGCGCGCTTTTCGTCGACGACCAGGCCGGCGCCAGGCATGAAGCCGGCGACTTCATTCAGGCCGGCGTGGACTGGGCGAAGGTCGGCGGGATTGCCGCCGTGCTGGAAAACGCAGCGTCGCTGCCGGTGGGGAAGCCGATCGTTTTCAAAAGCGTCGGCTGCGCGGCGTGGGATATGGCGGCCTGCCGCGTGGCGCGCGAGGCTTTGTCCGGCGCTTGAGGCGCACCGACGGAAAATTCGAAAGCGTCTGAAAACAGGGGTTTAATGGAGCAGGTTGGCATATTGCGCCAACCTGCGGCAGATGTTGCCGTGCAAACAATCTCAAAACGTTGCACCATAGGCGTTTGCCAGAAAAAAGTGCCGGTCCCGGCGCTTGTGCTTCGCCTTTTTTTCTGCCCCTTGACCGACGCCTTATCCATCACGACGCTGCGACCGCGCTATGACGACCCAACATGCTTCTACCACTCCCGACCTGCCGCTCGATATGATCATCTTCGGCGGCACGGGCGATCTGTCGTTCCGCAAGCTGCTGCCGGCGCTTTACATGGCGCATCTGCACTGCAATCTGCCGCCGGATACCCGCATTCTCACGATCGGTCGCAAGCCCTGGTCGCGTGAGGAGTACATCAACGAATTCATGGAGCTGAAGGCGAAGCCCTTCATCGAAAAGAAGGCGTTCGATGCCGCCGCCTGGGACAAATTCATGGCGCTGTTCGAGTACGTGCGCATGGACGTCGACTCGGTCGAAGACTACGCGCGCTTGAGCGAAGCGTCGCGCCCCGGCGTGCGGCGCGTGTTTTATCTCGCGACCTCGCCGGATCTGTTCACGAACATCTGCGACAACCTCTCGGCCGCGGGCCTCGTCGACGAGCACTCGCGCGTCGTGCTCGAAAAGCCGCTCGGCCACGACCTGGCGTCGGCGCAGGAGATCAACACGGCGGTCGGCAAGCACTTCAGCGAAGCGCAGATCTACCGGATCGACCACTACCTCGGCAAGGAAACCGTGCAGAACCTGATGGTGCTGCGCTTCGGCAACCCGATTTTCGGGCCGCTGTGGCAGGCGCCGTATATCAAGCGCGTGCAGATCACGGTCGCGGAAACGGTGGGCGTGGGCAGCCGTGCGGGTTTCTACGACAAGACCGGCGCGCTGCGCGACATGGTGCAGAACCACTTGCTGCAGTTGCTGTGCATCGTCGCGATGGAGCCGCCGGTGTCGCTCGATCCCGATGCGGTGCGCGACGAAAAACTCAAGGTGCTGCGCTCGCTGCGTCCCATGACGCCCGAGGACATCGCTCGCGATACCGTGCGCGGCCAGTACACCGCGGGCGCCGTGGACGGCGAGGCGGTGAAGGGTTATCTGGAGGAAGAGAACGTGCCGGCGGGGAGCCGCGCCGAAACCTTCGTCGCGTTGCGCGCGCATATCAACAACTGGCGCTGGGCCAACGTGCCGTTTTTCCTGCGTACCGGCAAGCGGATGCAGAAGAAGGTGTCGGAGATCGTCATCGAGTTCTCCGATCTGCCGTTCTCGATCATCCCGAGCGGCGGGCGCAACTACGGCAACCGTCTCGTGATCCAGTTGCAGCCGGAAGAGTCGATCCAGTTGCAGATGCTCGCGAAAGAGCCGGGCAGCGGCATGCACATGCTGCCGGTGAATCTGAATCTGGATCTGCAGCAGGCTTTCACCGAGCGTCGCGCGGAAGCGTACGAGCGTCTGCTGATCGACGTGATCCGCGGGCGTCTCACGCACTTCATGCGCCGTGACGAACTGGAGGCGGCATGGGCGTGGGCCGAGCCGATTCTGGAAGGCTGGAGCAAGTCGGGCGAGCGGCCGCGCGGCTATACGGCGGGCACGTTCGGGCCGGCGGCATCCACCGCGCTGATGGCGCGGGAAAACGCGGTGTGGGCGGAAGAATCGCAATAAGCGGGAATAAGCGCTTTCAGTACCGCGTGCTCGCCTTGGCGGCGATCGCCGCCGCCGCCGCGCGCGTTTCCACATGCAGCTTGCCGAACACATGTTCGAGATGCTTGTTGACCGTGCGCGGCGCCATGCCGAGGATGTCGCCGATATCGCGGTTGGTCTTGCCGCGTGACAGCCAAAGCAAAACTTCCGCTTCGCGCGCCGTCAGATTGAATTGCGCCGCCAACGCGCTGGTGTGCGCGGCATCGTCGAATTCCTCGAGCAGGATCACCCAGTCGCCACGCGTCGCGCGGCCGAGCACGCGCGCGACGCGGCGCACGCCCTCGGCGGCCGTCTCGAAGCTGGTTTGCAGGTCGCAACCGGCCTCGATCCAGCGCGCGAGCCATTGACCCAGCACGGGCGGCAGACGCGTGCCCGCTTCGGCCAGCGGGTCCGGGAACCGCGCGGCGGCGTGGTCCGGCGGCTTGCCGTTCACGGCCTCGGGCGCGTGTCTCCGGTTCTCATCCGTTGGCAAACCGCTTGCCCCATAGCGCGTAAGCCGATGCCGCGCGAGATCGCTCTGCCACCTGATTTCCCCGCCGGCGGCGGCGATCAACGCCGCGCGCATGCCGATCTCGAGCACCATGTCCGCCTGACGCTGCTGACGCGAACGCTGCACATGCGCGGCAATGCGCGCGCTGACCTCGCTCGGCTTCACGGGCTTGGTCACGTAATCGATGCCTCCCACCCTGAAGCCTTGCACGACATGTTCGCTGTCGGTGAGCGCGGTCATGAAGATCACCGGCAAATGCCGGTTGCGCGGATCGGCCTTGATCTGCAAGCAGGTTTCGAAGCCGTCCATGCCGGGCATCAGCGCGTCGAGCAGCACGGCATCCGGCGTGATACGTGAAAGGCATTGCAACGCGGACTGTCCGTCGAGGGCGACCAGCACCGCGTAGCCGGACGCATGCAGCGTGTCGGACAAAAGCGCGAGGTTGTCCGGCGTATCGTCGACGATCAGCACGACCGGTTTGCCGTCGGGCAATTCCGGCTGCGTGTCCGGGGGTAGCAGCAGCGATTCGTCATGCATCGGGATTGACCTGCTGGGTAGGCGCAAGCAACTGCGCGAGTTCGGTCAGCCGGAAGCGGCGCGCGAGCACGCGCAACGGTTCGAGCAGTGTGGCGAGTTCGGGCGCGCCGCGCTCGGCGGCGTCCAGTTGTTCGATGAAGCCTTGCACGTAGCCCATTTCGAGTTGCGCATGCAGCTTCTCGCGCAGGGTGGCGGGCAAGCTCGCCGGCACGTCGGTGAACGGCATCGTCGAGGCGGGCGTGGCGGACTCCGCGGGCTCGGCGGTCCATTGCAATTGCAACAGCGCGGCGAGCTTGTCGAGCAGCAGTGGAATATGCAGCGGTTTGGCGAGGTAGTCGTCGCAGCCCGCGGCCGTGCCTTTTTCGCGGTCGTCGGCAAAAGCGTTGGCCGACAGGATCAAAATCGGCGCCGCCGACAACTGGTTGTCGCGGATCAGGCGGCTTGCCTCGAAGCCGTCCATGGCAGGCATCGCGACGTCCATCACGATCAGATCGGCCGACGCCGCGCCCAGCCATTGCAGCGCTTCCGGTCCGCTGGCGGCTTCGATCACCGTGAAACCGAGCGGCGCAAGCGTCTGCGTGACGATGCGGCGCTGCTCGGCGAGGTCGTCGACCACCAGCACCGTGCGGCGCGGCCCGCTATAACCCTTGAGGTTGCGCGGGCTGCTGGCGAGCAGTCGGGGCGCGCGCACTTCGGGAGCGAACAGCTTGACGATAAAACGCGTGCCCTTGCCGACCTCGCTTTGCACCTGCAGGTTGCCGCCCATCAGTTCGGTGAGCAGGCGGCAGATCGTCAGGCCGAGCCCGGCGCCATGATCGTGTTCGCGCGCCGCCGCGCCGCGCTCGAACGGCAGGAACAGGCGCTCCAGTTCCGCCGCCGGCATGCCGGGGCCGGTGTCGGTGATTTCGAACGTGATGCTTTCCCACGCGTAACCGGCGCGTACCCGCACCGAGCCGTGCGAGGTAAAGCGGATCGCATTGCCGATCAGGTTGATCAGAATTTGCCGCACCCGTTTTTCGTCGACGCGCACCACTTCCGGAATCCGGCCGCTGGTCTGAAAATCGAAGTGCAGGCCTTTGTCGGTGGCTTGCGGTTCGAGCATCGCCGAGAGCTGTGCGGCAAAGTCCGGCAGCGCTATCTCGGTCACGTTCAACTGCAGCTTGCCCGCCTCGATGCGCGCGACGTCCAGCAAGCCGTCCACCAGCGCCAACAAATGCTCGCCGCTCCGATAGATCGTCGCCACCGCATTACGCCGCGCGGGCGGCAACTCGTCGGTGCCTTGCAGCAACAGTTGCGCGTAGCCGAGGATGCTGTTCAACGGCGTGCGCAACTCGTGGCTGAGCCCCGTCACATAACGGCTCTTCGCGCGGTTGGCCGATTCGGCGGCAGCGCTCGCCTGCTGGAGGGCCGCATCGGTTTTGCGGTGCGCTTCGATTTCCTGCATCAACAGTTCGGCCTGCCGTTGCGATTCCTCCTGCGTGACCTTGCGGTTTTCATTAGCCAGCACCAGCCACCAGGCGGCAATGCAGCCGACGAGAGCCAGTGCGAAGAAGGCTTTCACATAGCCTTGCAGCAGCACGTCGTGGACGGCGGCGTCGAGATCGGGCAGGGTGCGCACGCTCTGATACCACTGCACGCCCAGCACGCCGCCGAGCAGCGCGAGCACGATGATGAGCAGACCGGCGTACTGCGCGAGCCGCAGAGCGGCCGGCCCGAGTTTGAGCCGCGGGAACAGCGCACGCACCGTTTGCCCGAACTGCGCCGGCAGTCGCGCATGCGGCTTGCACGAGTCGTTGCAGCGCGAGTCGAGCGAGCAGCATAGCGAACAGATCGAGCCCGCGTAAGCCGGGCAGTGCGCCATGTCCTCGCGCTCGAAATTGTTTTCGCAGATCACGCAGCGCAGCACCGCGCCCTGTTCGAGATCGCTGCCGTCGCGCGCCAGATAGAAACGTCCGCGTGTGGCGATGGCCAGCAACGGCGCGCACACGAAAGCGACCAGCAGCGCGA
>DASPZL010000330.1:0-1549 GCA_035636295.1 Paraburkholderia sp.
GCGCGTCACCGAGAGCGCCGCGGCGCGTTGCGCGAAGCGGATCGCCGCATCGACGCTCGCGCCTTGCGCGAGTTGCGCCGCGAAGCCGCCGATGAAAGTGTCGCCCGCCGCGGTCGTGTCCACTGCCTTGACCCGCGGCGCGTCGTACAACGTAGTGATCCCGCCGTCGAGCGTCGCGTGCACGCCGCGCGGACCGAGCGTGACCAGCACATTGCGCGCGCCGGCCGCGCGCAGCGCAGCGGCGGCCTTCGCCGCGTCCTCGGGCGAGGCAACCGGCAAACCGGTCAGCGTGGCGGCTTCGAGTTCGTTCGGAATCAGGTAGTCGATCAGCGGCAGCCAGTCGGCGGGTAACGGACCGGTGGCGGGCGCCGGATTCAGGATCACGGTCTTGCCAAGCCGCCGAGCCGCGGCAAGCGCTGCGCGCACCGTCTCAGGCGGCGTTTCGAGCTGGCAGATCACCACGTCGGCGGCGACCAGCACGGCCTCATGCCGGGCAATCGTTTCGGGCATGACTTCGCCGTTGCTGCCCGCGACGATCACGATCGCGTTCTGGCTCGCATCGTCGACGACGATCAGCGCGACGCCGGTGGCTTGCGCCCCGGTTTCGACCGCCGCGCAGTCGATGCCTTCCGTTTCGAGCCCGGCGCGCAATTGCGCACCGTTGGCGTCCGCGCCGACGCAGCCCAGCATCGACACTTGCGCGCCCAGCCGGGCGGCCGCGACCGCCTGGTTGCCGCCCTTGCCGCCCGCCACCTGCGCGAACGTGCGGCCGGCGAGCGTCTCGCCGGGATGCGGCAGACGCGGCGCGCGCGCCACGAGATCCATATTCAGACTGCCGACCACCGTCACGCGTGAGCGCGTTTCGTTACTTGCCACTCCCTTCTCCCATAGTGCGCCGCCGTTCACTGCCGCAAGCGCTCATGCCGCCAGATTGCGTTTGGCCGCGCCCGCCCACGTCGCGGTGGATTCGCGCACGATCAGCCGCGGCGACACGACGCGCCGCCGGCCAGGCGCACGCCCGGTGCCCGACGACGTCCCGGCGATGCGCTCGATCAGCGTCTGAGCGGCCATGTCGCCGAGCGCGCGCACCGATTGCCCGACGGTCGAGAGCGCCGGATAAGTGAAGCGTCCCAGTTCGATATCGTCGAAACCGATAATCGAGCAATCGCGCGGCACGCTGATGTTGCGTTCCGCCGCGGCGCGCAGCGCGCCGATGCCCATCATGTCGTTACCGGCAAAAATCGCCGACGGCTTCACCGTGTCGAACAGTTGCGCCGCCGCGCGATGGCCGCCCATGCCGGAAAAATCGCTTTCGACGATCGCATTCGGCGGAATCTCGATACCGCGCTCGGTCATCGCGCGAATGAAACCGTGCACCCGCATCGCGCTGACCGCCGTCTCGACCGGCCCGGTGATGCAGCCGATCCGCACATGTCCCAGTTCGAGCAGATGACGCGTGGCGAGATAACCGCCCTTCTCGTGGTCGATCTGCACCAGATCCGCGTTCAGGCCTTCAATGTTGCGGTCCACGATCACGAGCGGCTCGTGC
>DASPZL010000331.1:0-2414 GCA_035636295.1 Paraburkholderia sp.
GGCGGACAGGTTCAGCATCAATAGCGGCACGGTCTCCCAGCGCCGGCTGCTTTCGCTCGAAGGCGCGCTGGCCAACAGCGGGCCGACGCTGTTCGATGCGCTCCTTCCCGTTGCGCCGCCGCGTCCGCATAGTTAAATCTACGGCATGACGGCAACGACCCTTCTGCAGCGCCAATCCATTACGGTGTCCGACTTCCGCTGCAGTGCGGGGCCGGACGACACCCCGTTCGTGGAACAGCACACCCGCCACTCGATCTCCTATGTGCGCAAGGGCAGCTTCGGCTGCCACAGCCGAGGTCGCTTCTTCGAACTGGTGGCAGGCTCGATCCTGGTCGGCCATCCCGGCGACGAATATGTCTGCACCCACGACCACGTCTGCGGCGACGAGTGCCTGTCGTTTTTTTTAGACTCTGAACTGGTGGAGGCGATCGGCGACGGAATGGAAATCTGGCAGCTCGGCGCCGCGCCGCCGCTGCCTGAATTGATGGTGCTTGGCGAGCTTGCGCAAGCGGCGGCCGATGGCCGCAGCGATGTCGGCCTCGATGAGGTGGGACAGGCCTTCGCGAGCCGTTTCGTCGAGGTGGTCTCCGGGCGAGCGCGCGAACCTGTCTCGGCCGCGGCCCGGGATCGCCGCCGCGCGGTGGAAACAGCCCTGTGGATCGACGCGCATTCGCACCGGCAGATCGATCTGGAAGACGCCGCCGGTCAGGCCGATATCAGCCCGTTCCACTTCCTGCGGCTGTTCGGAAGCGTATTGGGAGTGACCCCGCACCAGTATCTGGTGCGCTCGCGGCTGCGTCATGCGGCGCGGCTGTTGGCTGACGATGAAAGATCCGTCACCGATGTCGCCTATGACGTCGGATTCGGCGACCTCTCCAACTTCGTCCGCACCTTCCACCGCGCCGCCGGCGTTTCGCCGCGCAGGTTCCGCGAGGCGTCGCGCGGAATGCGCAAGATTTTCCAAGAACGCCTGGCCCTGCACTGACTAGGGTGATCTCCGGACCGCGCGTTGCTCGAACGCGCAAGAGTAAGGAGATCATCATGTACGACCACATCGGACTGAAGGTTAAAAATCTCGACGCCAGCGTGGGCTTCTACACGGCGGCACTGGCGCCGCTTGGATATGTTATGAGTTCGCGCGACGACTCTGGTGCGGGTTTCGGGCCCAAGGGCGAGCCGGCGCTCTGGCTTTATGCACATGACGGACCTGCCGCTGCTGGCGCCCACATCGCGTTCCGCGCGCCCGATCACGCGGCGATCAAGAAATTTCACAGCGAGGGCGTGAAGGCCGGAGGCCGGGATAACGGTGGCGCCGGGCCACGCGCCGACTACAGCCCGACCTACTTCGCCGCGTTCCTGATCGATCCCGACGGCAACAATGTCGAGGCGGTTTGTACGTAGCTGCGCCTTGGATCGAACCAACGCGGGCTCGCTCGCCCAGCGCAAAATTGATGCTCGCATCAATTTTGCCGCAAGGCTCGCGCCCCGGAATGACGGCGTTGTTGACCGTATCACCGCAAACTGAATTCCCTCCAACACAGGATCATGTCACATGGCTTCCATCCACAAGGACATTCCAATCGACGCGCAGCCTGCCGACGTCTGGGCCGCGGTGCGGGATTTCGGCGCCGTGCATCAGCGGCTGGTGCCGGGCTTCGTGCTCGACGCGCGGCTTGATGGCGACGCGCGGATCGTGACGTTTGCCAACGGTACGGTGGCGCGCGAGCTCTTGGTCGACTGCGACGATACCCGTCGCCGGCTCGTCTATGCTGTCGTCAGCGAGCGGGTAAAACAGCACAGCGCGTCGGTGCAAGTCGTCGCCGATGGCGAGGCGCGTAGCCGGCTGATCTGGATCGTCGATGTGTTGCCCCACGAAATCGCGCCCTATATCGACGCGCAGATGGATCAGGCGGCGCTTGCGATGCAGAAAGCGTTCGGGCGCAGCGCCGCATGACCATTTCGAAATTCCTTGAGGCGCTCGGCGCCGACGGTCCTTCGGCCGACCGTGCCGGCAAGATGGACCTTTACGGACGCTTCGTCGGATCCTGGGATCTCGACGTCGCGCAATTTCGCGAAGACGGTGTGAGGCGCCAGCGCAAAGGCGAATGGCATTTCGGCTGGGCGCTGCAAGGCCGCGCTATCCAGGACGTCTGGATTGTGCCGCCGACCTGGCGTCTCAACGTCGAATTCTTCGCCAGGCGTACCGCGTAGTCCCTGCCTCTGCTGCTCGAACGTGATCTTGCTCACGGCGCCGGTTGCACGCTCCCCCTAGCCTCGCCGCGTGCGTCCGGTTTGCACCGCTTCCGCGGAGCTTGCGCACGCGAGGAGCAGAACCATGACTCGAGCTGACAGACTGGCGTGCTGGGCGGCCACGCTGCTGCTGCTGTTTACCCTCTCGACAGTGCCCGCCAGGG
>DASPZL010000332.1:0-2904 GCA_035636295.1 Paraburkholderia sp.
GGGGTACATGTGCCAGCTTTTCGTCACGAGCCGGAACAGCGGCCGCAATGCGCGCGACAACAAACCGGCGGGGGCCATTGCTTGCGCCGTTTGATCAACCGGTTCGCCGCCGTGTTGGACGTGGCGATAGCGGCGCCATACGTCGCGCAGAATCACGAGATTCATGCAGGCCAGCGCGAGCAGAAACACCGACGACACGACCGTGCCGATCGTGCTGCCCACTGCCTTGAAACTTTCGAAGCGTCCATGCAGCGAATGCGCGGTCCACGCAATGCCGATCGTCGCCACGATCACGATCGTCGAATGACCCAGAGAAAACGCGAGGCCGACGCCGAGCGGCCGCTTGCCTGTCTGCATCAGCTTGCGCGTGACGGTGTCGATCGCCGCGATGTGGTCCGCGTCCACCGCGTGGCGCAGGCCGAAGCCGTACGCGAGCAGCGCGGTGCCGAGCAGCAGCGGGTAGTCGCGAAACGCGATCAGCGCCCACGCCCACGCGCCGAGGTTGGCGGCGATCAGCACGGCGTACAGCGTGAAGAGGCGAGGGCGCAGCGAAGCGGTCGGCGTCATAAGTCGCGTGAAAGAGAATTAGTGATCGTGCGGATGCTTGTGAATCGGATCGACCCAGTAGACCGTTTCCGGCGCCTCGACCGCGTCGATGTTCAGATTCACCACCACCGCTTCGTTGTCGCTGCGCACCAGCACGCATTCGAGCGGATCGTCGGTGCTGGCGTTGATTTCCTGATGCGGCACATAGGGCGGCACGAAGATGAAGTCGCCCGGACCGGCTTCGGCGGTGAACTCGAGATGCTCGCCCCAGCGCATGCGTGCCTGGCCGCGCACCACGTAGATCACGCTTTCGAGCGCGCCGTGATGATGCGCGCCGGTCTTCGCATTCGGATGGATCGTCACCGTGCCGGCCCAGATTTTCTGCGCGCCGACCCGCGCGGCGTTGATCGCCGCCGCGCGATTCATGCCCGGCGTTTGCGCGGTGTTGCTGTCGAGCTGATCGCCCTTGATGACCTTCACGCCATGCTCGCGCCAGTCGACGGGCGGTGAGGGTTGTTCATCGCTGTAGTGCGGGTGTTCGTGGTCCTGGCTCATGGCGTGTCTCCTGATTGGCGAATGTCCTGTGCGGGACGTGACGCCGTCCGGCATTTTTGCACGGTCAAAAACGTTGCGTGTGGCCGGGCGGCTCGAGCGGCGTCGCGGAATAAAAAAAGCCCGTCCATACGGGACGGGCTTTCAAGCTTTGCTTGAATTGCAACACGAAGTCACCGTGGTTACTTGTGCTTCGCGTTGATCACGGCCTCGGCCACGTTGTTCGGCGTTTCAGCGTAGTGCTTGAACTCCATCGTGTATGTGGCGCGGCCTTGCGTTGCCGAGCGCAGCGACGTCGAATAGCCGAACATTTCCGCGAGCGGCACTTCGGCGCGCACCAGCTTGCCGCCGCCGCCGGCGATGTCTTCCATGCCCTGCACCATGCCGCGGCGGCTCGACAGGTCGCCCATCACGTTGCCCATGAAGTCTTCGGGCGTTTCCACTTCGACGGCCATCATCGGTTCGAGCAGCACCGGCTTCGCCTTGCGCATCGCTTCCTTGAACGCCATCGAACCGGCCATGCGGAACGCGTTTTCGTTCGAGTCGACGTCGTGGTACGAACCGAAGGTCAGCGTCACCTTCACGTCGACCACCGGATAGCCTGCCAGCACGCCGGCCTTCAGCGTTTCCTGGATACCCTTGTCGACCGCCGGGATGTATTCGCGCGGAATCACGCCGCCCTTGATCGCGTCGACGAATTCATAGCCCTTGCCTTGCGGCGCCGGCTCCAGCGTGACCACCGCGTGGCCGTACTGGCCGCGGCCGCCCGACTGCTTGACGAACTTGCCTTCCACATCTTCGACCTTGTTGCGCACCGTTTCGCGGTAAGCCACCTGCGGCTTGCCGACCGTGGCCTCGACGCCGAACTCGCGCTTCATCCGGTCGACGAGAATTTCCAGGTGCAGCTCGCCCATTCCGGAGATGATGGTCTGTCCGGATTCCTCATCCGTCTGCACGCGGAACGACGGGTCTTCCTGCGCGAGACGGTTCAGCGCGATGCCCATCTTCTCCTGGTCGACCTTGGTCTTCGGCTCGACGGCCTGCGAAATCACCGGCTCCGGGAAGATCATCCGTTCGAGAATGATCACGTGCGCCGGATCGCACAGCGTGTCGCCGGTAGTTGCTTCCTTCAGGCCAACCGCCGCGGCGATATCGCCCGCGTAGACTTCCTTGATCTCCTTGCGCTCGTTCGCGTGCATCTGCAGGATCCGGCCGAGGCGCTCTTTCTTCTCCTTGACCGCGTTGTAGACGGTGTCGCCCGAATTCACCACGCCCGAATAGACGCGGAAGAAAATCAGCTGCCCGACGAACGGGTCGGTCATGATCTTGAACGCGAGCGCGGAGAACGGATCGTCGTCTTTCGGATGACGCTCGATTTCGTTGTCGTGCTCGTCGTGGCCGGAGATCGCGGGCACGTCGACCGGCGACGGCAGATAGTCGATCACCGCGTCGAGCATCGCCTGCACGCCCTTGTTCTTGAACGCGCTGCCGCACAGCATCGGCACGATCTCGTTGGCGATGGTGCGCACGCGAATGCCGTGCTTGATTTCCTCTTCGTTCAGCGTTTCGCCGCCGAGATATTTGTCCAGCAGTTCCTCGCTCGCTTCAGCGGCGGCTTCGACCATCTTGTCGTGCCATTCCTTCGCGGTGGCCGCGAGTTCCGCCGGAATGTCCCGGTACTCGAACTTGATCCCCTGGTTTTCTTCGTCCCAGAAGATCGCCTTCATCTTGACCAGATCGACCACGCCCTGGAAATGCTCTTCCGCGCCGATCGGAATCTGGATCGGCACCGCGACGCCCTTCAGA
>DASPZL010000333.1:0-4151 GCA_035636295.1 Paraburkholderia sp.
GAGCGATAGATGAACAACGACATTCCCCACCTGCCCATTTACATGGACTACAGCGCCACGACCCCGGTCGATCCGCGCGTGGTGGACAAAATGATTCCGTACTTGCGCGAGCAGTTCGGCAACCCCGCATCGCGTAGCCACTCGTATGGCTGGGACGCGGAGCGTGCGGTCGAAGAAGCGCGCGAGAATGTCGCTGCGCTGGTGAATGCCGATCCGCGCGAAATCATCTGGACCTCGGGTGCAACTGAATCGGACAACCTCGCGATCAAGGGTGCCGCGCACTTCTACAAGAGCCGTGGCAAGCACATCGTCACGGTGAAGACCGAGCACAAGGCTGTGCTCGACACCTGCCGGGAGCTCGAACGCGAAGGCTTCGAAGTCACGTATCTGGATGTGAAGGACGAGGGTCTGATCGACCTCGACGTGTTCAAGGCCGCGCTGCGTCCGGACACGATCCTGGTGTCGGTGATGTCGGTGAACAACGAAATCGGCGTGATTCAGGACATCGAGGCGATCGGCGAAATCTGCCGTGAAAAGGGCATCATTTTCCATGTTGACGCCGCGCAAGCCACCGGCAAGATCGACATCGACCTGCAAAAGCTGAAGGTCGACCTGATGTCGTTCTCGGCGCACAAGACATACGGTCCGAAGGGCATCGGCGCGCTGTACGTGCGCCGCAAGCCGCGTATCCGCATCGAAGCGCAGATGCACGGCGGCGGTCACGAGCGCGGCATGCGTTCGGGCACGCTGGCCACGCACCAGATCGTCGGCATGGGCGAAGCGTTCCGTATCGCACGCGAGGAAATGGCGACGGAAAACGAGCGTATCCGCATGCTGCGCGATCGTCTGCTGCGCGGCCTGTCGGAAATGGAAGAAGTGTATGTGAACGGCGACATGGAAAAGCGTGTGCCGCACAACCTGAACATCAGCTTCAATTTCGTCGAAGGCGAATCGCTGATCATGGCGGTGAAGGACGTGGCGGTGTCGTCGGGCTCGGCGTGCACGTCGGCTTCGCTGGAACCGTCGTACGTGCTGCGCGCATTGGGTCGTAACGACGAACTGGCGCACAGCTCGATCCGCTTCACGGTGGGCCGCTTCACGACCGAGCAGGACGTCGACTACGTGATCAACCTGCTGAAGACCAAGATTTCGAAGCTGCGCGATCTGTCGCCGCTGTGGGAAATGCACCAGGACGGGATCGACATTTCGACCATCCAGTGGGCAGCGCATTGACGCGCCGGTTTGGACGACGTCGAATTCATCGAATTGCAGGTTGAAACGAATCAAGGAGTGTCATCATGGCTTATAGCGACAAGGTTCTGGACCACTACGAAAACCCGCGCAACGTCGGTTCCTTCGCGAAGGACGACGATACGGTCGGCACCGGCATGGTCGGCGCGCCGGCGTGCGGCGACGTGATGAAGCTGCAGATCCGCGTGGGCGCGGACGGCATTATCGAAGACGCGAAGTTCAAGACGTATGGCTGCGGTTCGGCGATTGCGTCGAGCTCGCTCGTCACCGAATGGGTGAAGGGCAAGACGCTCGATCAAGCCATGTCGATCAAGAACACGCAGATCGCCGAGGAACTGGCGCTGCCGCCGGTGAAGATCCACTGCTCGATCCTCGCGGAAGACGCGATCAAGGCAGCGGTCGCCGACTACAAGCAACGCCATGGCGTTGCCGCGGTTGTCGAAGGCGACAGGCAAACCGCGTAAGCGGGCGCCTGGATTCGAAGTGAGTCGAAAGCGGCCGGCGCACGGCAGGAACGCGCCGTTCGGCATGAGCGATATTTGATGCAGGCAGGGTAGCAGCGCGCGACGAGTCACCGTGGCGATAAGCACACGAGCGGCGAACGCGCACTGCGCAATGAGAAACGCTATGGCAATTACGTTGACCGAAAAGGCAGCACAGCACGTCCAGAAGTATTTGACCCGTCGCGGTAAAGGCGTCGGGCTGCGTCTCGGCGTGCGTACCACCGGTTGCTCCGGCTTGGCCTACAAGCTCGAGTACGTGGATGAATTCGCGCCCGAAGACGAAGTGTTCGAATGCAACGGCGTGAAGATCATTGTCGACCCGAAGAGCCTCGCCTATATCGACGGCACCGAACTCGACTTCGCGCGCGAAGGGTTGAACGAAGGCTTCAAGTTCAACAACCCGAACGTGAAGGACGAATGCGGTTGCGGCGAGTCGTTCCGCGTGTAAATCGGAACACTTCCGCGTGCAGCGGACAAAAGGCGGCGCGGGCCGCCTTTTTAGTTTCATCCGCGAATTGGCCGATGAAATCGCCGCTCGAACTCTGCCGCTCCTTCGATCCGCGTTTTTAGACTGCACTCCGGTGCGCTTTCCTGAACGGACTCCTTCTATCCGATGGCCTCGCTGAACGACAGCCACTTCGACCTGTTCGGTCTGCCGGCGCAATTCGCGCTCGACGCAACGGCGCTCGATCACGCCTACCGCACGGTGCAGGCGCAAGTGCATCCGGACCGCTTCGCGGCGGCCGGCGACGCGCAAAAACGCATCGCCATGCAATGGGCGACGCGCACCAACGAGGCGTATCAGACGCTGCGCGATCCGCTCAAGCGCGCGACTTACCTGCTGCATCTGCGTGGCATCGACGTCGGCGCGGAGAACAACACGGCGATGGAGCCGTCGTTCCTGATGCAGCAGATGGAGTGGCGCGAAGGCATCGAGGACGCGGCTGCGGCGAAGAACGTCGACGCGCTCGACGCCTTGCTGACCGAATTGCGCGACGAAGAGCGCATGCGTTTTACCACGCTCGGCGCGCTGCTCGACAGCGGCGCGAACCAGGCGGCGGGCGAGGCGGTGCGGCAGTTGATGTTCATCGAGCGGGTGGCGTCGGAAATCGGCACGCAGATCGAGCGGCTCGAACACTAGCGGCCCCGGCGCGTGCCGACGCCGAGCATGAATGCAGCCGGAACAGCCGTAGCAGCCATAGCTTTACATCCAGCAACGCGAAAATTCAGGACGGGGCGAAGCGGCCCCGAGAAGATCCAGATGGCCTTACTGCAAATCTCCGAACCCGGCATGGCGCCGGCGCCCCATCAGCGGCGTCTGGCGGTCGGTATCGATCTCGGCACCACCAATTCCCTCGTCGCGGCGGTGCGCAGCGGCGTGCCCGACGTGCTGCCCGACGAGGACGGCCATGTGCTGCTGCCGTCGGTGGTCCGTTACCTCGAAAAGGGCGGCCGCCGCATCGGCCGCACGGCCAAGGCTGAAGCGGCGACCGATCCGCGCAACACGATCGTGTCGGTCAAGCGCTTCATGGGCCGCGGCAAGGCGGAAGTGGAGGGCGCCGAAAACGCGCCGTACGATTTCGTCGACGCCCCAGGCATGGTGCAAATCCGTACCGCCGACGGCGTGAAGAGCCCGGTCGAAGTGTCGGCGGAAATTCTCGCCACGCTGCGTCAGCGCGCCGAAGACACGCTCGGCGACGAACTGGTCGGCGCGGTCATCACGGTGCCCGCTTACTTCGACGAAGCGCAGCGCCAGGCGACCAAGGACGCCGCGCGTCTGGCGGGCCTGAACGTGCTGCGTCTGTTGAACGAGCCGACCGCGGCCGCGATCGCCTACGGCCTCGACAACGGTTCCGAAGGCCTGTACGCGGTGTACGACCTCGGCGGCGGCACCTTCGACCTGTCGATTCTGAAGCTCACCAAGGGCGTCTTCGAAGTGCTCGCGGCCGGCGGCGATTCCGCGCTCGGCGGCGACGATTTCGATCACGTGCTGTATCGCCATGTGCTGGAGCAGGCGGGCATCGTTCCGCAAACGCTCGCGCCTGAAGACGTCCGCCTGCTGCTGGACAGCGTGCGCGTGACCAAGGAGGCGTTGTCGGACGCGCCGAGTGCGAAGGTGCAGGCAACGCTCTCGAGCGGCACCCGGATCGATCTGGCGATCGACGAAGCCACTTTTGAGGCCATCACGCAGGCGCTGGTTCAGCGCACGCTCGGGCCCACGAAGAAAGCGCTGCGCGACGCCAAGGTCACGACGAAGGAAATCAAGGGCGTGGTGCTGGTCGGCGGCGCGACGCGCATGCCGGTGATCCGTCGCGCGGTCGAGTCGTTCTTCGGCCAGCCGCCGCTGATCAACCTGGACCCGGACCAGGTCGTCGCGCTCGGCGCGGCGATCCAGGC
>DASPZL010000334.1:0-6985 GCA_035636295.1 Paraburkholderia sp.
CGGCCGCCAGATACGCTTCCAGCGGTCTATACGTACTGGCGGCGATGTTCTGCGCGGTGCGCGTCAACTCGGCCACACCCACCACCGAGATCAGCGACGAAGCCTTGATCAGCAACACCATTTCGTTGACGAGCGACGGCAGCGTCAAACGAAACGCTTGCGGCACCAGAATGCGCCGCAGCATGTCGAACGGTGAAAGCCCAAGCATGCGCGCAGCTTCCAGATGGCCCGGCAGAACGCTGAGAAAACCGCCGCGCAAAATCTCGGCGATATACGACGCGGAGCACAGCGACACGGCGCTGATCGCGGCCACCACCGGCGACACGTTGATGCCCGCGAACGGCAGCAGGTAATACACCAGCAGCAGCTGCACCAGCATCGGCACACCGCGAAAGAAAAACACGTAGGCGCCGCCGAACATGCGCGCAGCGCGGTTCGTGGAAAGCCGCGCGGCACACACGCCGACCGCGACGAAGAAGCCGATCAGAAGACCCGTCAGCGAAATGCCGATGGTGGCGAGCGCCGCATGCAAGAGCAGTGGCAAGCCCTGAACGAAGACGGTTGTGCTGAACATGAGCGTCGCACTCGCTGGAACGGGAGGGCGATGCGGCTCGTTAGGGAGCGCGCATCGCGTACATCAAAACGCTTGCTTCAATAGCTCGGAAGCCGTCAATAGTTCGGCGTCGGCATCGTGCTCGGCGCATCCATCGCGACGCCGAACCATTTCTTCTGCAACGTCGCGAGGCGCCCGTCGTTGTGCATCTTCACGAGCGCGGCGTTGAAGGCGTCGGCGAGCGGCTTGCTGTCCGCATCTTTACGCAGGCAGTAGGCAAAGTAGACCTTCGCGCCGAACGGCGGCTGCACCACCGCGAAAGTTTCCGGACGTTGCTTCGCCACATACGCGATGTTCGTCATCGAGTTCGCGACCGCCGCGATCCGGCCCGCGGCGAGATCGGCGTAAGCCTGATTGTTGTCGACGTATTCGCGGATTTCAGGCGGCTTCGGCAAGGTGGCGACGTAAGTCTTCAACTGATCGAGCTGCGCCGAGCCCTTGCCCGCGCCAACCGTCTTGCCGGCGATATCCGACGATTGCTTGACGGAGGTATCGTTCGCGCGCTTGAGCAGCGCGTCGGTGGCGTCCGCGATCGGCAGCGTGTACGTGTAGCGTTCCATGCGCGCCTTCGTGACGGTCAGCGGGCCGCCCACCATGTCGAACTTGCCCGCTTCGAGACCCGGCAGCACGCTCGGCCACGGCAGGTCGATGAAGCGCACTTTCACGCCCATTTCCTTGCCGACCTCGGTGAACAGATCCTTGTTGAAGCCCGCTTGCTTACCGTTTTCGAGGAAGTCGAAGGGCGCGAACTGCATCTCTGTGCCGACCACCAGTTCGCCGGCTTTCTTCACTTTGGCGAGCTGGTCTTCCGCGTGGGCGGTGACGCTTGCCGCGCACAACGCCAGCATGACCAAACGACACTTCCAGCCTGCAAGGATGCTCATGAGATTCTCCGGGTGGCAAAGCGGTGTCGCGCGAAAGCGGTCCACAGGACCAGCTTGGCGCGAGTCATTCGAGGCAGTATATACCGCGTTTTTCGCGCGAAATAAATAAACACGCGAGTAGAGAAAAGCCCTTATGTGAGGCGCTGCGAAGCAACTTGCGGGTGTGCTTTTGGCGGTATATACAACTGGGATGCAGAAGGCGCGCAAACTCACGAAGAACCGGTTGGCGCGACCATTTGATCAGTTGAATCGACCGGCCCTTCATGGAGCAACGCGATGCCTGTGACCCGCATTCCGATCATCGATTTCGCCGGCGTTCGCGCAGGCGATCCGCACGCTTTGCAGCGCGCCGCGCGGGAAATCCGTGAAGCGTGCACGACGATCGGCTTCTTCTACATCGTCAATCACGGCGTGCCGCAGGCGTCGATCGACGCGGCCGAGCAGGCGGCGCGCACATTCTTCGCGTTTCCGGTGGAGACCAAGCGGCGCGCGGCGGTCAATCATCGGCATCGCGGCTTCAATGCGCTCGGCGACGCGACCATGTATCAGGCCAAGCGTCCCGATTACAAGGAGTTCTTCAGCATCGGTCTCGAGTTGCCGGAGGACGATCCGGACGTGGTGGCCGGCCAGGCGCTGCGCGGGCCGAACAACTGGCCGGATTTCATGCCGGAGTTGCGTCCCGCGCTGTATGGCTACTATGAAGCGGTCGCGGCATGCGGCGCCGATCTGCTGCGCGCGGTGGCGGTGAGCCTCGGCGTCGACGAAAATTTCTTCGCGCCGCGTTATACGAAGCGGATGCAGCGCACGCAGATGGTCTACTATCCGCCGCAGCCGCCCCAATCGGACGAGGATCAATTCGGCGTCGCGCCGCATACCGACTACGGCTGCATTACGCTGTTGTGGCAGGACCAGGTGGGCGGCTTGCAGGTGCGTGAAATCGCCAACAACACGTGGGTGGAGGCGCCGCCGATCGAAGGCAGCTTCGTGGTGAACGTGGGCGATCTGCTCGCACGCTGGACCAACGACCGCTTCCGCTCCACGTTGCATCGCGTGATCAATGCGTCGGGGCGCGAGCGCTATTCGATCGCCACGTTCTATGATCCGACTTACGGCGCGCGGGTCGATCCGCGCGAGCTCGGCACGAGCGAGGCCGACCTGAAGTATCAACCGGTTGCCGCGGGCGACTATATCCTCGGTCGGATTAACGATTCCATGGGTTATCGGAAGAAGCAGGCACGCGAAGGAACGCGAGGAACCCCGGCATGACAAGCACAGGTACGGCAAACAGCGCAGCGCCGCTTGCCACGACACTCGACGCACTGCGCGCCGCGCTCGGTGACGATGCGGTGCGCGTCGGCGATGAGATCGGCGAACATGCGATGACCGACTGGACGCGCCACGATCCGACGCGCCCCGCCGCGTTGCTCCTGCCGCGCAACACGGAAGAAGTCTCGCGCGCGCTGGCGATCTGCCATGCGGCGCATCAACCGGTGGTGCCGCAGGGCGGCATGACCGGCCTCGCGGGCGGCGCGATTGCCCGCGCCACGGATATCGCGTTATCGCTCGAACGCTTGAGCGGCGTGGAGGAAGTCGATGCCGCGTCGGCCACGCTGACCGTGCGCGCCGGCACGACCCTGCAAGCGGCCCAGGAAGCCGCCGCCGAAGCCGGCTTCGAACTCGCGCTCGATCTCGGCGCGCGCGGCTCGTGCCAGATCGGCGGCAATCTGGCGACCAACGCGGGCGGCAATCGCGTGATCCAGTCGGGCACCGCCCGCGATCAGGTGCTCGGGCTCGAGGTCGTGCTCGCCAATGGCGACGTGCTGACGTCGCTCGGCAAGATGGTCAAGAACAATACCGGCTACGACCTGAAACATTGGTTCATCGGTTCGGAAGGCACGCTCGGCATCATCACGCGCGCGGTGTTGCGGCTTCATCCGCGGCGCGCGGCGCGCCACACGGCGCTGGTCGCGCTCGACGGATACGACGCCGCCGTGAACCTGCTGCGCCGCCTGTCGACGCGTTTCGGCAACGACATCGGCG
The DNA here is from genome assembly GCA_035636295.1 of Paraburkholderia sp. Classification (GTDB taxonomy): domain Bacteria; phylum Pseudomonadota; class Gammaproteobacteria; order Burkholderiales; family Burkholderiaceae; genus Paraburkholderia. Next base: position 3,538 of record DASPZL010000334.1, read on the forward strand.
CGTTCGAGATCATGTGGCCGGACTTCTACGATTTCGGCGTGAAGCTGACGGGCACGCGCTCGCCGTTCGCCGCCGCGCATCCGCTGTATGCGCTGATCGAACATGCGAGCTTCGATTCAGGCGACAACGGCGAACGTTTCTCCGCCGCGCTGACCGATGCGCTCGACGCCGGCGCGATCCGCGACGCCGTGATCGCGCAGTCGGTGGCCGACGTGCGCGCGCTGTGGGCGATTCGCGAATGCACCGCGGAATTTCCGGTGCGGCTCGATGCGATCAACTTCGACGTGAGCCTGCCGATCGGCGAGATCGGCGCTTTCGTCGACCGTTGCCGTGCGGCGCTCGATCGGCAATGGCCGGGCAACGCATCGTATTTCTTCGGGCATATCGGCGATTCGAATCTGCATGTCACCGTCGACGGCCATTCGATTCCTGGCGTCGATCATCATGCCGTGTATGGGTTCGTCTATGAGATGCTTCGCCCGTTGCACGGTTCGGTGTCGGCGGAACATGGAATCGGTTTGCTCAAGCGCGAGTTTCTGCCGATCTCGCGATCATCCACGGAATTGGCGGCGATGGCCGCGATCAAACATGCGCTGGACCCGCACGGCATTCTGAATCCGGGCAAGCTGTTTTGAGCGGGGCGTGGATGCGCGATTTACCGCGGGGCATTCTCGGCGTGCGTCAGCAACTCGCGGGCGTAACGCCGGTAGAGCCATGACAGCGACGCCGCCGCGAACACGACGAACACCGCATTGAGCAGCGCCTGCACGATCGCGGCCACGGTGACGGCCGACCGGCGCTGTCTCGAACGCCGCTCGGCCACCCCGTCACTTTCCAAGTGGCGACATCGGAATCATCCACGGGAAGACATACGCCTGCAGCATGGCAATCACGCCGATCACCGCTGCCCCGGCAATCGAATGAAAGAACACTGTCCGGAAGATCGGCCCCAGCGCGAACGACCGCTCCTTCGGATCGTCGTAGCAGGCCGCGCACGCAACCATGATGGATTGAGCGTCGATCATCTTGCCCATCACGCCACCGGTCGAGTTCGTCGCGACGATCAGGATCGGGTTCAGGTTGAGTTGCTGCGCAGTGATGCGCTGCAGGCTGCCGAAGAGCGCGTTCGACGCCGTATCGGAGCCGGTCAGGAAGACCCCGAGCCAGCCCAGGTACGCCGCGAAGAACGGGTAGAGAAATCCGGCGCCGGTGAACGCAAGACCGAGGACCGCATCGGTGCCCGAGTAGCGGGTCAGGAATCCGAGGCCTAGCACCTGAGCAATGACCAGCACCGGAATCTTCATGCGGTGCATGGTCTGCATGAAGGCATCCTTCCATTGCGTCGCGTTCAGCCTGAGCACGAAGCCGGAGAGGATGGCCGCCACGAAAACGCCTGTGCCGGCGGCGGACAGCCAGTTGATCATGAACCGGGCCGCTTCGGCTTTCGCGTTGACGGGCGCGACAGGCGGCATCCGCTGCACCAGGTTATGCAGCGCCGGCATGTCCCAGACGGGAAGCGACAGCGAACCGCTGAACTTCGAGCCGAGCAGCGTCGTGGTGAATGTGATTCCGGAGAACAGGTTGTTGAGGAACTTCTTGAACTCCGGCACGCCCCATAGTGCGCAGCAGGCAATCAGAATCACCCACGGCATCCACGCATAGGCGGTTTCGGCGGCCGAGTATTTGTATTTCCACTCGGTTTTGTCCGTTGTCACCGTTGTCGTGTTCTTGCCGGCTTGCGCGAGTGTTTCACGCTCGGACCGGAGCAGAAAGCGCGTTTTCGGATGCCAGACGAAGCGCAGGAACAGCGCCGTGCAGATCACCGAAAAGACGCCTGACACCACGTCGGTCATCAGGTGGAGTGCGTTGGTTCCGGAAGCGAAGAACTGCATCAGCGCGAAGGATCCGCCCGCGCATAACATCGCCGGCCAGACTTCGAAGACTTCCTTCCACGTGCCGCCTTCCATCTTCACGAACGTCGCGACCAGCCAGAAGGGCACGAGGATCGATACGAACGGCAACTGGTGGCCTGCCATGGCGGAAAGGGTGACCTGATCGAGGCCGCTCACGGCCGCCAACGTAACGATCGGCGTGCCGATCGCGCCCCAGGCGACCGGTGCCGTATTGGCGAGCAGGTTCAGCACGGCGGACTGAAAAGGCTTGAAGCCGAGGCCCACCATCACCGCCCCCGCGATTGCGACCGGTGTCCCAAATCCCGATGTGCCTTCGATGATTGCGCCGAACGAGAAGGCGATCAACACGCACTGCAGCCGCCGGTCGAAAGAGATGTGGACAATCGACTCCTTGACGATTTCGAATTTGCCGGTAACGACGCTCATCGTGTACAGGAACATTGCGGCCAGGACGATCCAGATGATGCCCAAAAATCCCGAAAGGGAGCCGAGTGCGAAGGCCGAGATGGCCGACACAACGGGCATCCTGAAGACCAGGCAGGAGACAACGAAAGCAGCGACGACGCCGAAAAAAGCCGCGTAGGGCGCGGAGATGCCCAGGTGCACGTTGCCCTGGGCGTCGCGGTGGCGGTGCAAGGCAATGAAATAGAGCAGCGTCAGAATCGGGATGGCGGCAATGATCGTGGACAGGAACGCATTGCCTAACGGGTCATAGGTCTGCTGGTACATGGCGTCTCCCTTTTGATCTTAGGATTCGGATTATTCGTGCGGCGGGAAGGCCCGATCATGCGCCAGAACAGCGCGAACCGCTCACAAGGGCCGACAGCGGATTCACGGCTGCCGCTTTGAGGTATAGCGGGGGCAGCCGTCGATTTCAAGGTTGCGCGTGCCACGAACGGGCGTTTTCGTCTCACCCGCAAGCGTGCGAGTCCCGCTCGTTCCGTTTCGCTGTATTGCCGCGGCCAGCGCCGTCAATGCGCATCCAGATACCTGGCAATGACCGGGTAAACATCCACCACGGCATTCTTGCCGAAGATACAGTCGATGTGTCCATAGCCGGGAATCAGATGCCGTTCATAAGGCTGTTCGGGGAATTGCCTGACCAGCATGTCATAAGTGAGCTGGGTGCTCCTGGGCAGATAGGTTTCGTTTCGATCGCCGTGGATGAAACCGATCGGCATGCGCATGCCTTCCAGTCCTTTTGCGCCGTTCGTACCGCTCAGGTAGATGTCTCGCCCTTCGGCGTCGACGACTTCGCCCGCCCGCGCCATGGCGGCCAGATGTCTGAACAGCTCGACGTCGTGCACGCCGAACAATTCCTGCAGATTCGAATGCAGCGATTCGTTCAGTTGCGCGTGTTCATACAGCAAGCCGTACAGGAACGTCGAGCGATGGCAGATGGCATTGCCGCAACCCTCGTCGTGATCGATCGGGTAGAGCCGCAATGCTTCGTCGAACAGATTGCGCGGCCACTTTTCGTTCTGCGTATAAGCTGTCAGATCGAGCACGCCGAGATGCTGGATGAGGTCTGGAAT
>DASPZL010000335.1:0-2614 GCA_035636295.1 Paraburkholderia sp.
CGGCACAGATGGCCGCTCAGGAGATCGCGTATCTCTGCTTCGGTGGGACTCGGCCGCTCACGAAGATAATGATCGAGCGACATCAGAATCCCCGCGGTGCAGAAGCCGCATTGCAACGCGTGATGGCGCTTGAAAGCCTCCTGCAGAACGCCGAGCCGATCGGGAGCGGGCGCCAGACCTTCCACCGTGCGGACGTCGCTGCCGTCGATCTGCACCGCGAGCGTGAGGCAAGCACGGGCGATCATTCCGTCAACGGTCACGGTGCAGGCACCGCAAACACCGTGCTCGCATCCGACGTGAGTGCCGGTGGCGCCGATCTGCTGACGCAGAAAATCCGTCAACAGCATGCGAGGCTCGGCTTCGCCGTGGACCGCCGCGCCATTCAACTTGAACCTGATACGGTGCCGCTCGCCAGACTGCAGGCGCGTCATTGCAGGACCTCCCGGATAAGGTCGCGACCGATCAGCCGGACGAGATCGCGGCGATAGCGTGCGGTGGCATGGACATCGTCCCGCGCCTCCAGTTCATGGGCGAAGGAATTCAGGGCGTCGTCGAGCGCGCTGCCATCGAGACGCGGCCAGTCGCGCACCGCGGCCATATCAGCCACGCCGCCGACGGCGAGGCGGACGCCTTGCTTGCTGGCGACGGCCGCGCAGGCGACGATCGCAAAGTCGCCGTGACGCCGCGCAACTTCGCGAAACGCGCATCGCGCGCCGCCTAGATGCGGAAACGAAACCGCTTCGATCATTTCGTCGGCGGCGCGGGCGGTGGACATCATGCCGGTGAAGAACTCACCGGCCGCGAGTTTTCGGCGCTTCCTGGCGGTTCGCAGGTGCACCTCGCCTCCCAGCGCCAGCAGCGCAAGCGGCATTTCCGCGCTGGGATCCGCATGGGCGATCGAACCGCAAATCGTGCCGCGGCTGCGCGTCTGAACGTGCCCCGTCCATGGCAAGGCCAGTGCGACAAGCCTGAGTTTCTCGGCAAGCGGAGGCCAGCCCAGCAGCGCCTGCTGTCTCACTCCGGCGCCGACCGTCACGGCTCCGGACGCGGCGTCGATCCGGTCCAGCTCCTTCAGCCGCATGATGTCGATCAGGACCTTCGGCTTCGCCAGGCGCGTGTTCAGCATCGGCATCAGCGACTGGCCGCCCGCGATGATTTGCGCGTCGCTTCCTTCCAAGGCCAGGACCGCGAGGACTTCCTCAACTGTTTCCGCGCGCACATAGTCGAACGGAGCGGGCTTCATGACCGCCTCCCGAACAAGGCGCGCAGCTTGCCCATCAACGACGGCCGGTCTTGCGCCGACGCGCCGCCGGCCTGACGGGCCAGTGCCGAGAAGAACTGTCCGATGATGACGCGCGCCGCACCGTCCAGCAGACGGCCGCCAATGCTCGCGACCTTGCCCCCGATGGCGGCGTCGTATTCATAACGCACCACGGTGCCGGCATTTTCCGGCGTCAACGTGATGCGGCCTTCGCCGTTGCCGAATCCAAGGGCCCCCTCGGCCGAGCCGCCCAATGTCACGGCGCGCGGCGCGTCGAGGTCGGAGAGCGTCACTTCCGCCCGATAGCGGCCCTTGACCGGCCCGACCCCGATCGTGACATCGGCGCGGAAATGGGTGTCGGAGATTTTCTCCACGCCGTGGCAACCGGGGATGACGGCTTGCAGCGTCGCCGGATCGAGCAGCATGGCCCAGACCGCCTCGGACGATGCAGCCACCGTCGCGCTGCCTTCGCCGCGAAGCTGACGATCGCCCTTGGGCGTTCTCGGCATGCCGGCGCGACGCCCCGCAGGCGGCGCGGGCTCAGCGCCACGGACGATATCGGCCAGCTTGGCGGGAACAAGTGGAAGCTCGACATCCTTCATGCCGAGCGCGTCGGCCACCGCGTTGGCGATGCAGACCGGCGTCGACATGCAGTTGCCCTCCCCGACGCCTTTCGATCCGAGCGGCGTGAACGGCGACGGCGTCTCCATGTGAAGGATGACGGGATCCGGCACTTCGACCGTGGTCGGCAGCAGGTAGTCGGCGAAAGTGCCGGTCAGAAAGCTGCCGTCCGCTGCGTAGGCGTATTCTTCATAGAGGGCCGCGCCCAGGGCCTGCGCGAACCCGCCGCGGATTTGTCCATCAACCATTCCCGGATGCAGGATCGTGCCACAATCGTGCATCGTCACGTAGCGGTCGATACGCGTCATCAGCGTCGTGCGATCGATTTCCACGCCGCAGAAATCGAAAATGAATCCGTAGCAAAGCGACGAGTTGACCCGATCCTCCTCGTCCGGCGCTGTGAGCTCAGGCGGCGTCCAGAACACGGTTTCGCGAATCGTCTGCTGGATGTCGTCGGGCAAGGTACCGGGCGACCAATGGCTCAGCCCGGCCAGTCGCGAGAACGCAATTTTGTTGTCCGGGTTTCGCCGCGAATGCACGGTACCGTTTTCGAATACGATATCGTCCGCATCGGTATTGAACTGGCTCGCGGCGACGCGCGCCAGACGGGCCGCGATGCGTTCGGCCGCGAGCTTCGCGGTCCCGGCGACCGCCGCGGCGAAGCGGCTTGCATAATTGCCCGATGCGATCGACCAGGCGTCCTTCGCGGTATCGATCTCGGTATTGACCCTG
>DASPZL010000336.1:0-9021 GCA_035636295.1 Paraburkholderia sp.
CTGATGCTGCTGTATATGCACGCGCTGCTCACGCAAGTCGCGCAAACCGCTGCGTGCAATCGCCACCACGCGCTGAACAAGCAGTTGTGCCGCTGGCTGCTGATCGAAGTGGACCGCGTGGCGTCGAACGATCTGACGGTCACCCAGCAACTGATCGCCGACATGCTCGGCGTACGCCGCGAGGGCATCACCGAAGCGGCCGGCAAGTTGCACGACGAAGGCCTGATCCATCACAGCCGCGGCCATATCAAGGTGCTCGACCGCAAAGGCCTCGAAGCGCGCGCATGCGAATGCTACGGCCTCGTCAAGCGCGAATTCGACCGCCTTCTGCCGCGCCTGCGCCAGGTCGAGGCCGTCGAGTAAGCGCTGCGTCGTTCGACTACCGGATAGAGTCAACTATGTTCAGGAATACTGCGCGATGCCTCGACGCACTCTTCGTGGTCGCGGGAGGCCTGCTCGCTCACTGGATGCGCTTTTCGACGCCCATCGCGTTGTCCGATACGGAGCGGCTCCTGATCGCCTTCAATTGCGCGCTCGTGTTGCTGCTGTTTCCTGGCTTCGGCGTGTATGAGACGTGGCGCGGCAAGGCGTTGGGCTCGATGCTGGCGAGAGTGGCCGCCGCCTGGATGGTCGTGGTCGCCACCGCGCTCGTGCTGGCGTTCACGCTGCACCGCATGGATGCGGTGTCGCGCCTGTGGTTCGCTTATTCGACGCTGATCTCCGGCGCGCTGATCGTCGTTACGAAATGTCTCGTGCACGTGGCGCTGCGCAGCGTGCGCCGCCGCGGCATGAACTTCCGCACGGTCGCGATCGTCGGCGCGCCCGGCTTCGCGCGCACGCTGCTCGCTCACCTCGAACATGCGCCGCAAGCCGGCTTCAAACCGGTCTGCCTGTTCGACACAAGCGTCGAGAACGCCGGCGCTCACGGCGTGCGCCTTCAACGCCTGCCGGTGCTGACGGACCTGAAGGCATTCGCCGCCAAGGTGCGCGACGAACACGTGAACGAAGTGTGGCTCGCGTTACCGCTTTCCGAGGAACATACGATCTACCGTTTCATGCACACGTTCCGGCACGACTTCGTGAATCTGCGCTTCATTCCCGATGTACGCAGCCTCTCGCTTTTCAACCACGCGCTGGTCGATGTCGTCGGTTTACCGACACTCAATCTGAGCGCGACGCCCTTCTCGCCGCCGCAGATGTGGCCCAAGCTGATCTTCGACCGGCTGTTCGCGGCGGCCGCGCTCGTCATGCTCGCGCCGCTCTTCGTCGCGCTCGCGATCGCCATCAAGACGAGCTCGCCGGGACCGGTGTTCTTCCGCCAGACGCGCAAGGGCGTGGACGGTCAGCCGTTCGCGATCTACAAGTTCCGTTCGATGACCGTGCATCACGAAGCGCAAGGTCAGGTGACGCAGGCCGCGCGCCACGACGCGCGCGTGACCAGGCTCGGCCGCTTCATGCGCCGCACGAGCCTCGACGAGCTGCCGCAGTTTCTCAACGTGCTGCTCGGCCAGATGTCGGTGGTCGGTCCGCGTCCGCACGCGCTCGAACACGACGATCTCTACAAGGATCAGGTGTACGGCTATATGAACCGCTACCGGATCAAGCCGGGCATCACCGGCTGGGCGCAGGTGAACGGCTATCGCGGCGCGACGACGAAGGTCGAGAAGATGGAGGCGCGCGTCAAGTTCGATCTCTTCTATATCCATAACTGGTCGTTCTGGTTCGACATGAAGATCGTGTTCGTCACGGTCTTCAAGGGCTTTGTCGGCCGCAACGCATTCTGACCATGCCACTACGGGAACCGTTCGTGAAAGTCTCCGTGATCGTGCCGACGTACCGGCGCACCGCCGATCTCGCGCGCTGCCTCGCGGCGCTCGACGCGCAGGAGCGCCGCGCCGACGAAGTGATCGTGGTCGTGCGCCATGACGATTACGCGACGCTCGACTGGCTGCGCACCCGCGACGCCGCCCGGCCCGACCCGCGCCGCTGGATCGTGCTCGTGCGCACGCCGGGCGTGGTCGCCGCGTACAACCTCGGCATCGAAAGCGCGAGCAGCGACGTGCTCTGCTTCACGGACGACGACGCCGCACCACATCCCGACTGGGTCGCGCGGATCGCACGCGCCTTCGAAAGCGATCCGGCGCTCGGCGGTCTGGGCGGACGTGACATCGTACATGAACGCAACGGCATTCTGCAGGGGCAGAAGCCGCGCGTGGGCCTTGTGCGCTGGTATGGCCGGACCATTGGCAATCACCATATCGGCCACGGCCGGGCGCGCAAGGTCCAGGTGCTCAAGGGCGTGAACATGGCGTTTCGCCGCGAGGCGATCGGCGCGCTGCGCTTCGACTCGCGCTTGCGCGGCAGCGGCGCGCAGGTTCACTGCGAGATGGCATTCAGTCTGGACGTGCAGCGGCGCGGCTGGACGCTGATCTACGACCCGTCGCTGCTGGTGGAGCATTTTCCCGCCCAGCGCAGCGATGAGGATCAGCGCTTCACATTCAACGATGCGGCTTTTTATAACGCGTCATTCAATCTCCGACTCATCATGTGCGAATACCTGACGCCACCCGGCAGATGGGCGTTCGTCGTTTACTCGACGCTGATCGGCGATCGCGCGGACCCGGGGTTCCTGCGCGCGTTGTCGTTGGCATTCGAGCGCGGCGGCGTGGCGCTTGCGCTTCGCAAATGGCGAGTCGGTTTACGCGCAATGCGCGGGGCATGGCAGGAGGCGGTGCGCTGAGCGATCAACGCGCGGCTTCACGCGGGGGACCACAAAATGACTATCAGAGCGATTGCCGCAGGGCTCGCGGCCGCATCTCTATGCGCCTGTTCGCTGGCGCCGGGACCGTATCTCGACACCAAACGGCTCGAGCAGCCCGCGCCGCCGGAGCAGACCGCCGATAAGTTTCCCGTGCACACCATCGACGTCGGCTATTTCCGTCAGCAGCGCGCGGCCGCGGTACCGGCCGTGTGCCCGCTGTCGTGCCTGACGCCGACAACGCGCGTGGCGTACGACTATCACCTCGGGGTCGGCGACCAGTTGAGCATCATCGTATGGGATCACCCGGAACTGACGGGCGGCGGCACGGGCGTGGCGAGCAGCATGCCGCCGCTGCCGGCCGGCGGCTCCGGCGCCGCGCCGACGCCTGGACCGACGCAAACGCAAGGCGCGACGCCGATCGGCCAGGCGCTCTCGAGCAGCGGCGAAGGCGGCCTCACCGTGCGGGTCGCCAACAACGGCACGATCTTCTTCCCGCGCGTGGGCCGCGTCAAGGTGATCGGCATGACCGCGCAGCAGGTCCAGGAAACGTTGACGAAAGGGCTTTCGAGGACGATTCGCAATCCTCAGCTGGACGTGCGCGTGTCGGGCTTCAACAGCCAGTCCGTGCAGGTGACCGGCAATCTGCGCACACCCGCTTCCGAAGCGATCACCGACGCGCCGCTCACCGTGCTCGACGCGATCAACCGCGCGGGCGGCGCGCTGCCCGATGCGGATCTGCAGAACGTGGGCGTGACGCGCGACGGCAAACGCTACACGGTCGACGTCGCCGCGCTGCTCGAAACCGGCGATCCGCAGCAGAACGTGCTGCTGCAGAACGGCGACATCATCGACGTGCCCGACCGCTCGAACAGCCGCGTGTTCGTGCTCGGCGAAGTCAACAAACCGACCTCGCTGCCGATGAACCGCGGCCGCCTCACGCTCGCCGACGCGCTCACCGGCGCCGGCAGCCTGGACGTCAGAACCGGCGACCCGCGTTTCGTCTATGTGGTGCGCGGCGCCGACAAGACGCTCACGCCCGACGTCTATCAGCTCGACATGACTCAGGTCGATGCGTTGATGCTGATGACCAAGTTCGATTTGCAGCCGAAAGACGTGGTGTACGTGCAGGTCTCGAGCGCCGCGCGCTTTAACCGCGCACTCGAACAGATCACGCCGACGCTGCAATCCATTTTCTACACCGTGCAGTTGTCCAGATAAATTGCTCGCAACGGAGTATCGCTATGAGTACGTATGACATGCTGGACCACGGACCGGCGCCCGGCGGCGACGACGATGCCGTGATGCGCGATTTGCTGCGCATGGTCCTCGATCAGATCTGGTGGGTGATCGGCATTGCCGGCAGCGTGATTCTCGCCGCGGTGATCTATACGAAGATCGCCACGCCGATCTATTCCGCCGACGCGCTGCTTCAGGTCGACGCGCAGAGCAACAACGGCGGCGCGCAGAATCAGAACACGCCGTCGCTGGTGCCCTCGGTCGGGCCGATGCGCACCGACGCGGAAATCGAAATCATCAAGAGCCGCGCGGTGGTCGAGCCGGTGGTCGAGCAGTTCAAGCTGAACTTCAGCACGACTGCGAAGACCCTGCCGGTGCTCGGCAAAATCTCGTCGCTCTTCGCGCGTCCGGGCCATCCGCTTGGCGCGGCTTTCGGCATGAGTTCGTATGCGTGGGGCGGCGAGCAGTTCGAGGTCGAGTCGATCATGGTGCCGAAGTCGCTCGAAGGCGCGCGCCTGACGCTGCACGTGCTCGACTACGGCCGCTACGAGCTGACCGATGCATTCGGCCAGCAGATTCTGACGGGCGTGGCGGGCCAGCAAGCGAGCGGCAACGACGTCACGCTCATGGTCAAGACACTGGTGGCCCGTCCAGGCACCGAGTTTTATGTGACGCGTTTTAACCAGCTGGACGCGGTATCCGCGCTCTCCACCGGTCTGCAGGTTACCGAGAAGGGCCGCGACACCGGCGTCGTGCAACTGTCGTACATGGGCACCGATCCGCACGCGATCACCGCGATCACCAATGCGGTGGCCGCTTCGTATCTGAAGCAGCGCACCGAACGCGCGCAGGAAGAAGCGAGCCGCATGCTGAGCTTTCTGAACAGTGAACTGCCGCGCCTGCGCGCCGAAGTGAAGAAGACGGAAACCGCGTTGTCGGAGTATCAGTCGAAAGTCGGTTCGTTCCAGCCGACCCAGGAAGCCGGCGTGTACCTCGCCGGCGGTCTGGACTACGAAAAGCAGATCGCGTCACTGCGCATTCAGCGCGCGCAACTGCTGCAGCGTTTCACTGAAGAGAGCCCCGAAGTGCAGCAGGTCGACGCGCAACTGGCGGCGATGACGCGCGAAAAAGCGCGCTTCGAGGATCACTTCACCACGTTGCCGAGTTCCGAGCGCAACGCCCTCGCGTTGCAACGCGATGCGAAGGTCGCGGAGGAAATCTATGTGGCGCTCCTGAACAAAACCCAGGAGTTGTCGATTTCACGCGCCGGCACGATCGGCAACGTGCATATCATCGACCAGGCGTTGCTGCCCTCGCAGCCGGTGCGGCCGAAGTCGGCGCTGATCATCTCCGCGGGTGTCGTGCTCGGCATCATCGGCGGCATTCTGTTCGCGTTCTGCCGCCGCACGTTCTTTACGGGCGTGTCCGATCCCGAGCTCGTCGAGCGGCGTTTCCAGTTGCCGATTTTCGGCTCGATCGCCTTCAGTCCGGAACAGGCGCGCAGCGACCGGCAATTGAGCGCCACGCGCGCCGCCGCGCTGGCCGCGCCGCGTTCGACCCCGACCGAGGTGCAGGCGGTGGCCGCGCCTTCAGGCGTCATGTGGCGGCTGCGGCCGGGCTCGGCGGCGGCAGCGCGTCAACGCAACGTGCCGGTCGGCACGCAGACCGTGATCGCGTCGAGCAAGGCGCCGATGCGTCCGCTGCTGGCGAAGACCCACCCGTACGACACGACGGTGGAAGGCTTGCGCGGGCTGCGCGCCACGCTGCAGTTCGGCCTGCTCGACGCGCCTAACCGCATCGTCGCGATCACGAGCCCGGCGCCCTCGGACGGCAAGAGCTTCCTGTGCGCGAACCTGGCCGCGCTGATCGCGGAATCGGGCAAACGCGTGCTGCTGATCGACGCCGATCTGCGGCGCGGCCGGCTCGCGCAATATCTCGGCCGCTCGCCTAACGGCGGCTTGACCGAACTGCTGACGGGCCAGGTCGATCTGGAAGTGGCGGCGCGCGCCACCGGCGTGGACGGCTTGCACTTCATCGCGGCGGGCGCTTATCCGCCGAATCCCTCCGAGATTCTGACGTCACCGCGCTTCAGCGAAATCCTCGCGCGCCTCGAACAGGAGTTCGACCTGGTGATCATCGACACGCCGCCGCTGCTCGCGGTGGCCGATGCCGCGGTGATCGCCAATCTCGCCGGGTCGACGGTGCTGGTGATGCGGGCCGGCGCGCACACCGAAGGCCACGTGGCCGAGGCGCTGAAGAAGCTGCGGCGCGCGCGGGCCCGGGTGGTGGGCGGCGTGATGAACGCGGTGCCGCTCAAGAGCCACAACAGGAACGGCACGTATGACTACGCGTATGCGTACACCTACTCCGCCGGCGATCCGCTCGACACGCATACGCCGCGATAGAGCACGTTAAAAGCGCGGACAACGATAAGCCGCGCAACGAAAAAAGGGGCTGCGCCGTCACCAGGCGCAGCCCCTTTTCTCTTCCGTCAACACTGTGCGCGGCGCAAAGCTCGCGGCACCGCGCTTACAGAAACGCGCTGACGTCGGTATGAAAACGCTGGGCCAGCGCCTTCGCCACCTTTTTGCTGATGGCGCGCCGGCCCGCGAGAATGTCGCTCACCACGGTGGGCGATGCGATACCGATCAGGTCCTTCTGCTTGAGCCCGTGCGTTTCCAGCAGATGCCGCAACACCTCGCGCGGCTCCGCTTTCGGGATCGTCACGTTGTGCGCTTCCCAGCTTTCGATCAGGTCGGTGACGATCGCGAACAGATCGGCAAGCGGATCCTCCTCGTTGCCGTTCAGATGGTCGGCCAGCGAGTTGGCGAGCCGCACCATCTTCTGGTAGTCCTCTTCGTTGCGAATGGGTGTGATCGGCAACTGGGCTTGCAGCGCAGTCCAGGTTTGCGCGATGTCGGGAAAAGCTCCCGGGAGGCGATCGGCATTCATGAGTTTAGATTCTTCCTCGTCCAAAGGTCGTACTCCGCATACGTCAGTACATGACGAACGAATAACGACTGCCTGTTGTAGTGAATCGCCGCGACGATCCGGACCGGTTGCCGCCTACATCGAAAACGGTGTATTGCGGCGGCACGTAGTCCACGCCGGCGAACGTCTGCTTCAGGTCGTTATAGCCATAGGCAAGGCAGGCCTGCGCCAGTGAGTACCACGTCAATAGCGCACTGCGCGCGCCCGGATGTCTGTTTATAAAGTCCAGCAACGCTTTCTTCGAAATGACCCGCATCGTATTTCCTCGCACGTATTCGCGCACTGAACATGCGCGATCTGCCTGCAAGGCTAAACGGAGCGGGCCGGCGCCGATAGCTGGCCGGATGGCATAGCCAGGACGCCCGGTTACGGCCTACTGCGGTACGACAAAACCATTTTATTCGCATCTTGCGAAGTTCTCAAGATGCGAATAACGAGACAAGCTGTCCCGTTGTTCATTGGGACGAACACGCAAGCCGTGCGGGCGAGCGCGTCAGCGTCCCCAACTGCTTTCCTGCGCCGGCTCGCCGGGCCACGCGAGATCCTCGGCAGCCCGATCGGGTTCGATGCGCTCCACCAGGCCGATCCGCTGACGCCAGCCGCCCGCCGCGATCGTGCGCGTGACTTCCGCCATGAAGGCGCGCCGGAACACCGCCGCCGAAAAGCGCTCGGCATTCGCGCGGCAAGCCGCCGGCGTGATCTGCTCGTGCATCCGTTCGAAGCGGTCGATCGCGTCGAGCATCGACACGACCGTTTGGCGTGCGAAATAAACGCCGGTAGGATGCGCCTCGCCGACCGGCACCACCGTTTCGAGCGCCCCGCCCTTGCCGAATGCGATGACCGGCGTGCCGCATGCCTGCGCCTCGAGCGCGACGATGCCGAAATCTTCCTCGGCGGCGAACACGAAGGCTCGCGCGCGCTGCAGATAATCCTTGAGAACGTCGAGCGGCTGATAGCCGAGGATCGCCACGTTAGGACCGGCCTTGGCGCGAATCGCCGCCATCTCCGGCCCGTCGCCGATCACGATCAGCTGGCGGTGCGGCGTCGCGTTGAAAGTCTCGACGATCAGATCGATGCGCTTGTACGGCACCATCCGCGAGGCGGTCAGATAGAAGTCTTCCTTGTCCGTGCAGAGTTCGAATTCGTGCACGTCGACGGGAGGCGGAATCACGGCGGCATCGCGCCGGTAGGTTTTCATCATGCGACGCGCGACGAAATGCGAGTTCGCGATCAAACGGTCGACACCATTGGCCGAATGCGAGTCCCAGCCGCGCAGATAATGGAGCAGTACACGCGCGACCCACGACTTCGGCCCGCGCGTCAGATTCGCTTCGCGCAGATACTGATGTTGCAGGTCCCACGCGTAGCGCATCGGCGAATGCACGTAGCTCACGTGCGTCTGATCCGGGCCGACCAGGACGCCCTTGGCGACCGCATAGGAACTCGTGATGATGAGATCGTAGCCGGATAAATCGAACTGTTCGACGGCGAGCGGCATCAACGGCAGATACGCGCGATAGCGGCGCCGCGCAAACGGCAGGCGTTGGATGAACGAGGTCGTGACGGGTTTGCCGCCGAGTGGCCGGCGGTCTTCGAGGAAATCGACGAGACTGAAAAGATCGGCATCGGGAAAGCACGCGATGATCTGCTCGAGGACCTTCTCCGCGCCGCCGGGCGCGACCAGCCAGTCGTGCACGATCGCCACTTTCATGACATCCCACCTATAAATAAGCGCCGCATGGCCATAGCAACGAGTGTAAGTGGCGCATTGTTTGCTGTGCGTGCGCGTGCCCACATTCAACGCGTGACCGCACGCGAATAATTAAGACTCGCTATTCGCCTCTTGCGAATCTCCGAATCCAATTACTTCGCTTTCCTATGCGCCCGACGATCGACGCCTCGCCACTCGCCCATTCCTTACCGCTGGTTCAGCCGGCGCTGATCGATCCACCCGCCGCCCCCGCTTCATCGACGCAGAGTGCAACAGCGTCGACCCGAGCATCCGCGCTGCCACGCGTGCTGTTCGTCGATCA
>DASPZL010000337.1:0-10747 GCA_035636295.1 Paraburkholderia sp.
GCACTGAGCGAGGCGCCGGCTGCAGCGCATCGCTATCTCACGCAACATGCGTTGCCGCTGCAGGCGATTGCGTGGCAAACGCTGCAAGATTTGCCTTGGGGAGAAGCCGGCCTCGCCGTCGAGTTCCGCAAGCCGCGAGACGGCGACGTGGTCGGTCTCACCGGCTGCTTCTGCGCGACCGCCGAGACCGGCACGCTCGTGTTGCTGTCCGGGCCGGAGACTTATGCATCCGCGGGCCTGCTGCCGGAAACGCACATTGCGATCGTACCGGCTTCGCGCATCGTCTCGGGACATGAAGAGGCGTTCGGCCTGATCCGCAGCGAGCGCGGCGAACTTCCGCGCGCCGTCAATTTCGTCTCCGGGCCTTCGCGCACCGGCGATATCGAACAGACCATCGTGCTCGGCGCGCATGGGCCTTACCGGGTGCATGTGATCGTCGTGCATGGCGCCTGAGTGAGCGAGCGGCTGTGTCTCACGGCACGCGCGGCCGCCCGTCATAACAAGGACTTCAAGGATATGAAACGGCATGCCGTATGGACGAGCATGATGTTCGCCGCTGCACTGGCGCTGGCCGGTTGGCCTCAACTGGCCTCGGCCGCGACGCTCGACGGCGCGACTTTGTCGGCGCTGTGGGGTCTGCCGTTTGCCGGCGTGTTGCTGTCGATCGCGGCGTTTCCGCTGCTCGCGCCGGCGTTCTGGCATCACCATTTCGGCAAGATCGCGGCAGCGTGGGCGCTCGTGTTCCTGGTGCCGTTCGCGCTCACGTTCGGCGCAGGCGTCGCGTTCGGTACGCTGGTGCATCAGTTGCTCGAGGAATACATTCCGTTCATCGTGTTGCTCACCGCGCTCTATACCGTGGCGGGCGGCATTTGCGTGCGCGGCAATCTGCACGGCACGCCGCGTCTGAACACAGCGATTCTTGCGCTCGGCACCGTGCTCGCCAGCATCATGGGCACCACCGGCGCCGCGATGCTGCTGATTCGACCATTGCTGCGCGCCAACGACAACCGCAAGCACGTCGTCCACGTGGTGGTGTTCTTCATCTTCCTGGTGGCGAACGCGGGCGGTTCGCTATCGCCGTTGGGCGATCCGCCGCTCTTTCTCGGCTTCCTGCAGGGCGTGAGTTTCTTCTGGACCACCACGCATCTCGCGCTACCCATGCTGTTCGTCTGCGTCGTGCTGCTCGCCGGATTCTATGCATTGGACTCGTACTACTTTCATCGGCGTGAGGAAGAGCGCTCGCGCTTTCTCGATCCGACGCCGGACTCGCCGCCGCTCGGCATGGACGGCAAGATCAATTTCCTGTTTCTGGCCGCCGTTGTCGCGCTGGTGCTGATGAGCGGGCTGTGGAAACCGGGCGTGACGTTCGACGTGTTCGGCACGCATGTAGCGTTGCAAAATGCCGTGCGCGATGTCGCGCTGATCGGCGTCACGCTGCTCTCGCTGGTGTTCACGCCGCGTGCGGCTCGCGCGGGCAACGATTTCAACTGGGCGCCGATCGAAGAAGTGGCCAAGCTGTTCGCGGGCATCTTCCTGACGATCGCGCCGGTCATCACGATCCTGCGCGCGGGCGAGGCCGGCGCCTTCGCGGGCATCGTCCATCTGGTCAATCACCCGTCCGGTCAGCCGCACGATGCAATGTATTTCTGGGCAACCGGCCTGTTGTCTTCGTTTCTCGACAATGCGCCGACCTATCTGGTGTTCTTCAATCTGGCCGGCGGCGATGCGCAAACACTCATGACCACCGGCGCCACCACGCTCGCCGCGATTTCGGCCGGCGCGGTGTTCATGGGCGCGAATACGTATATCGGCAACGCGCCGAACTTCATGGTGAAAGCGATCGCGGAATCGCGCGGCGTTCGCATGCCGAGTTTCTTTGCGTATATGGGTTGGTCCGGTGCGGTGTTGTTGCCGCTCTTCATCGTCACCGGGCTGCTCTTTTTTTGACACTGGCTTTGACGCCGAGACAATCGAGCTCGACGCGCTATTCGGAGAATTGCAATGCAGAAGATCCTCGTCGCCCGTCCGATCTTTCCCGATGTGATCGAACGGCTCAAGCAGTATTTCGACGTCGACTGGAATCAGGGCGACGTATTGCCCGCCGACGAATTCACGCGCCGTCTCGCGGATAAGGACGGCGCGCTGACCGCGGGCGATCCGGTCGGCGCGGCCGTGCTCGCGGCGGCGCCGCGTTTGCGCGTGGTGTCGAACATGGCGGTGGGCTACAACAACTTCGACATGGCGGCGTTCAACGCGGCGAACGTGCTCGGCACCAATACGCCCGACGTGCTGAACGAATCCACTGCGGATTTCGGCTGGGCGTTGATGATGGCGGCGGCGCGCCGCATTGCCGAATCGGAGCATTGGCTGCGCGCGGGCAAATGGCAGAAGTGGGCGTATGACGGATTTCTCGGCGGCGATCTGCACGGTTCCACGCTCGGCGTGATCGGCATGGGCCGGATCGGCCAGGCGCTGGCGCGGCGCGCGAAAGGCTTCAACATGCAGGTGATCTATCACAACCGTTCACGTGTTGCGCCGGAGATCGAAGCCGACCTGAATGCCGAATACGTATCGAAGCAGGATTTGCTGCGGCGTGCCGATCACGTGGTGCTCGTCTTGCCGTACACGCAGGAAAGCCATCACACGATCGGCGCGGCCGAACTCGCGCTGATGAAGCCAGGCGCGACGCTCACCAACATCGCGCGCGGCGGCATCGTCGACGACGCGGCGCTCGTCGAGGCACTGCGGTCGAAACAGATCGCGGCGGCTGGTCTCGATGTATTCGAAGGCGAGCCGAATCTGAATCCGGACCTGCTGACGGTGCCGAATGTCGTTTTGACGCCGCACATTGCCAGCGCGACCGAAGCCACGCGCCGCGCGATGGCGAATCTTGCCGCAGACAATCTCATCGCGGCGCTGGGCGAAGGCCCGCGCGCCGGCCGGCCGCCGAATCCGATCAACCCCGAGGTCATGGGCCGGGCGCGTTCATGACAATGATTCTGGTGGCGGCCGTTGCGGTGCTGGCGGTCGCCGTGGTTATCGCGTTGGCGTTGCTGATGCGCGGCCATGGGCGCGCGGGTGAGAGCGAGCAGTTCGAACTGCTCGGCGAACGCATCGATGCGGCAGCCGATGCGCAGTCGCATGCTTACGAGCGGCTCGAACGGCAACTGCGCAACGACATCACCGAAACGGCGCGCGTGTCGCGTACCGAGCAGAGCGGCGGTTTTGCGCATTTTCAACAAACGCTGGCCTCGCAGTTCAGCAGTATGACGACGGTGCAGGGCGGCAAGATCGACGGCTTCGCGCAGCAACTCGACGCGGTACGTCATAGCCTGCAGCAGCAGGCGCAACAGGCGCGCGACGAACAGGGCCGAACGCTCAAGCAGTTCGGTGAGACGCTGAGCTTGCAACTGGGGCAACTCACCGAGGCGAACGATCGCCGTTTCGCCGAAGTGCGCGCGACTATCGAACAGCGGCTGAAGGACATCGAAGCGAACAACTCGACCAGGCTCGAGGAAATGCGCCGCACCGTCGACGAAAAATTGCACGCCACGCTTGAACAGCGGCTCGGTGAGTCGTTCAAGCTGGTGTCCGACCGGCTCGAACAGGTGCATCGCGGGCTGGGCGAAATGCAGACGCTGGCCGCGGGTGTCGGCGATCTGAAGAAGGTGCTCACCAACGTCAAGACGCGTGGCACGTGGGGTGAAGTGCAGCTCGAAGCGTTGCTCGAACAGATGCTCACCGCGGACCAATACGCGAAGAATGTCGCGACCGTGCCGAAGAGCGCCGAGCGCGTCGAATTCGCGATCAAACTGCCGGGGCGGGCCGAGCAGGGGGACGCGGCCACGCCTGTCTGGCTGCCGGTCGACGCCAAGTTCCCGCGCGAAGACTATGAGCGCCTGATCGAAGCGCAGGAGCGCGCCGATCCGATCGCGGTGGAAGAGGCATCGCGCGCGCTCGAAGCGCGCATCCGCGCCGAGGCGCGCAGCATCGCGGAGAAGTACGTGTCGCCGCCGCACACCACCGATTTCGCGCTGCTGTTCCTGCCGACCGAAGGCCTGTACGCGGAAGTTCTGCGCCGGCCGGGCCTCACGGATCTGCTGCAGCGCGACTATCGCGTGACGATCGCCGGTCCGACCACGCTGACCGCGTTGCTCAATAGTTTGCAGATGGGTTTCCGCACGCTCGCGATCGAAAAGCGTTCGAGCGAGGTGTGGCAGGTGCTCGGCGCGGTGAAAACGGAGTTCGGCAAATTCGGCGACGTGCTGGCCAAGACCAAGGCGCAACTGGAAACCGTCACGCGTTCGATCGAAGCCGCGGAAACGCGCACCCGCGTCATGACCCGTAAGCTGCGCGACGTCGAGGCGCTGCCGGGCGAAGAGGCGAGTGGCTTGCTGGGTGATGCGTTATCGGGTGTGGATCCCGAGGAGCAATGAGGCGGGGCTTGGGTGATCGTTCAGCTTATAAGACATGGCACCGACTCAGGCCGCGACCCCTTGGGCCAGTCGTTCAAGCGCGTCATCCGTCAGCCGCACGACTCGCCAATCCGGCATGACCGTCGCGCCCATCTTTTCGTAGAAGCTGATGGCCGGCTGGTTCCAGTCCAGTACGGTCCATTCGAACCGTCCGCACTGCCGCTCCACGGCCAATGCAGCGAGGCGCTGCAGCAGCGCCGAGCCCAAACCGCTACCACGTTGGCTCGGTTGCACGTAGACGTCTTCGAGATACAACCCGCGCTTGCCGACGAAACTCGAGTAATTGTGGAAGAACAGCGCGTAGCCGACGATGCGGCCTTCGTTTTCCGCCACCAGCGCTTCGATCGAGGGCCGTGCGCCGAACAGCGCATCACGCAAACCGTCTTCCGTCGCGGCAAAGATGTGCGTAAGGCTTTCGAATTCCGCCAGTTCGTACGCCAGCGCGAAGATGGCGCCGGTGTCCGCAGGGGTCGCGGAGCGGATCGTCGCGGACATCAGGCTTCTTCCGGCACGTCGGTCAATTGGATTTCGATACCGCCGAAGCGCGATGCGACCCAGTTGTACGCGTGGCATGCGATCCACAGCAGAATGAAACCGAGGATGGCATTGAGCAGCAGCGCACTGAACACCGTGCTCAGTTCCACCGAGCCGTAGCGAATGAACGCGACGAGCACGCCCAGCAGCACGATCGGCACCGAGAAGGTCAGGTAAACGAGGATAAGTGCTTTGGCCGTTTGTCCCGGTGCAATGAACGAGATCTGTTTTTTCATGTAAGTCAAACCCGTATGTCGTAGTGGTAATGGGTACAGCTGCAAATCCGGTAATCGACGCGCCGAGTGAGCCAGGCGTCAGATGAGGCCGTCGAACAACATGATAGCGACGCACTCCCCCTCGGCGATTTCGCCTTCATCGTGCCCGAGCACGATAAAACAATTCGCCTCGCTCATCGAACTCAGCACGCCGGAACTTTGCGAACCGGTTGGCGTAACGTGCCATTGCCCGTGCGCGTCTTGTGCGGCGACGCCGCGCTGGAATTCCGTGCGGCCGGCGCGTTTGCGGATAGCCTGACGGCTCGCCGCGTGGATGACCGGCAGCGGCTGCGGCGTCGCGCCGGACATCAGCAGCAGCGCCTCGCGCACGATCTGATAGAAGGTCACCATCACGGCGACCGGATTGCCCGGCAAACCGAAGAATAACGCGGGAAGCCCGAGCCCCGGCCGCTCACCGGACCAGACGCGGCCGAAAGCGAGTGGGCGGCCGGGACGCATTGCCAGGCTCCAGAAGGCGACGTCGCCGAATGTCTGCAGCAGCTGTTTCGTGAAATCTGCTTCGCCCACCGAGACGCCGCCCGAAGTCAACACCACGTCGGCGCTGGCCGCGGCGCTGCGCAACGCGGCTTCGAGCGCGGCGGGCTCGTCGCGCACCACGCCGAGATCGAGCATGTCCATGTTCAGGCGCCGGAGCATGGCGAAGAGCGTGTAGCGGTTGCTGTCGTACACGGAACCGGGGTCGAGCGGCTCGCCGAGCGAGCGCAATTCGTCGCCGGTCGAGAAGAAAGCGACGCGCAAACGCCGCCGGACATTCACTTCGCCGATGCCGAGCGAAGCCAGCAAGCCGAGGTCCGACGCCCGTATGATGCGCCCGGCGCGCAGCGCGGCATGACCGCGGGCGAGGTCTTCGCCGGCGCGGCGCCGGTTGGCGCCGGCCGCCACGGCGTTGGCCGCGAAACGGATCGAGGCTGCGTCGGCGCTACGCTCGACCATTTCCTGCGGCACCACGGTGTCGCAATCCGCCGGAATCGAGGCGCCCGTCATGACGCGCACGCATTGCGTCGCCTCCACGCGGCCCGCGAACGGATGCCCGGCCAGCGCCTTGCCGACGACCGTCAGTTCGACGGTGGACGCGCCGCTTGCCAGCGCCGCGCGGTTGAACGCGTAGCCGTCCATGGCGGAGTTGTCGTGCGAGGGGACGTCGATCGGCGACACGATATCGGCCGCCAGCACGCGGTCGAGCGCGTCGCGCAGCGGCACGCGTTCGATCGCCGTGACCGGCGTCGCCCACTGACGCACGATCGCCTGGGCGGCCGAAAC
This sequence comes from Paraburkholderia sp., assembly GCA_035636295.1. Taxonomy (GTDB): domain Bacteria; phylum Pseudomonadota; class Gammaproteobacteria; order Burkholderiales; family Burkholderiaceae; genus Paraburkholderia. The sequence continues at coordinate 6,566 of DASPZL010000337.1, forward strand.
CGGTAGCGCGTGAGGATCGTACTGCGCGACGCAGCGGGAAAATTCGTTAAGCGTGGTCATGAAGAGCCTGGCGTCGCGGCCGAAGGCGGGAGAGGCTGTTGCCGTGCGGCCGGAGCGGGATTTCAACCGGGGCCTCAATGACGCTCGAGGTCGGCGAGTTCTTGTAACGAATTGATATTGTAAAACGCACGCTCGTCGGTAAAGGTGACTTCCACCGTCTTGTGGCGCGCGTACCACGCGCGGACCTTGCGCTCGCCGGCTTCCAGGAAGGCCGACAGGTCGTCCGCGAGATCGGTGCGCAGCAGCGCGAACACGGGATGGAGGGAGACTTGACCTTGCGTGTCGCAGGTCGTGACGGTGGCGATGTCGGCCTCGTTCGAGTTCAGCGCGTGCGCGAGGCGGGCGGCGAGGTCAGCGGGCAGGCCGGGCGTGTCGCAGGGCGCGCTGAGCACGTACGCGGTGCCGGCCGCGCGCAGCCCGGCGAGCAGGCCTGCCAGCGGGCCGGGAAAGCCGGGCAGGGTATCGGCCACCACCGTGGCGCCGAACGGCGCGCCAAGTGCGGCATAGACCTCGGGATGACGATTGGCGCTGATCAGCAGCGCGCCGGTTTGCGGCGCCAGGCGCTTCAGTACATAAGAGGCGAGCGGCTCGCCATGCAGCGCTTGCAACCCCTTGTCGACGCCGCCCATGCGCATGCCGCGGCCGCCTGCGAGCACCAGCCCGGTGATGTGTTCGCGCGTTGGCTTCATGCGCCGGCCGCTCAGCCGCCGATGTACGACATTTCCACGCGGCGGCCTTCCTGCGCGCGCGGTTCGGCTGCGCTGCTGCCACGCAGTTGCGAATAACGGTCGCCGCGGCCTTGCCAGATTTCGGCGACGGCGGTGGCGATATCGGCGTCGCTCGCCCCGGCGCGCAGCAACGCACGCAGGTCGTGACCGGACGACGCGAACAGGCACAGGTACAGCTTGCCTTCGGTCGACAGACGCGCTCGCGTGCAACTGCCGCAAAACGCGCGCGTCACGCTCGAAATCACGCCGATCTCGCCGGCGCCGTCGGCATAACCCCAGCGCTGGGCAGTCTCTGCAGCGCTGTGCGCCTCGAGCGGCACGAGCGGGAAATGCTCGGCGATGCGCTCGACCACGTCGGCGGACGGCAACACCTCGGTCATATTCCAGCCGTTCGAACTGCCGACGTCCATGTATTCGATGAAGCGCAGCACCGCGCCCGAGCCTTTGAAATGACGCGCCATCGGCAGGATTTCGCTGTCGTTGGTGCCGCGTTTGACCACCATGTTGATCTTGACCGGCGCGAGGCCGGCCGCCTGCGCCGCGACAATGCCGTCCAGCACGTCCGCGGCCGCGAAGTCTGCGTCGTTCATGCGGCGAAACAGCGTGTCGTCGAGCGCGTCGAGGCTCACCGTTACGCGGCTCAGGCCGGCGTCTTTCAGGCCGCGCGCCTTGCGCGCGAGCAGCGAGCCGTTGGTGGTCAGCGTCAGATCGAGCGGACGGCCTGCCGGCGTGGTCAACCGCGCGAGCCGTTCGATCAGGAATTCGAGATTTTTACGCAGCAGCGGCTCGCCGCCCGTCAGACGGATTTTCTCGACCCCATGCGCGACGAAGAGCCGCGCCAGGCGCTCGATTTCCTCGAAGCTCAGCAATGCGCTGTGCGGCAGGAACGCGTAATCCTTGTCGAACACCGCGCGAGGCATGCAGTAGACGCAACGGAAATTGCAGCGATCCGTCACCGAAATGCGCAGGTCGCGCAGCGGGCGTGCGAGCGTGTCGTGCAACGCGCCGCTGGGCGCCTGCGCCGGGCCGGAAATGACCGGCACCGCGCTGAAATCGGCAACAGGGATGATGCGTCGGGACATGAATGACTTGGTTCGGTGCTGGAATGGAAAGCTGCTTGTTCATTCTATCGGAAATGCATCCCGCGGCTGGTGGAGGCCCGGGCCTCCGAGGGTATACGGGTAGCCGGGTAGCGGCATCCGGCGCAGTGTCCGGCGTGCTTTCTTCGCGCATAAAAAAGCCCGCCGATGAAGGCGGGCTTTTCGAGGACGGCAGGGCGGCTTACTGCGTGTGCTTGCCCGTTTCCACCTGTTGCATCGGCGCGCCATCGAGCGGCGGCAACGGCTTGCGCTCGCGCACCACGCGGGCCGGCTTGGCGGTTTGCGCAGTGGCTTCCTGCGCCGCGCGCAGCTTCTCGGCGTCGGTGTTCACCCAGACGAGACCGGCTTGTTCCAGCACCGGTTTCAGGGCTTCCGCCGACACGGCGCCATTACGTGGCGCCTGCGGAGCCAGTGCTGCCTGCGGTGCGGCGGCGACAGGCGCCGGCTCGACTGCCGCCGGTTCCGCGGCCGGCGCAACCGCTGCCACGACCGGCTGCGGTTCGACGATCTCGGCCTGCGGCGCCGGTTGAGCGGCCGGCGCCTCGACCACTTCGGCCGGAGCTACCGTTTCCGCCGGAGCCGGCGCGGCTTGCGCCTCGACAGCCGGAGCCGCTGCCGGCGTTTCGGCCTGCGTTTCAGCCTGCGCCTGAACCGGAGCTTCGGCACGAGCGACCGGTTCGACCAGCGAAACCGTCTCGCCGGCGGCCGGTGCGGCTTGCGCGGCTTCAACGGGTGCCGCAGCGGCTTGCGCCAGCGGCGTTTCCGTTGCCGGCTCGACTGTCGCCGGCGCCGCCGGTGCTTCTTCGACCGGAACGACCGTTTCCGTCTTGGCAGCCATTTCGACGGCCAGAGCCGGCGTTTCGGTTGCCGCATGCAGTTCGCTCACGACAGCGGATTCAGTCGCGACAGCTGCGACCACGACTTCCACCGGCGTCACTTGTTTCGCTTCGTTGATCTCGGCGCCGACTTCGGCCTTGCGCTCGACCGGCTGATGCGCCGTGCGCACCGGCGCTTCGTCGGTCAGGCTGACGTTTTGGCCTTCAGCTTCCGCGACATCGGCGGCCAGATTGCCGTTCACGTCTTCTTCACGCTCACGACGGCCACCGCGACGGCCGCGACGGCGGCGACGGCGTTCTTCACCTTCACGCGCCACCGCTTCCTGATCGACCGGCGCATCGTTTTCGCCCAGCGCGACCTGCTTTTGCGCCAGTTCTTCCGCCGTTTGCGCGTCCGGTTGCGTCGTTAGTGCATCTGTGGTTTCCGCTTGCTGCTTGCGGCGCTCGCCGCGTTCGGCACGCTCGCCACGTTCACGGCGCTCGCCGCGTTCCTGACGTTCGCCACGCGGTGCGCCTTCGACGGTTTCCGCGCGGTCGGCGCCGCGAGTGTCGCGGTCACGGCCCTCGCGACCTTCGCGCGGCTCACGGGCCTCACGCGGTTCGCGGCCTTCGCGGGCCTCACGCGGCTCGCGTGCTTCACGACCGCCGCGCGGTTCACGTGCTTCGCGCGGCTCACGCCCCTCGCGTGCCTCGCGGCCTTCACGCGGTTCGCGTTCCTCGCGACGCGGCGACGGCTGCTGGCCTTGAGCCTGACGGCCGCCGTTCGCGCCTTCGCCACGGCCCGCCGCATCGCGGCCGGCTGCGCCGCCACGGCGATTGCGGTTGCGATCGCCACCGCGTTCGCCGGTGCGCTCACCGCGTTGCGGACGCGTCTGCTTCTCGGTCGTGGCCGGTGCCGCAGGCGCCGGGGTTGCCGGCTGCATGCCGAACAGATTCTTCAACCAGCCGATAAAGCCGCCGCCAGCCGGCGTGACCGCGACCGGAGCCGGAGCGGTTGCCAGAGGACGAACGGGCGCGCTCGGCGCCGGCTTCTCAGGCGTGATGCCCTTGACCGCCGCTTCCTGCTTCGGCTTCACTTCCTCGGTGCGCTTGCTGTAGCCGGTTTCCGACTCCAGCTCGCGGGCCGCTTCTTCGGCCATCTTCCACGAAGCGCGCGGCTCGTCGAGGCGCACATCGTCGTGACGCAGGCGCTCGAGCTTGTAATGCGGCGTGTCGAGGTGCTTGTTCGGCACCAGCACGACGTTGACCTTGAAACGCGACTCGATCTTGTTGATTTCCGAGCGCTTTTCGTTCAACAGGAAGGCGGTCACCTCAACCGGCACCTGGCAGTGGATCGCCGCGGTGTTTTCCTTCATCGCTTCTTCCTGAATGATCCGCAGCACTTGCAGCGCGGACGATTCGGTATCGCGGATGTGGCCCGTGCCGTTACAGCGCGGGCAGGTCACGTGGCTGCCTTCC
>DASPZL010000338.1:0-18882 GCA_035636295.1 Paraburkholderia sp.
CGCAGCGAACGCAAAGTCCCAGACCAACGAACCGAATCGAACAAGGTGATCCCGTGATCCGTCATATTGTGATGTGGAAGCTCAAAGAACACGCAGAGGGCGCCTCGCGCGCTGAAAACGCCCTAAAGCTGAAGGAAAAGCTCGAAGGCTGCCGTGACATCGTCCCCGGCATTCTGAAGCTGGAGGTCGGCATCGCGGCGCCGGGCCTCGAATCGACCTACGACATCGTGCTGGTCTCCGATTTCGCCGACAAAGCCGCACTCGACGCCTATCAGGTCCACCCGACGCACGAAGCGCTCAAGGGCTTCGTCGGCGCGGTGCGCGAAGCGCGTCAATGCGTCGATTACGAAATCTGAACGCGGCGATGACCGATTCGCCCTCATCCAAAGCGAGCAGCGCGTCCTTGCCCGAGAGCCCGTTCGTCGACCGGCTCGGCGCGCAGTTATTGTCGGCGGCGGACGGCGTCAGCGAAGTCGTGCTGCCGTTGCAGCCCGATCATATGAACACGTGGGACGTCGCGCACGGCGGCGTCACGATGACGCTTGCCGACGTCGCGCTCGCAATGGCCGCGCGCAGTCTGGCCGGCGACGGCATCGGCGTGGTCACGGTCGAGATGAAGGTCAACTTCATGCAGCCGGGCCGCGGTGAACTGCGCGCCACCGGCCGCGTGCTGCATCGCTCGACCACCATGGCCTATTGCGAAGGCGAGATCCGCGACAGCGAGGGCCACTTCGTCGCCAAGGCGCTCGGCACCTTCAAGTACATGCGGCGCCTCGCCGTGGGCCGCGACGTGACGCAGCAGCGTCTGCGCAGCGACCCGTCGGCGAAACCCGGTCCAAGCGACGGCTGATCGGCGGATGCACGGCGCGCGTGCCGAGGCCGGGGCACGCGCGCTCGTCCTTGCCTTTGTCTGTCGCCGGCCCGTGCTCTTGCTGCCGCCGTTCGAATCATTCGCCGATCATATCGGCAACTCATGGAGACGATCGTCATGCCCCAGATCAACCGTCAATTCGTGCTGGCTTCGCGTCCGCAAGGCGCCGTTACGCCCGATAACTTCAAGCTCGTCGAAACGCCGCTCGCCCCGCTCGCCGATGGCGAAATTCGCGTGCGCAATCATTTTCTGTCGCTCGATCCGTACATGCGCGGCCGTATGAACGACAGCAAGTCGTATGCGCCGCCGCAGCCGTTGAACGAAGTGATGATCGGCGGCACGGTGGGCGAGGTCATCGAATCGAAGAATCCGAAGTTCGCGGTCGGCGACAAGGTCGTCGCGATGTTCGGCTGGCAGGAGTACGGCACCTCGAACGGCGCGGGCGTGCAAAAGGTCGACGACACGCACGTGCCGCTGTCGGCGTATCTCGGCCCGGTCGGCATGCCGGGCGTTACCGCGTGGTACGGCCTGAACCGGATCCTCGCGCCGCAAGCGGGCCGGACGGTGGTGGTCAGCGCGGCGAGCGGGGCGGTGGGCAGCGTGGTCGGCCAACTGGCGAAGCTGGCCGGCGCGCGCGCGGTCGGCATCGCGGGCGGCGCGGACAAGTGCCGCTACGTGGTCGAGACGCTCGGCTTCGACGCGTGCGTCGACTACAAGGCCGGCAATCTGTATCAGGACCTGAAGGCCGCAACGCCCGACGGCGTGGACGGCTGTTTCGAGAACGTCGGCGGCGAAGTGCTCGACGTGACGATGGCGCGCATGAACCCGTTCGGCCGCATCGCGCTGTGCGGTTATATCGCCGGCTATGACCGTCAGCCGATACCGCTCAAGCATCCGTCGCTGATACTCACGCAGCGGCTGCTCGTGCAAGGCTTCATCGTCACCGAACATCTGGACGTGTGGCCCGAGGCGCTCAAGCAGCTCGGCGCGCTGGTCGCGCAGAAGAAGCTGCAATACCGCGAGACCATCGCGCAAGGACTCGATGCCGCGCCCGAGGCGTTCATCGGTCTGCTGAAAGGCAAGAACTTCGGCAAGCAGCTCGTCAAGCTGATCTGATCGCGGCGGCTTTTCAGGCGGCTTTCCAGGCATACACCCGGGCGCCGCAAGCAGACGAGTCATAGAAGCGCTGCAAGCAAGAACCGCCGATCAACCCAGGAGTCACACGATGTTCGAATTCGCAGGCAAGGTGGCGGTGATCACCGGCGCGGCAAGCGGTTTTGGCCGCGCGTTCGCGCAAAAGGGCGCGTCGCTCGGCATGAAGCTCGTGCTGGCCGACGTGAACCCCGACGCGCTTGCGCAAACCGTCGATGCATTGCGCGCCGGCGGCGCCGAGGCGCTCGGCGTGCCGACCGACGTCTCCAGCGCGGCGCAAGTCGAAGCGCTTGCGCAAGCGGCGCTCGACGCGTTCGGCAAGGTCCATCTGCTGTTCAACAACGCCGGTGTCGGCTCGGGCGGCTTCCTGTGGGAAAGCTCGGCGAACGACTGGGCGTGGGTGTTCGGCGTCAACGTGATGGGCGTCGCGCACGGCGTGCGGGTCTTCACGCCGATCATGCTCGCGCAGAACGAGCCCGCGCATATCGTCAATACGGCGTCCGTGGCGGGCTTGCTGTCGCCGCCCGCGATGGGCATTTACAACGCGTCCAAACACGCGGTCGTGTCGCTGACGGAGACGCTCTATCACGATCTGCAACTGGCGCAAGGGGAGCAGGCGTCGAACGGCCAGGTCGGCTGTTCGCTGCTGTGCCCGGCTTTCGTGCCGACCGGCATCGCCGATGCCGAACGCGCGCGGCCCACGGAACTGCGCAACGAGAGCCGCCCGACCCGCTCGCAGATCGCCGCCGGCAAGCAACTGCATCGCGCGGTGCAATCGGGCAAGCTGAGCGCCGCCGACGTCGCCGACGTCACCTTTGAAGCGATTGCCGATCGGCGTTTCTACATCGTCACGCATCCTGGCATCATGGCGACGGTAAGGCTGCGTCACGAGGACATCGAGCAATTGCGCGATCCCACCGATCCGATGTCGTTGAAGCCGGAAGTGAAGAGCGTGAGCTAGGCGCTCATGGCATCATCGGCGCTCCTTTTTAACCCTCGGCGTTCACGCGCCATCTAACGCACCATGCCGTTGAATCCGAAGATCGAGCAGGTGCTCGACATGATCGCGCGCGCGAAGCGCCCGCAACTGCACGAAATGACCGCGCAACAGGCGCGCGCCTCCTATGAGAAAAGCGCGCCGATTCTGGAAATCGCGAGCGCGCCGATGTTCTCCGTGGAAGACCTGCAAGTGCCGGCGCGCGACGGCGCGACGATTCGCGCGCGTCTCTATCACGCTGTCGAGCCGAGCTGGGCCGAGCCTGCGGCGGCGCTAGCGTATTACCACGGCGGCGGCTTCACGGTCGGCAGCGTCGATACGCACGACGCGTTGTGCCGGATGTTCGCGCGCGCCGGCCGGTGCGTGGTGCTGTCGGTGGATTACCGGCTCGCGCCGGAGCACAGGTTTCCCACCGCCGTCGAGGACGCTTTCGACGCATTGACCTGGCTGCACGCGCATGCCGCGGAATACGGTGTGGATGCGGACCGGCTCGCGGTAGGCGGCGATAGCGCGGGCGGCACGCTCGCGACGGTCTGCGCGGTGCTCGCGCGCGACGCCGGCATCAAGCTTGCGCTGCAACTGCTGATCTACCCTGGCGTGACCGGCTATCAGCAAACCGACTCGCACTCGCGCCTCGCCAGCGGCTTTCTGCTGTCAGGCGATACGATTCAATGGTTCTTCAACCAATACGTGCGCGACAAGAACGATCGCGACGACTGGCGTTTCGCGCCGCTCGACGGCACGCGCGGCGCGCCCGATTTCCGCGGCCTCGCGCCGGCCTGGATCGCGACGGCCGAATACGATCCGCTAAGCGATGAAGGCGATGCGTACGCCGAGAAATTGCTGGCGGCGGGCAACCAGGTCACGCTCAGGCGCTACGCGGGCATGATCCACGAGTTCTTCAAGATGGGCGGCTTCGTGCCCGACGTCGCGCACGCGCATGCGGATGCCGCGGCGGCATTGCGTGGGGCGTTCGGGGTCGAGTGAGCGCCGCTGCGCTTAGACCGTCTCGTCGGTGCGAATCTCGCGTTCGACGTTGAATGCGAAGCTGCGCTCGAAGTCGCCGGGCCGCACGATCCGGTGCGAGCCGTTGTCGTCGCTGCGCTCGGCGACGGCCACGCCGATCACTTCGCCATGCGCGACCACGCGCAACGCGGTCGTCCCGCGTGTGCCGTATTCCGGCGTTTCGATGAACGCCGCCGACAACGCCCGTTCGCGTTCGAGCGGAATGCCGGTGGAGGGCAACTCGTCGTCGCGGGCAAGCCGCGGATCGCGCATCAGATCGATCAGGCGTTCGAGCGGCGGCATCGTATCGCGGCCGAGCAGCGCGCCCAGTTCGGCGCGCTTGTTGACCAGCTTCGGCCAGGCGGTATCGAGCACCGCGTTCGAGATGCCGTGCGTGCCGGGCGCGAGCAGCGTGGGCGCGATGTTCGAGCGGTTGCAATACCAGCCGAGCTCGCGGCGCGTCCAGTCGCCCACCAGCAGATTGAAGCCGTTGTAGATGTCGCCGGTTCGCGCGACATGTTGCAGATACTCGAGCGGCGTTGCGTGGGTTCCGCTGGCCTGGCCGTTTGTCGAGCCGTGGGTGGACCCGTTTAGCCAGTCGCTAACCAGCGTGCCGCGCGTGGGCGCATCGGCGCGCATCTCATGCGGCGCGCGGTAATTGGTCAGCGCGGCGAAACGGCCGTCACGCGACAAGCCGAGCCACGTGCCGCCGCCCAGCAGATCGCGGCCGGCCAGCACGCCCGGCGCGTCACGCCACCAGCCGATCGGCTCAGCCGTGCGGCGAAAAAATTCGTCACGATTCGCGGCGAGCGTGAGGAGCGGGCCGTCGACCACGGCGGGCCGCCAGTCGAAAACGATCAGGCACATCGGGGGGCATCTCCCGGTGGGGTGATAGCGTTGAACAGGTCAGAAAAAAGCGCCGCCTGATTGCGCCGCTCGCTCTCATTTCCGGGGTTTAAACATCGGTCGGCAAACCATACGGCAGCGCCAGGAACCGGAGCGCCGGACCATCCGCCGCGCCCAGATGCACCGAACCGCTTTCCAGCGCGGCGAGCTTGATCTCGACCAGCAGATCGACTCCGCCGTCCCGCGCCGATGCCGCGTTCACGACCATCCCGCACGGCTGGCCCGGATCGTCCGAGTGGAACAGTTCCGCGCCGGCCTTCACCGTTGCCGGTTCGCCGGCCACGTTGGCGAGCGAAGTGCGCCGCTTGATCGTGCCGCGATACTGGCTGCGCGCGACCACTTCCTGACCGGGATAGCAGCCTTTGCGGAAATTCACCGCGCCGAGCACGTCGAAGTTGACCATTTGCGGCACGAATTGCTCGACCACCGGCTGCGTGATGCGCGGCTCGCCCGCGCGAATGTCGAGCCAGTCCCATACGGCGGGCGACACGCGCTTGAGCTTTTCGTCGAGCGAGGGCAGATGCGCGTCGACTTGCGCCTTCGGCCCGACCCACAGATAACGCAAGCGCCCGAGCGCATCCGGCACGCGGATCAGCGAACCGGCGGCGCCGTCCACCTTCACGTGCACGCCGTCGGGCAGCGCGTCGAAGACGCCGGACAGCGCGCGGCGCACGTCGCCCGCGAGGCCGACCACCGCCAGTTCGCCGCTCGCATCCACGAGTTTGGCCTTCGCGCGCAGCACGAACATCGACAGCCGTTTCTGCACCGCGGCCTGCACGTCTTTCGACACCAGCAGGCGAATCGTGTCGCCGCTGCGCCACGTCAGGAACGACGCCAGCAGACGCCCCTTGGCCGAGCAGTAGCCCGCGAGCCGCGCGTTGGCGGCATCGAGATGCTGGGTGTCGTTGGTCAACTGGCCGTGCAGGAAGCTCGCCGCGTCGTCGCCGGTGGCGTCGATCACGCCGAACTGCGTGAGCGGCATGTAGGCGCCGTGCTGGACCACGGCCTCGAATTCATCGGACGCCGGGCGCGGCAGCGTGGGAAGTCCGGCAGACGCGGCGGAAGGTGCCGGGGCAGCGGGGGCCGAAGGTGCGCCTGAAGCGGTAGCGAGCGGTGTGTTCATGGATTCCGGGAACAGTCAATTCTGACTTTAGCCAAGGCAAACAAGTATTATATGAGGTCCAACCCAGCCATGTTTCGCATGTCCCTCCTGAAGAAATGTCTCGTCGCCGGCTCGATCGTCATTGTGCTGGCCGGCGCCGCCGTTGCCGGCGGATATTACTGGGCCACCAGCCCGCTCGAGTTGACTCCCGCGCAGCTCGACGTCACCGTCAAACCGCACAGCAGCCTGCGCAGCGTCACGTTGCAGCTCAATCGCGGCGGCGTGCCGGTCGAGCCCGAGCTGTTCATCATCATGACGCGGCTGCTGGGGCTGCAAAGCGAGCTGAAATCGGGCAATTACGAGTTCAAGACGGGCGTGACGCCGTATGAAGTGCTGCAGAAAATCGCCCGCGGCGACGTCAACGAATACGTCGCGACCATCATCGAAGGCTGGACCTTCAAGCGCATGCGCGCCGAGCTGGACGCCAATCCGGCGCTCAAGCACGACACGATCGGCATGAGCGATGCCGCGCTGATGAACGCGATCAACGCGCCGGAAGCGCCGATCGGCAACGGCGAGGGGCTGTTTTTCCCGGACACCTATCTGTTCGACAAGAACGCGAGCGACCTCGACGTGTACCGTCGCGCGTACCGGCTGATGCGCCTGCGTCTGGACGAGGCGTGGGTCGCGCGCGCGCCGAACCTGCCGTACAAGACGCCGTACGACGCATTGACGATGGCCTCGATCATCGAAAAGGAAACCGGCAAGAAGTCGGACCGGCCGATGGTGGCGGCCGTGTTCGCGAACCGTCTGCGCGTGGGCATGCCGCTGCAAACCGACCCGACCGTGATCTACGGCATGGGCGACAGCTACGCCGGCCATATCAGAAAGAAAGACCTCCTGACAGACACTCCCTACAATACCTACACCCGGATGGGTTTGCCGCCTACGCCCATCTCATTGCCCGGTGTCGCGTCGCTGCAAGCGGCGATGAACCCGGCGCAAACCACCGCGCTGTACTTCGTGTCGCGCGGCGACGGCAGCAGTATCTTCTCTGACACCCTCGGCGATCACAACAAGGCCGTGGACAAATATATTCGAGGGCAATGATGGCGCGGGGCAAATTCATCACATTCGAGGGCATCGACGGGGCCGGCAAGACCACCCATCTCAGCTGGTTTCGCGAGCGCCTCGAAGAGAAGGTCGCGAGCACCGGCCGCTCCGTCGTCATGACGCGCGAGCCGGGCGGCACGCCGCTCGGCGAACAGATTCGGGAGATCGTGCTGCATCAGAAAATGGACCTCGAAACCGAAGCCTTGCTGATGTTCGCGCTGCGCCGCCAGCATCTGGCCGAGGTCATCGAGCCGGCGCTCGCGCGCGGCGACTGGGTGCTGTCGGACCGTTTCACCGACGCGACCTTCGCCTACCAGGGCGGCGGGCGCGGACTGCCGCGTGACAAGCTGGAAACGCTGGAGCGCTGGGTGCAGGGCGGTTTTCAGCCGGACCTGACGGTGCTGTTCGACCTCGCACCCGAAGTCGCCAACGAACGGCGCAGCGCGGTGCGCAATCCGGACCGCTTCGAGAGCGAGTCGGCGGCGTTTTTCAACCGCACGCGCGCCGAATATCTGCGCCGCGCGGAAGAAGCGCCGTACCGGTTCGCTATCATTGACTCTTCGCAAAGCATCACGCGAATTCAGAAGCAACTTGAAGAATTGATTGCAATTCTTTGATTTTAAAAGAATATAATCCGCCGTTATAGCGGACAACGAAGTTCTTGTGACTTCTCGTGAAGTATCGTCAACTGATTGAATTAAAAGAGAAACGATGATTTATCCGTGGCAAGCCGATGACTGGAACCGCCTGCAGCAGTTGCGCGGCCACTGGCCGCACGCGTTGCTGCTGCATGGGCAGGCGGGCATCGGCAAGCTGCGCTTCGCGCAGCACCTCGCGCAGGGGTTCCTTTGTGAGGCGCGGCAGGCCAACGGCGAACCTTGCGGCGCGTGCGTGGCCTGCAACTGGTTCACGCAAGGCAATCATCCGGACTACCGGATCGTCGTGCCCGAGGCGCTGGCCGCTGAAGCCGGTCTCGGCAACGCCGCGGAGGAAAAAGCCGAGAAGGCCGACGCCGACGAGGGCAAGAAGACCCGCACGCCCAGCAAGGAAATCAAGATCGAGCAGATTCGCGGTCTGCTGGACTTTGTCGGCGTGGGCTCGCACCGCGGCGGCGCGCGCGTGGTCGTGCTGTATCCGGCCGAAGGGCTGAATATCGCGGCGGCCAACGCGCTCCTGAAAACGCTCGAGGAACCGCCCGCGGGCGTGATGTTCCTGATGGTGTCGGCGCGCATCGACCGTCTGCTGCCCACCATCATCAGCCGCTGCCGCCAATGGCCGATGACTCTGCCGGCGCCGGAAGCGGCGACGAAGTGGCTGGCCGCGCAAGGTGTCGCCGAGGCGCCCGCGCTGCTGGCGGAAGCCGGCGGCGCGCCGCTCACGGCATTGGCGCTCGCGAGCGACGAGAACCGCACGCTGCGCGACTGGACCCTGAAACAACTGGCCGCCGGTCCCGATTGCGACGCCTTCGCCTGCGGCGAGGCGCTGCAGAAGCTGCCCGTGCCGCTGGTGCTCGGCTGGCTGCAGCGCTGGATGTACGATTTGCTGGCGCAGCGCACCGCCGGCGCGCCGCGTTATTTTCCGCAAGCCTCGGCGGCGCTGACGCGCTGTGCATCGCAGGGCGACGCCAGTGCGTTCGCACGCTTCATACGCACGGTGACGCGCCAGCGCGCCGTCGAGAACCATCCGCTGAATGCGCGGCTGGTGTTCGAGGAACTGTTTATCGGTTATCGCGAGTTGTTCGCGTAAGTCCGCCGGACGCTTCGGCCGGCAGCGGCGCGGGCACGGTGCCGCGCCCGAAGGCTGGGCTGCCGCTGTTTCGCGTTGTTTCCAACACTGTGTCTCCCTATTCGATCTCATTCAAAGCGCCATGAGCCTTTTCTACCGCGATGCCATGCTCGACGATCTGCCCGCGATCGTCGCCATTTACAACTCGACCGTGCCGTCGCGGCAAGTCACCGCCGACCTCGAACCGGTCAGCGTGGAAAGCCGGCACGCGTGGTTTCACGCGCATGGTCCGCACAAGCGTCCGTTGTGGGTGGTCGACGATCCGCGGCAGCCTGGCCGCGTGATCGCGTGGCTGAGCTTTTCGGATTTCTACGGGCGTCCGGCTTACCAGCGCACGGCCGAAGTCAGCATCTATCTGGACGAAAGCGCGCGCGGCAAGGGCCTCGGCAAGCAACTGCTGGCGGCTTCGCTCGCGGCGGCGCCGGCGCTCGGCATCGATACGGTGCTGGGTTTTATCTTCGGCCACAATGAAGCCAGCCTGCGCCTGTTCCGCGGTTTCGGTTTCGACACGTGGGGCTCGCTGCCGCGTGTCGCGGTGCTGGACGGCGTGGAGCGCGATCTGGTGATTCTCGGCAGGCGCCTCGACACGGATCGCGTCACCGCCTGACTCTCCAGCCGCATTTGGGTTACTAGTTAGCAGGACATCATCATGTTTGTCGACTCGCACTGCCATATCAACTTCGAAGGACTCGCCGACCGCCTGCCGCAGGTGCTCGAGAACATGCGCAGCCATTCGGTCACGCATGCGCTGTGCGTGTCGGTCGATCTGGAAACGCTGCCGTCCGTGCTGGACATCGCCAGCCGGTATGAGAACGTCTATGCGTCGGTCGGCGTGCATCCGGATCACGAGGACATGCGCGAGCCGAGTCTCGCCGAACTGATCGAGCTGGCCGAGCATCCGAAGGTGGTCGCGATCGGCGAGACGGGCCTCGACTACTATCGTCTGGAAGGCCGCACCATCGCTGACATGGAGTGGCAGCGCGAGCGTTTTCGCACCCATATCCGCGCGGCACATGCCACGCAGAAGCCGCTGATCATTCACACGCGTTCGTCTTACGAAGACACGCTGCGCATCATGGCCGAGGAGCGCGCGGGCGAGCCCGGCGGCGTGATGCATTGCTTCACCGAACCGTGGGCGGTCGCCGAGCAGGCGCTGGCGCAGAATTTTTACATCTCGCTGTCGGGCATCGTCACGTTCAAGAGCGCGACCGACGTGCAGGACGTCGCGCGCCGCGTGCCGCTCGAGCGCTTGCTGATCGAAACCGATTCGCCGTACCTCGCGCCGGTGCCGTATCGCGGCAAGCCGAATGAACCTGCATACGTCAGTTATGTCGGACGCTTCATCGCGCAACAACGCGAGATGCCGGATACGGCGCTCGCCGCCGCGACCACGCAAAATTTCTTCCGGCTCTTCAAGATTCCGGCGCCCGCTGGTGGCTGAGTCAGGAAATCATAAATATCAAAGGGATAGGAAAGTTTCCTAAAGTAAAATATGAGAAATAATTCGATGTCGAACGCCGCATTTCACGAGATTTCAGTCGCGCAAACCGTTCCCGCTTCGGCACGGCGCGGTGCGGCGCGCGTAGCGCTCGCGGCCACGCTTGCCTGCGCGGCGCTGACTTCGCTGGTTGCCGCGCCGGTTCAGGCCGCGCCGATCGACTCGCTGATCAAGTCGGTCAAATTCGACGACGTCGACGGCGTCAACAAGCTCCTCGCCAAGGGCATGGACCCGAACAGCGTCGATAACCAGGGCTACCCGCTGCTGGTGATCGCCGCGCGCGAGAAGTCGGACAAGGTCGGCGCCGCGCTGCTCGCCAATCCTAAAACCGATATCGAAATCCAGGACAAAGCAGGCGAAAACGCGATGATGATGGCCGCGCTGAACGGCGACATCGACTTCGTCAAGCAACTGATCGCGAAGGACGCCGAAGTCAACAAGAAGGGCTGGGCGCCGCTGCACTATGCGGCCGCGAACGGCCACGACGACATCGTCAAGCTGCTGCTCGACCATTCGGCCTACGTCGACGCCGGTTCGCCGAACGGCACCACGCCGCTGATGATGGCTGCGCGCGGCGGACATGTGCCGACGGTGAAGCTGCTGCTCGACAACGGCGCCGACCTCACGGTGAAGAACCAGATCGGCCTGACCGCGCTCGATTTCGCGAAGACCTATAAGGAGCCGGACGTCGTCGAAGGGCTGACGGCGCGCCTGCAGCAGATGCAACAGAAGTGAAGGGCGCGCCGGATCGCACCTCGCGCAAAAGCGCCAGAAGATAGCCGCTGTTGCATGCTGCCGCTTCGCAAAACAGTGCAGAATGACGACTTTGGCGCGCCGCGTGGCGCGCCTCTGGACGCGGCAGCAGACCGCGTGATAAACGACCCTGGAAAGGAACACCATGCTGCGGGCTTTGATTTTCGCCAGCGCGCTTGCCGCACCGCTATCGGCATTCGCGTTTACGGGAGGCGACCTCAACAAGCTGTGCACCAAGACCGACGTGGCGTCGCGTAGCGCGTGCGCCGCTTATATCGAAGGCGCCGCCGACGGCATCTTCAACACGATCGACGCGATCGGCGGCACCACCGGGCCGCGCGTCGGCCAGTACTTCTGCCTGCCGCAAGACGCGCGCTCGGCGCAACTGACGGACGCGGTGCGCAAGTACATCGCGGAAAATCCGATCGTCGCGGGCTACAACGCCAGCACGGCGATCTCGTTGGGGCTCGGCAAGGCGTTTCCTTGCAAGAGCGGAAGCTGAATTGAACGGCTGCTGACGCCTGGCGTGCCGGCACGGGGCACGTCAGGCCGCCCGGTCATCGAAACATAGACGGCGCGCCACGGTTATTTCAGGCGTGTCAGTATCACCAGCGGGAGGGGGCTTGCGGGCCTGCGCCCGCGTCGTGGGCGCCTTGCCGCCTCTTTCGCCGTGCGCAGCGCGCCGCATACGCTACGGTCTCGCGCCTCGCGGCCCGGCGGTCCCGTCGTCCGACACCCAAGCCAGGAGGAACATGCGCTACATGCCTACTCTCGACGACCTGAGCCGCATCGCCGAAGCGCCGTTGCATACGTGGCTCGGCGCGTTGATCGTCTCGGCCATCGCGATTCTGGTGGCCATGGGCATCCATCGCGTCGGCGCGCGCATCGTGACGCGGATCGCGCGGCCTTATCCGCTTACCAGCGTGGTGCTGCGCTACATCGACAAGCCGTCGCTGTTCGTCCTCGTGATTCTCGCGCTGGAGGCGGTGTGGTGGGAAGCACCCGATACGCTGCGCTTCATCGCGCCGTTGCGCGACGCCGCCGCGATGGCGCTGATCGGTGCGCTCACGTGGCTGTCGGTGCGCTCGGCGGCGGCCATCGGCGAGGCGATCATCCAGGCGCATCCGCTCGACACCGCCGACAACCTGCAGGCGCGCCGCATCCATACGCAGGCGAGGGTGCTGGCGCGCACGGTGATGCTGGTGATCGTAATCGTCGGCGTGGGCGGCGCGCTGATGACGTTTCCGAATGTCCGGCAGATCGGCGCGAGCCTGCTGGCATCGGCGGGGGTAGCCGGTCTGGTCGCCGGTATTGCCGCCCGGCCGGTACTCGGCAATCTGATCGCCGGTTTGCAGATCGCGTTGTCGCAGCCGATTCGTCTCGACGACGTCGTCGTGATTCAGGGCGAGTGGGGGCGAATCGAGGAAATCACCGGCACGTATGTCTCGGTGCGTCTGTGGGATCAGCGGCGGCTGATCGTGCCGCTGCAATGGTTCATCGAAAATCCGTTCTCCAACTGGACCCGCAGCAGTTCGCAGATCATCGGCACGGTGTTTCTTTACGTCGATTACCGGATGCCGCTCGCGCCGCTGCGCGAAGAGCTCGCGCGTATCGTCGAGAGCGCACCCGAATGGGACCGCCGCGTCCAGGTGCTGCAAGTCACCGAGGGCACCGAGCGCTCGATGCAGTTGCGCGCGCTCGTCAGCTCGCTCGATTCCGGCCTGAACTGGGACTTGCGCTGCCGGGTCCGCGAGGGGCTCCTCGACTTCATTCAGAAACACTATCCGCAGTACTTGCCGCGGGCGCGCGCCGAAGTGTCGGCGGAACTCGAAAACGGCAAGGGCGAACCGCTCGACTGGGTGCCGCCGCGCGGCACGCAGACGCCTGCCGGCAGCACCGCCGCGCACACCGAGGCCGATCCGGTGGCAAGCCGCGCCAGCCGCCCGCCGGTGCCCGAGCCGTCGCGGAAGGTGAAGGAAAACGCGTAGCGCGAGAAGGCGGCGAATGAGTGCAACTGATCGGGCACTCATGTGGTCGAACCGTCCACTGATTGACGAACCTGATGCGGCATTGCGTGTTTCGCTTCATTTCGCTTTACTCTGGGCCATGGAAGTGACGCCGCGCTCAAGCCGTGCGAACCAAGGAGGGCAACGAACATGGGCCGACTGATCGTCGTGTCGAATCGCGTCGCAACGCCGACGGAAACCAGGGGATCGGCGGGCGGCCTCGCGGTCGGCGTATTCGGTGCGCTGAAGGATGCGGGAGGCGTGTGGTTCGGCTGGAGCGGCGACGTGGTCAGCGAAACCGTCGCCAACGCCGGTCCGACGCTGGAGCAGGACGGCGCGGTGACGTTCGCGACCGTCGGCCTCACGCGCAAGGACTACGACCAGTACTACCGCGGCTTTTCGAACGCGACGCTGTGGCCGGTGTTCCACTACCGCAACGACCTCGCGTGCTATGAGCGCGAAGAGTACGCGGGCTACCGGCGCGTCAACGCATGGCTTGCGCACAAGCTGATCAAGCTGCTCGAACCGGACGACGTGATCTGGGTTCACGATTACCATCTGATTCCGTTCGCCGAAGCGCTGCGTTCCGAAGGCATCACGAACCGCATTGGTTTCTTCCTGCACATTCCGTTTCCCGCGCCGCAGATCCTGCTCAACATTCCGCCGCACGAAGAACTGGTGAAGTCGCTGTCGTGCTACGACCTGCTCGGCTTTCAGACCGCGACCGATGAACTCGCCTTTCACGATTACGTGACGCGCCACGCGCGCGGCACCGTCAGCGCGAACGGCCATGTCGAAGCGTTCGGCCGCAAGCTGCACACGGGCGTCTACCGGATCGGCGTGTTTCCCGATGAAATCGCCGAGCAGGCAAAGCGCTACGAAAGCCGTCAGCATGTGCTCGACCTGAAGCAGAGCCTGGAAGGCCGCAAGCTGATCATGAGCGTGGACCGGCTCGATTATTCGAAGGGACTGGTCGAGCGGTTCCGGGCGTTCGAGCATCTGCTGGAGCGCTCGCCCGAATGGCGCGGCAATGTCACGCTGGTGCAGATCGCGCCGCCCACGCGGTCGGACGTCGCCACGTATCAGAAGATCCGCCAGGACCTGGAGTACGAAGCAGGGCGCATCAACGGACGCTATTCGGGCCTCGACTACACGCCGATCCGCTATCTGAACCAGCAGTACGACCGTTGGAAACTGATGTCGCTGTTTCGCGAGTCGCAGATCGGCTTCGTCACGCCCTTGCACGACGGCATGAATCTGGTCGCCAAGGAATACGTCGCCGCGCAGAACCCCGACGATCCGGGCGTGCTGGTGCTGTCGATTTTCGCGGGCGCGGCGGCGGAGTTGAGCGGTGCGCTGCTCGTCAATCCGCACGATGCGATCGGCATGTGCGAAGCCTTGCAGCGCGCGCTGCAAATGCCGCTCGATGCGCGTCAGCGGCGTCACGAGATCAATATGGCGGCGCTGCGCAAGAATGACCTCGGCGTGTGGCGCGATACGTTCCTGCATGATTTGCGCAGTGTGCCGGTGCAGACGCCGGGCAAGGGTGGCGGGCATAAGTGATGAGGCATGTGTGCGGGGCGGTTGTCGCGGGCGCGCCGCGGCTTGCGTTTGACCGAAGGCGGCTCGCATGCTGACGACTTTGGCTATCGCGGGTTACCGGTCGCTGCGCGAATTGATCGTGCCGCTCGGCCGGCTGAATGTGATCACGGGCGCCAATGGCAGCGGCAAGTCGAGCGTGTATCGCTCGCTGCGCCTGCTGGCTGAGACCGCGCGCGGCGGCGTGATTACGTCGCTCGCGCGTGAGGGGGGTTTGCAGTCCACCTTATGGGCCGGGCCCGAGCGTTTCTCGCGTGCGGTGCTGGCGGGCGAATTGCCGGTCGAAGGCACGAGTCGCAAAGATCCGGTGAGCCTGCGGCTCGGCTTCGCAGGCGATGAATTCGGTTATGCGATCGATCTCGGTCTTCCCGTGCTCAATCCGACCACGCGCTTCCCGCTCGACCCCACGATCAAACGCGAATGCATCTGGAGCGGCCCGGTGCTGCGGCCGTCGGCATTGCTGGTCGACCGGCGCGGCCCGGCCATCCACACGCGCGACGACGGCCGCGACTGGCAGACCATCCCGCAACCCGTCGCCAGCTTCGACAGCATGATGACGGAGTTCTCCGATCCACGCACCGCGCCGGAGATGATCACGGTTCGCGAGCAGATCCGCTCGTGGCGCTTCTACGACCATTTCCGCACCGACGCCGAAGCGGCCGCGCGCCTGCCGCAGATCGGCACGCACACGCCGGTGCTTTCCAACGACGGCGCCGATCTTGCCGCCGCCTTGCAAACCATCCGTGAAATCGGCGACCCGCTGGCGCTCGATGCCGCGATCGACGACGCCTTTCCCGGCTCGCGCTTCGACATCGCGACGCAGGACGGCCGCTTCGAGGTGACGATGCAGCAGCACGGCCTGCTGCGGCCGCTGAAGGGCGCGGAACTGTCGGACGGCACCTTGCGCTATCTGCTGCTGGTGGCCGCGTTATTGACGCCGCGTCCGCCCGCGCTGCTGGTGCTGAACGAACCGGAGACGAGCTTGCATCCCGATCTGTTGCCGGCGCTTGCGCGTTTGATCGCGCGGGCTTCCACGCATTCGCAGGTGCTGGTGGTGTCGCACGCGGCGCGGCTGATCGCGGCGCTCGAGCGCGAGGACGAGAGCCGCTCGATCGTGCTGGAGAAGCATTTCGGCGCGACGCGTATCGCCGACGCGGACGATCGCGACATGCCGGCGTGGAAATGGCCGGCGCGATAGAAGCGTCGCCGTTCGGTGCCTGGCCGGATGTAAGCTGAATGTAACAGCACCGAGGAAATGCAAGACCAGGGGCTTTTTGTTGCGCCTTGATGAATAATGCTTCGATGCCGGTGGTGCACGCGCTCGCGCGGCGGCCACCGCATTGATCGGAAGCACCGGCGCCGGCGTTCCGGCGCCGCTGACGCGCACCGCCGCAGGCGCAAGCCGTCAGTTTACGGAGACACAATATGAAAATTGCGCAGATCGCCCCCTTGACCGAATCGGTGCCGCCCAAGCTGTACGGCGGCACCGAGCGCGTCGTGTCGTACATCACCGAGGCGCTAGTCGATCTCGGCCATGACGTGACGCTGTTCGCGAGCGGCGACTCCGTCACGAACGCAAAACTCGAAGCGGTCTGGCCGCGCGCGTTGCGTCTGGACCCCGGCATCCGCGACCGCGTGGCGCCCCATATGCTGTTGATGGAGCTGGTGCGCCGCCAGGCCGAGAACTTCGACGTCCTGCATTTTCACCTCGACTACTACTCGTTTTCGGTGTTCAAGCGCCAGGAGACGCCCTTCGTCACGACGATGCATGGCCGCCTCGACTTGCCTGAACAGCAGCCGGTGTTCGACACGTTCAACACCGCGCCGGTGATCTCGATTTCGAATGCGCAGCGCCATCCGTTGCCGCAAGCCAGGTGGCTCACCACCGTCTATCACGGCTTGCCCGAGCAGCTCTACACGCCGCAACCGGTCGAGCAGAAGTACCTTGCGTTTCTCGGCCGCATCTCGCCGGAAAAGCGCGTCGACACGGCGATCCGCATTGCCGGCCGCTGCGGCATGCCGATTCGCATCGCCGCGAAAGTGGATGCCGCCGACCGCGAGTACTTCGAACGCGACATCCGGCCGCTGCTGGACTTGCCTTATGTCGAGTTCATCGGCGAAATCGCGGATAACCAGAAGGCCGAATTCCTGTCCGGCGCGCATGCGCTTCTTTTTCCGATCGACTGGCCGGAGCCGTTCGGCCTCGTGATGATCGAAGCGATGGCGTGCGGCACGCCGGTGATCGCGTTCAATCGCGGCTCGGTGCCCGAGGTGCTGGAAGACGGCGTGACGGGCTTTATCGTCGAGGACGAGATCGGCGCGGTGGCGGCGGTCAATCGCCTGCATAAGATGCCGCGCGCGGGCGTGCGGCAGCGCTTCGAGGAGCGTTTCACGTCGCACCGGATGGCGCAGCAGTATGTGGACGCGTATCAGTCGGTGATTCGCGCGCAGAAGCGTTCGCGCTTCAAGGTGATCGATACGTCGTCGGGAACTTGAGGCGAGCGGACATGGCGCCCGGGCCGGCTTGACAAAGCGGCAACCGGTTCGCGCGGCGCGATAAAAAGAGCGGAGATGTGCAATGCGCATCGCAGTTTTTTATTGCCGCTTCGCCTCGCTTTCGAGGCAGTCGCATCGGGACAACGGCCGGCATCAAGAGCAAGCCTTGACGGCCGCTGTTCGAGCGAACGAACAAAAGACCTCCATGACCCGCGGGCACGGCGTCCGCCGGATGCGATGGCCTCGTCCGCGGCCTGCGTCTGAGCCGCCACCGCGGCTTACGGAACCGGCGGATCTGACGCAGCCCGCGGACCGGCAAACAGATCGCGGGCTCAGATCTTCAGGCGCGATACCTTGGTGCCCTGGAGCGACAGGTCGGCCATCAGGCCGGCATTGGTCAGCACAAATACTTCGACCGGAGCCGTGGCCGTGTTCGTGTCGATCGCGCCGTTGGCGCCCATCTTCACCAGTGCGACCGAAGCGTCGCCGCCCACGGACCAGCCGTCGGCATTACGGAATTTGTCGAGCGCGTCCTGCGTCATGAACAGGAAGACGATGGCCTTCGACTGCGCGCCTGCCTGCAGACCGAACGAACCCGTAATCGTGCTGTAGTAGCCGACCGTGCCGCCGCCCACGCGCAGTGCACCTTCGCCGTACTGGCCGCCGACGATGAAGCCTGCTTGCAGGACCGACGGGAACACGAGAACGCCGCGCGCCTTGGAGACGAGTTCGCGCGAGCCCTTCACGGTCGTGAAGAGGCGCGACATGGTGCCGTCGACGCTGGCGTCGATCGACTGGCGTTTGGATGCATCGGTGGAGGGCGTGTCCTTTTTGCCACTGGTGGTTGTACAACCAGCAAGTGCAAGGCCTCCGAAAGCGAGCGCAGCGGTAGTCTTCAACATGAAGTTTCGTCTTTGCATCGTTTTTCTCCGTCATGGTTCCGGGGCGCAACCTCGTTTGATGTTGCCGGGGTTACCTTTGAGTTATATCACATGCGGGCTGGAACGGAGGGCTCGCCGGCAGGCGGAAAGCCTTGTGCGGCGGGG
The DNA here is from genome assembly GCA_035636295.1 of Paraburkholderia sp. GTDB lineage: Bacteria > Pseudomonadota > Gammaproteobacteria > Burkholderiales > Burkholderiaceae > Paraburkholderia. The sequence continues at coordinate 18,330 of DASPZL010000338.1, forward strand.
CTTTGCGGCTAATCGCAAAGCATCGTGATGTAATTTTGACCTGGCGTCGGGATATCGTTTGAAGCGGTCCGGGCAGCGCGGTCGAACGGGCTTTCCAGGCCGGCCGTCGAACGTGGACCCGCTCAACGCGGGAGAGAAGGTGAACGAAGGAAATACCCGTTTTTACCGATTTTTCGCGCCACCGATTCGCGTTGCAATCGGATTGAAAGTGTTGCTTCGACGCCGCGAACCGGCGTCTCGTGAGAACAATTCAGCGCAAGCGGGAGTGCGGCAACGCCGGCGCGCAGCGGCTTTCGATGCGGTCGCCGTCATCCATGATTCGCCGGGCTTTTCACCGGCGGGCGCCGCAGCGCGCGGCGAACCATGCCGATCAGCACGCCGAGCAGGAATAGCGCGATGGCCGGCACGATCCAGTAGCCGACGAACGCATGCCAGAGATAAGCCATCAAGGTAGAGCGGCGCACGCTGTATTCATTGCGGGCGTCCTGCTGACGCGGCGCATTGGCGGCCAGCACCTCGGCCGGGCAGCCGGCGGCTTGCGCCTCGTCGGGCT
>DASPZL010000339.1:0-13007 GCA_035636295.1 Paraburkholderia sp.
ATACCAGGGACTGCGCGTCTCGCCGGCAAACCAGCGCCAATCCGCCGCGAACGGCAGCATCAACCAGAGCGGCTTGTGCAGCGCGCCGGTAAGGTGAGCGATGGACGTATCCACGGACACCACCGCGTCGAGCCGCGCGATGATCGCCGCGGTGTCCGCGAAATCGCCGATCCGCTTGCCGAAGCGATGAATCGACGCCGCCCGCGGATGCGCGTCGAGCGCCGCGCGTTCGTCGGCGCTCAGCTCCGGTTGCAGCACGATCCAGTCGATCCCTTCGAGCGCGAAGAGCGGATCGAGCGCGTCGAGCGGCATCGAACGCGTTTCGTTCTGCTGGATGCGCCCAGACCACGCGATGCCGATCTTGCGCTTCGCCTGACCGCCGAGCGAGCCACGCCATTTGCGGCCGTAGGCCGGCGGCACGCTGAGATAGGGCGTGCGGGCCGGAATGGTGTCGTAGGTCGTGCCGAGCGCGAGGGGCAAGCTCAGCAGCGGGCATTGCAGATCCGCAGCCGGACGCGGCGCGCCCTGGGCGATCAAGGTGACGCGCCAGGCTTGCGCGGCCGGGGTCAGCAGCGGCAGCAGTTGCGGCTGCACTTCGAGCACGACGCGCGCCGCGCGTTGCGCGGCCAGCGGGACGAAGCGCACGAACTGCAGCGTATCGCCGAAACCCTGCTCGGCATGAACCAGAAGCGTGCGCGGTTCGATTGGCTCGCCGTGCCAGCGCGGCAGCGTCTGGATCACGGGTTGCGCCATGGTTTGCAGCCGCCATTCGTATTCCGGCAGCCCGCGTGCGAAATCGCGCAGCGCGAGCCACGCCAGCGCGCGGTTCATGTGCGCGCTGGCGAGATCGGGGCGCAAGCGCAGCGCCTGGTCGAACGCGCGCAACGCGGTGGCGTGCGCGCCCAGCGCCTGATGCGCGGTGCCGAGGCTCAGCCATGCGAGCGCGAATTGCGGATCGAGACCGACCGCGCGCTCCAGATACGGCAGCGCCTGCGCATGACGGCCCAACGCCGCGAGCGCATTGCCCATGCCGTAAATTGCCGGCGGCAAGTTCGGCTGCAAGGCGAGCGCGGCCTCGAACGACGAGACCGCTTCGGCATGACGGCCGGTGGCGTCGAACGTATTGGCGAGATTGAAGTGCGCGGCGACGAAGCGCGGCTCGGCGGCGAGCGCGGCCTGGAAGCACGGGATCGCTTCGTCCGCGCGACCGAGCGCGTTCAGCGACATGCCCATGTTATTGAGCGCGCCCGCGTGGCCGGGACGCAGTTCGAGCGCACGCCGGAACGACGCGATCGCCTCCGTGTGGCGTCCGAGCGCGTGCAGCGCATTGCCGAGGTTGTTGTGCGACGAGGCGTCGTTCGGTTGCAGGCGTAACGATTTCTCGAAGGCATCAGCGGCGTCTTCGTGACGGCCCGCGGCCGCGTACGCGTTGCCGAGGTTGTAGTGCGCCATCGGGAAGGACGGCGCCAGCGTCAGCGCATTGCGGAACCGTTCGATGGCGTCTTCGAGTTTGCCGAGCGCCTTCAGCGCGTTGCCGAGGTTCAGTTGCAGCCCGGCATCTTCCGGGCGCAGGTTCACCGCGCGCCGCACGAGCTCGGCGGCTTCGGCGTGCTGGCCCTGCTGGTGACGCAGAACGCCCAGCAGATGCAACGCATCGACGTGCGCGGGATTGCCGTCGAGCGTCGCGCGGTAGCCGCGTTCGGCGTCGTCGAGGCGGCCGTCACGATGCGCCGCGAAAGCGCGGTCAAATACAGGTTGCATGACGGGGGAGGGTATGTCAGATGAAACGAACGCCGCATTTTCCCACACTCGCCGGACCGTGCTCCGATTTGACCGGTCGTCTCAATATGTATAACATATGAATACCTGTTCATATGTATGCCGACGATGCCGCCTGTCATGGTTTCTTCCTCGCCGCCAGACAGTCCCGAAGACCGCTCCGCGGACACCATCGTGCCGCTGGCCGATCTGTTCCGCCTGCTCGGCGACCCGACGCGGTTGCGCATCGTGCTGGCGTGTGTCGACGAGCGGCGCGCGGTCGGCGCGATTGCGCAGGCGCTGGGCTTGTCGCCGTCGCTGGTGAGCCATCATTTGCGGCTGCTGCGTGCGGCGCGGATCGTGCGCGCGGAGCGGCAGGGCAAGCAGGTGTTCTATCTCGCGGCGGACCGTCACATCAGCGCGATGCTGGCCGGTATGCTCGAACACGTGGCCGAACCGGCCGGCGAGTTTCCTCTGGATCCGTCATGAAGAAGAATGTTGTCCCGAACCGGCCTGCTGAAGAGCGCGAGGACGATCACGCGCGGGTGTGGCTTGACGATGCGCGGGGTCGTGGAACGGCGGATGCCGCTGACGACCGCGCCGAGCTTGCGGGGCGTGGACATGATCACGACCACGAAAGCCACGGGCACAACCAGGTGGCGCACGAGCGCGCTCCCGAAGATTACGAACACGGCCATGCAGGCCATCAGCGCGGCAACCACGGTGACCACGGCAGCCATAGTAGCCACCACACCCACCATCATCACGCCCACGCGCCCGCCGCCGGCCACGGTCGCGCGTTCGCGCTCGCCGTCGCGCTGAACGTCGCGATCGTGGTGATCCAGGCCGTCTACGGCGTGATCGCGCATTCCACCGCGCTGCTCGCCGACGCCGGCCACAACTTCTCCGACGTGCTCGGCCTCCTGCTCGCGTGGGGCGCTGCATGGCTCGCCACGCGGCGTCCGTCGGCACGCTTTACGTTCGGCTTCGGCAGCTCGTCGATTCTCGCGTCGCTTGCCAACGCGGCGCTGCTGTTATTCGCGTGCGGCGTGATCGTCGCCGAGGCAATCGGGCGCCTGATGAATCCGGCGCCGGTCGCGGGGCTCGCGGTGTTCGTCGTCGCCACCGTGGGCGTGGTCGTCAACGGTATTTCCGCGTGGCTTTTCATGCGAGGCCAGAAGGAAGACCTGAATATTCGCGGCGCCTTCCTGCACATGGCGGCGGATGCCGGCGTCTCCGCGGCGGTCGCGGTCAGCGGCCTCGCGATTCTCTACACCAACTGGACATGGCTCGACCCGGTGATGAGCCTGCTCGTGGTCGCGGTGGTCGTGTACGGCACCTGGGGCCTGCTGCGCGATTCGGCGCATCTCGCGCTCGACGCCGTGCCGCCCGGCGTCGATCTGCAGCGCATTCGCGACTATCTTGCGGATCAGCCGGGCGTCGTCGACGTGCACGATCTTCACGTATGGGCGCTGTCGACGACAGGCAACGCGCTCAGCGCGCATCTGGTGATGCCGGCGGGGCATCCCGGCGACGAATCGCTCGACGGCATCGTCGTCACGCTGCGCGAACGGTTCTCGATGCAACATGCAACGCTGCAAGTCGATCTCGGCACCACCGAGCACCGTTGCGCGATGGACCATCCGCCGCATGCGCACTGACCCGCGGCAGAACGCACTACGTCGCGACAAATACGCAACAGCCGCGCAACCCACCTCGCACCCCGCGATTGATGCGGCGCACCGTTAAGTGCGTGGCGGGCGGCGTACACTAGAACGCACCGTTGTCTCCGGAGTTCCGCATGGACGCTGCTGCAAACGATGCGTCGCCGGTGCTGATCGTCGGGGCGGGGCCCACCGGGCTCGCCGCGGCGATGAGCCTGGCGCGTGCCCACATCCCCGTGCGTCTGATCGACAAAGCGATGCAACCGAACCCGTACTCGCGGGCCATCGGCATTCAGGCGCGTACGCTCGAACTATTCGAACAGCATCGGCTGGTCGAGCGGTTTCTGGAACTCGGTCATCGCGCGCGCGCCGCGAATCTCTTCTCCAACGGCATGCGCCTCGCGCAACTCGATTTCGATCCGCTGCACACGCGCTATCCGTATCTGCTGTTTCTCGATCAGTCGGTGACCGAGCGTTTGCTGACCGAGCATCTCGCGACGTTCGGCGTGACGATCGAACGGGGCGTCGAACTGACGATGTTTTCGCAAGGCGCCGCCAGCATTCAGGCGACGCTGCGCCGCGCGGACGGCCACACCGAAACGCTGCGCCCGTCCTACATGATCGCCGCCGACGGCGCGCACAGCGCGATCCGTCATCGGCTAGGTTTGAACTTCACGGGCAAGACCTTCGAGCAGACTTTCTTGCTCGCCGATCTGCACGCCGACACCGATTGGCCCGAAGACGAGTTCCATATTTTCGCTTCAGGCGAGGGGCTCGTCGCGCTGTTTCCGATGGGCCATGGCCGGCATCGTCTGATTGCGGATCATGCGGCCGAGCCTGCCGGCGGCGTGTCGCGCGCCACGCTCGCGACGCCCGCGACGCCCGCGGCGTTGGGCGAACCGCCGCTCAACAGCGTGCCGGCGCCGTCGCTCGAAGCATGCAAGGCGCTGATCGCGCGGCGCGTGCGCGAGCGAGTCGACGTGTCCGATCTCGCGTGGTCGTCGTATTTCCATCTGAACAGCCGGATGGTGGAGCGGTTGCGCGTCGGCCGCATCTTCCTCGCGGGCGACGCCGCGCATGTCCACAGTCCGGCCGGCGCGCAAGGCATGAACACCGGCATTCAGGAAGCGTTCAACCTCGGCTGGAAGCTCGCGCTCGTATTGAAGGGCGCGGCGCCGGACCGTTTGCTCGACACCTATCACCTCGAACGGCATCCGATCGAACGCGACGTGCTGCGGCAGACCGGCTTCATCACGCAGATGGCCGAGGCCGATCACGGACCGCTGAAGCTGCTGCGCGAGCGCGTGACGCCGGTGCTGGCCGCGCTCGGGCCGCTGCGCGATGCGGCGCGTCTGACCATCAGCGAGTTGTCGATCCAGTACCGGCGCAGTCCGCTCACGTTCGAACGCGTGCTCGACGGCGGCCCGCGAGCCGGCGAGCGCGCGCCGGATGCGCTCGTGCATGTGGTGGACGGACCGCTTGGCCGCGCGCCGGGCGTCGGCTGCATTTTCGATCTGCACGACCCGGCGTTCTTCTCGCTGTTCCTGCTCGTGCCGCCGCTGCCCGTCGACGAAACGCCGCTCGATCCCGCAGCGAAGCACGAGCCGCCACCGGACGCGGAACTGGAGCGGCTTGCAGCGGAAGTCGAGAAATTGCTGCCGGGCGCGGTGCGCATCTGGCGTATCACGGATACGACCGGCGACGGTGGCCCGGCGCTCGCCGAATCATATGGACGCACGCGGCCATCGTTCTATCTGGTGCGGCCGGACGGCTACATCAGCGCGCGCGGGCGCACCGGCTCCGATCTGCACGGCCTGGTGCGGCACTGTGAAGCGTGGTTTGCGGTGAGTGGCGAGATACCGGAGCAGGCGGCCCTGTGACGGGGGGCGCCTGGTGTACTCGTTGCGGCTCAGTTGCCGCTAAGCTGCAACTGAGCCGGATTGCCGCGAACATGGCAAAGCCGCCGCCCGCTCACGCCGTAGCGGGCGCGGCCGGCGTCAATTTTTCGCGATGCTCGACGAGCGCTTCCTTGACGATGTCCGACATCGCGATGCCGTCCGCGTCCGGCTGGTCGAGCGCCGCCAGCAGCGCGCGCCGCATGCGCGGCTCCCAGAAGCGGCGGATATGATCGGCGACGCCGGCGAGCGCTTCTTCGCGGTCCGGCATCGAATCGAAAAACTCGCCGATCCGGTTCGCCATGTCGATCAGGTTCTGATTGTCCATGGCTCGCCTCACTTGCCCGACGTCACGTTGGCCAACTCGCGGCGCTTCAGCAGGTCCAACTGCTCGGTGTTAAAGCGCGAGTAGTCTTTCTGCCATTGCGACGGCTGTTCGACCGGCATCACCTGCACCGCGGTCACCTTGTATTCCGGACAGTTGGTCGCCCAGTCCGAGCTCTCGGTGGTGATCACGTTCGCGCCCGATTCGGGGAAGTGGAACGTCGTGTACACGACGCCTGGCTGCATCCGCTCGGTCACTTTCGCGCGCAGCACCGTCTGTCCCGCGCGCGATTCGATGCCGACCCAGTCGTCCATCTTGATGCCGCGTTCCTCGGCATCGTGCGGATGGATTTCCAGCCGGTCCTCGTCGTGCCAGCGCGAGTTCTCGGTGCGGCGCGTTTGCGCGCCCACGTTGTACTGCGAGAGGATGCGGCCCGTCGTGAGCAGCAGCGGGAACTTGCGCGTGACTTTTTCCGGCGACGCGATGAACTTCGTAATCACGAACTTGCCTTTGCCGCGCACGAAGGCGTCGATGTGCATGGTCGGCGTGCCGTCCGGCGCACTTTCGTTGCACGGCCACTGGATGCTGCCGAGTTCGTCGAGCTTCTTGTACGAGACGCCGTGGAAAGTCGGCGTGAGACGCGCGATCTCGTCCATGATCTGCGACGGATGCGTGTAGTCCATTTCATAGCCGAGCGCGCGCGCGAGCAGCACCGTGACTTCCCAGTCGGCGTAACCCGGCACCGGCGGCATCACCTTGCGCACGCGCGAGATGCGGCGCTCGGCGTTGGTGAAGGTGCCGTCCTTTTCGAGGAACGACGAGCCCGGCAGCAGCACGTGCGCGTACTTGGCGGTCTCGTTGAGGAAAATGTCCTGCACGACGATGCATTCCATCGACGACAGCGCCGCCGACACATGATGCGTGTTCGGGTCCGACTGCACGATGTCTTCGCCCTGGCAGTACAGGCCCATGAAGCTTCCGTCGAGTGCGGCCTCGAACATGTTCGGAATGCGCAGGCCCGGTTCCGGCTGCAGCGTGACGTTCCACGCTTCCTCGAACAGCGTGCGCGTGACCGTGTCGCTGATGTGGCGGTAGCCCGGCAGTTCATGCGGGAACGAGCCCATGTCGCACGAACCCTGCACGTTGTTCTGGCCGCGCAGCGGATTCACGCCCACGCCTTCGCGGCCGATGTTGCCGGTGGCCATCGCCAGATTCGCGATGCCCATCACGGTTGTCGAGCCTTGCGCGTGTTCGGTGACGCCGAGGCCATAATAGATCGCGGCGTTGCCGCCGGTAGCGTAGATGCGGGCCGCTTCGCGCACGCCTTGTGCCGGCACGCCGGTCACTTCCTCGGTCGCTTCCGGCGCATTCTCCGGCAGCGCGACGAAATCGCGCCATTGCTGGAAGGCGCGCGTTTCGCAACGCTCGGCGACGAACGCTTCGTTCAACAGCCCTTCGGTCACGATCACATGAGCCAGCGCGTTCACGACGGCCACGTTGGTGCCCGGGCGCAATTGCAGATGATGCGAGGCCTTCACGTGCGGTGTATCGACGATATCGATGCGGCGCGGATCGACGACGATCAGCTTCGCGCCCTCACGCACGCGGCGCTTCAGACGCGAGCCGAACACCGGATGGCCGTCGGTCGGATTTGCGCCGATCACCATGATCACGTCGGCTTTGTCGACGGAGGCGAAGGTCTGCGTGCCCGCCGATTCTCCGAGCGTGGTCTTCAGGCCATAGCCGGTCGGCGAGTGGCACACGCGCGCGCAGGTGTCGACATTGTTGTTGCCGAAGGCGGCGCGCACGAGTTTCTGCACGAGATACGTTTCTTCGTTCGTGCAGCGCGACGACGTGATGCCGCCGATCGAATCGCGGCCATGCTTGGCCTGAATGCGGCGGAACTCCGACGCCGCGTAATCGAGTGCTTCTTCCCAGCTGACTTCACGCCACGGATCGGTGATCCTGGCGCGGATCATCGGCTTGGTGATGCGGTCCTTGTGCGTCGCGTAGCCCCAGGCGAAGCGGCCCTTCACGCACGCGTGGCCTTCGTTGGCCGCGCCGTTCTTGTGCGGCACCATCCGCACGACCTCGTTGCCCTTCATCTCCGCCTTGAACGAGCAGCCGACGCCGCAATACGCGCAAGTGGTGACGACCGAATGCTCGGCCTGGCCGAGCATGATGACGGTCTTTTCCTGCAGGGTCGCGGTCGGGCACGCGGCCACGCACGCACCGCACGACACGCATTCCGATTCCATGAACGGCTTATTTTCGCTCGCCGCCACGCGCGATTCGAAGCCTCGCCCGGCGATGGTCAGCGCGAACGTGCCTTGCGTTTCCTCGCAGGCGCGCACGCAGCGATTGCAGACGATGCACTTCGACGGGTCGTAGGTGAAGTAGGGATTCGATTCGTCTTTCCTGTCCTTCAGGTGATTGGCGCCGTCGAACCCGTAACGCACTTCGCGCAAGCCGGTCACGCCCGCCATATCCTGCAGTTCGCAGTCGCCGTTCGCGGGGCAGGTGAGGCAATCGAGCGGGTGATCGGAGATGTACAACTCCATCACGTTACGGCGCAGCGATTGCAGACGGTCCGTTTGCGTGCGGACCTTCATGCCGGCTTCGACCGGCGTCGTGCACGACGCGGGATAGCCGCGCTTGCCTTCGATCTCGACCAGACACAGACGGCACGAGCCGAACGGTTCGAGCGAATCGGTCGCGCAGAGCTTCGGCACGTTCACGCCGGCTTCGACGGCCGCGCGCATCACCGAGGTGCCGGCTGGCACGGTTACAGCCTGGCCGTCGATTTCGAGCGTGACGTCGACGTCGGCGTGGCGCGCCGGCGTGCCGTAGTCGGTGTCATCGAAGAACGAGCGGGTCGCGTGTTGTTGCGCTTGCGATTTGCACGCGCAGTTGCCGGAGCCGCAGCCGCCGGCAGGAGAGTTGAGCATGTCGGACATGGTGGGGGCTCCTGAGTCAGGCCGCGGCCGCTTTGGGCGCGCTTTCGTCTATGTTGGCGAGACCGAAGTCTTCGGGGAAATGGTCGAGCGCGGACAGCACCGGGAACGGCGTCATGCCGCCCATCGCGCAGAGTGATCCGGACACCATCGTGTCGCACAGATCGCGTAGCAACTGCACTTGCCGCGTGGACGTATCGCCGTTGCGAATCCGTCCGATCACCTCGACGCCGCGCGTCGAGCCGATCCGGCACGGCGTGCACTTGCCGCAGGATTCGAGCGCGCAGAAGTGCATCGCATACTGCGCGAGTTCGGCGAGGTTCGACGTGTCGTCATGCACGACGAGGCCGCCGTGGCCGACCACCGCGCCGACTGCCGCATAGGCTTCGTAGTCCATCGGAATGTCCCACTGACTTTCCGGCAGATACGTGCCGAGCGGGCCGCCCACTTGCACCGCGCGCGCGGGCCGGCCGCTCGCCGTGCCGCCGCCGTAGTCGTACAGCAGTTCGCGCAGTGTCACGCCGAACGCGAGTTCAACCAGGCCGCCTTGCTTCACGTTGCCGGCGAGCTGAAACGGCAGCGTGCCGCGCGAACGGCCCATGCCGAAGTCTTTGTAGAACGCCGCGCCGCGCGCGAAGATGATCGGCACGGTGGCGAGCGTGATGACGTTGTTGATCACCGTCGGCTGACCGTAGAGGCCGACGAGAGCGGGCACGGGCGGCTTCGCGCGCACGATGCCGCGTTTGCCTTCGAGCGATTCGAGCAACGCGGTTTCCTCGCCGCATACATAAGCGCCGGCGCCTTTCGCCACGAACAGTTCGAAGCGATGCGCCGAGCCGAGCACGCTGTCGCCGAGCCAGCCGGCGGCGCGCGCTTTGGCGATGGCTGCTTCGAGCGTCGCGATCGAATGCGGATACTCGCTGCGCACGTAGATGTAGCCGGCCGTCGCGCCGGTCACGACGCCCGCGATGATCATCCCTTCGATCAGCACGTACGGATCGCTTTCCATCACGAGGCGATCGGAGAAGGTGCCGGAATCGCCCTCGTCCGCATTGCAGACGATGTACTTCTGCGCGGCCTTGGCGCCGCGCACCGTGCGCCATTTGATGCCGGCGGGGAAGGCCGCGCCGCCGCGGCCACGCAGACCGGATTCGATCAAGGCTTCGCAGGCGGCGTCGCCGTCTGTTTGCAACGCGTTGCGCAAACCTTCGAGGCCGCCGTGGGCGACGTAATCGTCGATGGAAAGCGGATCAGTGATGCCGATGCGCGCGAAGGTCAGGCGCTGCTGCTGCTTCAGATACGGAATCTCGTCGACCACGCCGACGCGCCGCGCATGCTCGCCGCCTTCGACGAAGCCCGCATCGAACAGCGCCGCGACGTCGCTTTCCTCAATATTCGCGTAGCCGACGCGGCCTTCCGCTGTCGCGACTTCGACAAGCGGTTCGAGCCACAGCAGGCCGCGCGAACCGTTGCGAACCAGTTCGATTTCAATACCGCGACGCGCGGCCTCGGTTGCGATCGCCTCGGCGAGTGCATCGGCGCCGAGCGCCAGCGCGGACGAATCGCAGGGAACGTAGATGCGCGTCATGCCGTCACCTCCACACATTTGCTGGCGGCCGCGAAAATGGCGTCGAATTTTTGCGGCGTGACCTTGGCGTGCAAGGTGCCGTTGAGCATCAGCGCCGGCGACAGCGCGCACTGGCCGAGGCAATACACGGACTCCAGTTCGACCGTCGCGCCATGCTGGTGCTCCGCATCGAACCGGCAGCCGGTGTGCGCCTCGATATGCTGCGCGAGCGCTTCCGTTCCCATGCTGCGGCATGCCTCGGCGCGGCACAGTTGCACCGTGACAGGCGCGGCGGGCTGCGTGCGAAAGTGGTGGTAGTAGGTGATGACGCCGTGCACTTCCGCGCGCGACAGGTTCATCGCTCTTGCGAGCGGCGCGACCGTGTCGGGCGGCACGTAGCCGAGTTCGTCCTGAATCGCGTGCAGTACCGCTAACAGCGACATGCCCGGTTGCGCGTGACGCTGCACGAACTGCTCCGGCGCGATGGCCTTTGAATCGTCCAAGTGGGGGCTCCTCCAAAGTCATATATGCACTTGTTATTCATAATGCGTGCACTTATGCTTCGTTTGTTAGATATGGGATAGCCCAACAATAGGCGGGTGAAACGGCTCGCGCAATAGGAAATAGTTGAGCATATATGATCAGGATAGAGTGCCAGGCACAACTGGTGGTGAAGGGTTCGGACGGCCGGGAGGTAAGCCTGTCGGACGTGGTGCCGCTGCTCGCGCTGGTGGACGAGTCCGGCAGCATCGCGCAGGCGGCGATGCTTAAGGGTTTGTCCTACCGTCACGCGTGGGGTTTGCTGCGCGGCATCGAGGAGCGTTTGGGTGGTCCGCTGATCGCGAAGGAACGTGGCCGCGGCTCGGTGCTCTCCGAACTTGGGCAAGCTGTGCTGCGCGCGCAACATCTGTGCGGCGAGCGGCTCGACGGCAACATGCGGGCGCTCGCGAGCGAGGTGACGAGCGATCTGAACCGCTGGCTCGCGCCGCCCGCCGATGATGTGCGCATCCACGCGTCGCACGGTTACGCGGTGGCCGCGCTCGTCACGGCGTTGGTCGCGAACGATTTGCCGGTCGACATCAAATACCGCGACAGCGCGGACGCGGTCAGTGCGCTCGCGCGCGGCGAATGCGATCTGGCCGGCTTCCATTTGCCGCTTGGCGAGTTTCGCGCGGTATGTGCCGATACCTATCGGCGCTGGCTGGATCCGCAGCGTCATGTGCTCGTGCATCTGACGCGGCGCAAGCAGGGTCTCTTTCTCGGCAAGGGCAATCCGAAGGGAATCGGCGGCCTGAGCGATCTCGCTCGCGACGACATTCGCTTCGTCAATCGTCAACCGGGCTCGGGCACGCGCATGCTGCTCGATCTTGCACTACGCAAGGTCGGGGTCGATCCGGATCGGGTCAACGGCTATGCGTCGACGGAACTCACGCACTCGGCGATCGCGGCGTTCGTGGCGAGCGGCATGGCGGATGTGGGCTTCGGCGTGGAGCCGGCCGCGCATCACTTCGGGCTCGACTTCATTCCGGTCGTCGACGAAGACTATTACTTCGCGTGTGATCGCGCGCGCCTCGAGCGTGCGCCGCTCGCGACGGTGATCGAGTTGCTGCGTGGCGCGGCGTTCCGGCAAAGCGTCGATCAACTCGAAGGCTACGACCCGCACGACTGCGGCAAGCTGCTCGATCTCGAGGTTGGACTCGGCGAAACCGCGGCGTAAGCAGCTGTAAACATAAAGCAGTGTTGGGCACTGCGCGGGGCGTCCGTTTGGGATACTCTCTCAGCTTCCGCTTCGACCCTAACCGCGCGCCGAGTCGCGCTGAATCGACATGAAAGTTCTTCTTCACGCGTGCGCTGCAGCTGCGACGGCCGGTGTGCTTCTCGCCACCGTTTCGGTTGCCTCGGTTGCCTTTGCACAGAATTCGCCCGGTGTGCCGGGCGGCATCTTGCAAGACGAGTTTCGTCTGGCCGAACATCCGCAAATGCCGTTTGCCGCGTCGGCGCCTTCGGATAAATATCAGCACGGCAACAAGTCGGCCAAGCGCAAGCGCGGCGACTTGGGCGATCCGAACGGCTGCAACCTGCAGTGTCCGAAAGACGAGTAGGCCGGAGCGATCCGGTTGTTGGCGCGACGCCGGCGTTCTGCCGGCGTCTTGCGTTTGGCGCCTCGCTTCGATTTGGCGCGTGCACGGGATTGTGGCTTTGCTCCGGGTTTGGCGTTGTTGCGCTGCGCGCCGCGAGGCTGCCGTTCAGGGCTTCGCCATATGCCACATGTCCTTGAAGCCGTCTCCCTTCGTATCTCCCGCCTGCTTGTCGGCCGCGTAGCGATAGAGCGGCCGGCCTTTGTACGCCCATTGCTGTTTGCCGTCGGCGCCGGGGATCAGCGTCCAGTCACCTGATGGCTTGTCCGACGGGCTGGCGGTTGCCGCCGGCCAATAGTTCAAGCAGCCGCCGGTGCAGGCGCTCACACCGGGCGTGGTGTCTTTGTCGAAGGTGTAAAGCGTCATGCCCTCGGCGGTGACGAAGCGGCCGTCGACGACTTTCGGCGCCTCGGCAAACGCTGTCTGTTGCAGTGCGAGGAGGGCGAGGCAGAAGAGAGTCTTGCGCATGATGTCGGCTCCTGATTTTGGTGTTGGTCTCGCGCGGAACGCGGCGTGCGGCCGCGCATGAGGAACAAACGATTGAGCGCCGGCGTTTATTCCACTTACTTTTTGTTCAGCGGATCGAGGCCGGTTCCGGCGATATCGGCGGCAGCTTCGGGCGACGCGAGAAACTGCAGCAATTGCCGCGCTTCCTGCGGATGCTGTGAGCCGGCCGGAATGCCGGCGGCGTAGCGCGTGACGGACT
>DASPZL010000340.1:0-10657 GCA_035636295.1 Paraburkholderia sp.
GCAGGCGCGTCCGGAGACGGTGAAGAGCCAGGCCACGGGCAAGGCCGAGCAGCGCTTCAAGCTGAAGGGCCAATCGAACGTGCTGGTGACCGGCCGCGCGATCGGTCAGAAGATCGGCGCGGGTCCGGTGCGCGTGATTCATGATCCGTCGGAAATGGACCGCGTGCAGCCGGGCGACGTGCTGGTGGCCGACATGACCGACCCGAACTGGGAGCCGGTAATGAAGCGCGCGTCGGCGATCGTCACGAACCGTGGCGGGCGGACCTGCCACGCGGCGATCATTGCGCGTGAGCTGGGCGTGCCGGCCGTGGTCGGCTGCGGCGACGCCACCGACGTGCTGAAGGAAGGCGCGCTGGTCACCGTATCGTGCGCGGAAGGCGACGAAGGCAAGATCTACGACGGCCTGCTCGAAACCGAAATCACCGAAGTGCAGCGCGGCGAACTGCCGCCGATTCCGGTGAAGATCATGATGAACGTCGGCAATCCGCAACTGGCCTTCGACTTCTCGCAACTGCCGAACGCAGGCGTGGGTCTGGCGCGGCTCGAGTTCATCATCAACAACAACATCGGCGTTCACCCGAAGGCGATTCTCGAGTATCCGAACATCGATCAGGACCTGAAGAAGGCCGTGGAAAGCGTGGCGCGCGGCCATGCATCGCCGCGCGCGTTCTACGTCGACAAGCTGACCGAAGGCATCGCGACGATTGCCGCGGCGTTCTATCCGAAGTCCGTGATCGTGCGTCTTTCGGACTTCAAGTCGAACGAGTACAAGAAGCTGATCGGCGGTTCGCGCTACGAGCCGGACGAAGAAAACCCGATGCTGGGCTTCCGCGGCGCGTCGCGCTACATCGCTGATGACTTCGCCGAAGCGTTCCAGATGGAATGCATCGCGCTGAAGAAGGTGCGTGAAGAGATGGGCCTCGACAATGTCGAGATCATGGTGCCGTTCGTGCGTACGCTGAAGCAGGCGGAACGCGTGGTCGGGCTGCTCGCGAAGTACGGCCTGAAGCGCGGCGAGAACGGCTTGCGCCTGATCATGATGTGCGAAGTGCCGTCGAACGCGATTCTCGCCGAAGAATTCCTGCAATTCTTCGACGGTTTCTCGATCGGTTCGAACGATCTCACGCAGCTCACGCTCGGCCTCGACCGCGACTCCGGCATGGAACTGCTGGCGGTCGATTTCGACGAACGCGATCCGGCGGTCAAGTTCATGCTCAAGCGCGCGATTGAAACCTGCTTGCGCCTCGACAAGTACGTCGGTATTTGCGGTCAGGGTCCTTCGGATCATCCGGACTTCGCGCAATGGCTGACCGATGAAGGCATCAAGTCGATCTCGCTGAACCCCGACACGATCATCGAGACGTGGCAGCAACTGGCGAAGTCGTCGAAGAAGTAAAGTGTGCGTCATGCCGTTTTAAGCGGCATGCATCGCGAGCGGTGCGGTATGTCAAGCGCATGTCGAATGTGCGTTAAAGCCTGCTGCATTGCTCGGTAAAAGGCACCCGCTTCGTGCTATAAACACCCCGGTAGATCGGGGTGTTTTGCTTTGTGGAGGTCGACGTGGCGCCAGGTGGATGGTTCTGGTGGGTCGGGGCGGGTGTGCTTGTCGTGCTGGAACTGATCAGCGGCACGTTCTATCTGCTGATGATCGCGTTGGGCTTTGTGGCGGCGGCCATCGCGCATCTCATGGGCGCCGCTGCCGACGCGCAGTTCGCGCTTGCGGCCGTCGTGGCGCTCGCGGCGGTGCTGCTGCTTAGGCGCTCTGGCTTTGGCCGCAGAACGCGCAAGGAGGCGTCGAAGAACCCGGACGTCAATCTCGACATCGGTCAGACGCTGAACGTGCCGGCGTGGCAAGGGCGCCGGGCGCGCGTCGATTACCGCGGCGCGGCGTGGGACGTCGAACTGGCCGAGGGCGAGCCTGAAGACGCGCAGGTCTACGAAATCACCGAGATGCGCGGCAGTTGCCTCGTCGTCGTGGCGAGCCCGCATTCCAGGCCCAGGCACAAGGCGACGGCGGCCTGAGCGCTTGCAAGATACGCACAACTATTCGAACCAGGGACCGGAGGGCAGCAATGGATTCGACCATCATCGGGGCGGTGTTTTTAGTGATCGTGATCGTGCTGGCGGCGCAGATCATCAAGATCGTGCCGCAGCAGCATGCGTGGGTGCTGGAGCGGCTCGGCCGCTATCACCGCACGCTGACGCCGGGCTTGAGCTTCGCGTTTCCGTTCGTCGACCGGATCGCGTACAAGCACATTCTCAAGGAAATTCCGCTCGAAGTGCCGAGCCAGGTCTGTATCACGCGCGACAACACGCAATTGCAGGTGGACGGCGTGCTGTATTTTCAGGTCACCGATCCGATGAAGGCGTCGTACGGATCGAGCAACTTCGTGTTCGCGATCACGCAGTTGTCGCAGACCACGCTGCGCTCCGTGATCGGCAAGCTGGACCTCGACAAGACGTTTGAGGAGCGCGACTTCATCAACCACAGCATCGTGTCGTCGCTGGATCAAGCGGCGTCCAACTGGGGCGTGAAGGTCTTGCGCTACGAGATCAAGGATCTGACGCCGCCCAAGGAGATTCTTCACGCGATGCAAGCGCAAATCACCGCCGAGCGCGAGAAGCGCGCGCTGATCGCGGCGTCCGAAGGGCGCAAGCAGGAGCAGATCAATATCGCCTCCGGCGGTCGTGAAGCGTCGATCCAGAAGTCCGAAGGCGAACGGCAGGCGGCGATCAATCAGGCGCAAGGCCAGGCGGCGGCGATTCTGGCGGTGGCCGAGGCCAACTCGCAGGCGATTCAGAAGATCGCTGCGGCGATCCAGTCGAATGGCGGAATGGAGGCGGTGAACCTGAAGGTGGCCGAACAATACGTGAACGCGTTCGCGAATCTGGCGAAGCAGGGCACGACGCTGATCGTGCCGGGCAATATGTCGGAGATGAGTTCGATGATCGCCTCGGCGCTGACCATCGTGAGCAAAGGCAAGGGCGCGACCGACGTGCGGTGAGTTCGTTGCGGTGGACGTGTCCGTGAACGCGTTCGCCCGCTGAAAAGAGAATGGCCCGCGGAGTGTGCGGGCCATTTTTCGTTGAGCGCCTGGTTAATGCCTGGTTAGTGCCTGGTTAATGCCTGGTTAGTGCCTGGTTAATGCCTGATTAGCGCCTGGCTGTTGGTGGTTGACCAGGCCTTGAGGCGGCCCTGGCGTAGCCTTGCGTAAAGGCGCGGCAATTCAGCGCAACGCCCGGCGTAAGCCGGGTCACGACAGGCCCCGCCGCCGGCTCAGTTCAGCCAGGCGAGCGCATCAGACGCGCCTTCTCGCGCTCCCAATCGCGTTTCTTCTCGGTTTCGCGTTTGTCGTGCTGCTTCTTGCCCTTGGCCAGACCGATCTCGCATTTGACTCGGCCGCCCTTGTAGTGAAAGTTCAGCGGCACGAGCGTGTAGCCGCGCTGCTCGACCTTGCCGATCAGTTTGCTGATTTCTTCGCTGTGCAGAAGCAGCTTGCGCGTGCGCACCGGATCCGGGTTGATGTGGGTCGAGGCTTCGGGCAGCGGGCTGATGTGCGTGCCGATCAGGAACAGTTCGTTATTGCGGATAACGACATAACCTTCCTTGATCTGGCCGCGCCCGGCGCGCAGCGCCTTGACCTCCCATCCTTCGAGCACGAGCCCTGCTTCATAGCGTTCTTCGACCGAGTAGTCGTAGAAGGCTTTTCTGTTGTCGATGATGCTCATGAATGGAAAGTGCCCAACTCGTTTAAAATCACGATTTTAGCAAAGCGGGGCAAGGAAAGCCCGCGGCGCTTGTCCACTCTTGCCACGTGCTGTCCAATTTATGGCAGATGTCCAGAAAACCGTGTTGATCCGCCATTCGGCGGAACAGATGTTCGACCTCGTCACCGACGTCGCCGATTACCCCAACTTCCTGCCCTGGTGCGGAGGAGTCGAAATCCGCCGCCGGGACGAAACCGGCATGGAGGCGAAGATCGATATCAACTTCAAGGGCATCAAGCAGCATTTCGCCACGCATAACAGCATGGAGCGGCCCACGCGCATCGATATGGAATTCGCGGACGGCCCGTTTCGCAAATTCACCGGCTTCTGGCGTTTCACGCCGTTGCGCGCCGACGCCTGCAAGATCGAATTCGCGCTGCACTACGAATTCACCAACATCATTCTCGAGAAGCTCATTGGGCCGGTGTTCAATCACATCGCCAATACCTTCGTCGAATCGTTCGTGAAGCGCGCCGACCAGCGCTACGGTAAGGCATGAGCGCGCGGCTGTCGATCGAAGTCTGCTACGCGCTCGGCAATGAGCAAACGCTGATCGCCGTGGAGTTGCCGCAGGGCGCCACGCTGCGGCAGGCGATTGACGCGAGCGGCATCTTGCGGCGCTATCCGCAGATCGATCTCGGCACGCAGAAGGTCGGCGTGTTCGGCAAGCTCAAGCCGCTCGATACGGTGCTCGCCGACCACGATCGCGTCGAGATTTACCGGCCGCTGCGGGTGGATCCGAAGGTGTCGCGTCAACGGCGCGTCGAGAAGACCCGCAAGGCGGGCTCGATCGAGGGGCGTCGCTGGCAGAACAAGGATTCGCGTTAAGCGGGTCTTTCAGACGTGTTGGCTGTGCGCGCCAACTGGCGCTCGGGGGAATCGCGCGCTCACTGCGTCGTCAACTGATTCGGGCGAACCGGTGCTCACCGCATTGCCGGCACGTCGCAGTCAAGCAGCGCGTTACGGGGCGTGCTTGCGGAGCGTCGAGACCGGCGCCCGCCGCGCCCGCCTCAAGGCGCCGAAACCTGCGCCTTCTCCTGAATCGACGCCGCACCGGACGAATCATCATCCGCATGCTGGCGCACCGACCAGCAGACCCCCGCCACCAGCAGCAAAATCGCCGCCATTTCCAGCGGACGCGGCAGGCGCTGGTCGTAAATGAACGCATAGAGCAGCGCGAACAGTGTTTCAAACACGATCATCTGGCCCGAGAGCGTCAGCGGCAGCCGTTTCGACGCGGCGTTCCACAGCCCGTTGCCGAGCCACGACGCGCCGACCGCGAGGCCGAGATTCAGCATCCAGAAGGTATGCCAGCGGCCGTCCGCGAGTTCGCCTCGCAGGCCGCCCGACGGCAGCACGGCGATCACGAGCCATAGCGCCGCGCCGAGCGCGCCCGTCACCACGCCCCACAGCACCGACCACTCGTTGCCGCTGAAATGCGTCTGACGCCGCAGGTAGCGGGCGTTTTCGACCGCGAACCACGTCCAGCATCCCAGCGCGCCGACCGCGCAGGCGAGGCCGATGAGCCTGGTGGCGACGCTCACCGGCGTGCCGTCCGCGAGCGTAAACACGTCGACGTTAATGCAGGCGATGCCCGCCATCACCATCGCGAGCGGCCATGCGAGGCGGGCGAGCGGCACCGCGCCGTGATCGCGCCGGCCGAGCAGCGTGACCGTGACCGGCAGCACGCCGACGATCAGCGACGCCGGCGCGATGCCGATCAGATGGACGGCCGCCGTCAGCAGCAGGTAGTAGAGCAGGTTGCCGGCCAGCGCCAGTTTGACGAGCGCGCCGAGATCCTCGCGAGTGAGGCGCCTGACGAGCGAGCGCATCATCGGCAGCGCGGCGGCCAGCGAGACGAGGCCGTACATCGTGTAGCGGCCGGCGGAGAGCAGCAGCGGCGAAAAATCGGGCAGCACGCGCGGCACCAGAAACACCATGCCCCATAAGGCCCCAGCCATGACTCCATATGCCACACCGCGCTGCATCGACTACCCCTGCCAGAAAACTCGAATGGTCCGCAGAATAGCCGGTCGGCGGGCAGGGCGTCTTGTTTGATTCTGCATTTGGCGCCGATGCGCCCGAACGCGCAAACGAAACCTGATTGAACCCGAGCCGAACAGCCAAGCGAAATCGAAGCGCCCAAAGTCACGAAAAAAATCGCCTGAAATTCGCTAAGCTGCTGTTAGTGCAGTGAAAACCGGGGAGGTATCGCGTATAATTCGCTTTTGCGCCTATAGGATTTGCCATGCGTCTGATCCAAACAGCACTCACGTTCGATGACGTGCTCCTCGTCCCGGCCTACTCCGATGTTCTGCCGCGCGACACCAGCCTCAAGACCCGGCTGACCCGCAACATCTCCCTGAATATGCCGCTCGTGTCCGCCGCCATGGACACGGTCACCGAAGCACGCCTCGCGATCGCGATGGCGCAAATGGGTGGCGTGGGCATCATCCACAAGAATCTCACGCCGGCCGAGCAGGCGCGTGAAGTTGCCAAGGTCAAGCGCTTCGAATCGGGCGTCGTGCGTGATCCGATCACGATTCCGCCGCAGATGAAGGTGCGCGACGTGATCGCGCTGTCGCGTCAGCATGGCATTTCGGGCTTCCCGGTGGTCGAGGGCGCGCAACTGGTCGGGATCGTCACGAACCGCGATTTGCGCTTCGAAGAGCGTCTGGACGAACCGGTGCGCAGCATCATGACGCCGCGCGAGCGCCTCGTCACCGTCAAGGAAGGCACGCCGCTCGCCGAAGCCAAGGCGCTGATGCACAGCCACCGCCTCGAGCGCGTGCTGGTTATCAACGAAGCGTTCGAACTGCGCGGCCTGATGACCGTCAAGGACATCACCAAGCAAACCGAACATCCGGACGCCTGTAAGGACGAACACGGCAAGCTGCGCGCGGGCGCCGCGGTCGGCGTGGGCGAAGACAACGAAGAGCGCATTGCGCTGCTGGCACAGGCGGGTGTCGACGTGATCGTCGTCGACACGGCGCACGGCCACAGCAAGGGCGTGCTCGAGCGCGTCAAGTGGGTCAAGCAGAATTTCCCGCACGTCGAAGTGATCGGCGGCAACATCGCTACCGCCGCGGCGGCCAAGGCGCTCGTCGAATACGGCGCGGACGGCGTGAAGGTCGGTATCGGCCCCGGCTCGATCTGCACGACGCGAATCGTGGCAGGCGTGGGCGTGCCGCAGGTCACCGCGATCGCCAACGTGTCGGAAGCGCTGAAGGGCACCGGCGTGCCGGTCATCGCCGACGGCGGCGTGCGCTTCTCGGGCGACGTCAGCAAGGCGCTGGCAGCCGGCGCGAACGCCGTGATGATGGGCAGCATGTTCGCCGGCACCGAAGAGTCGCCGGGCGACGTGTTCCTGTTCCAGGGCCGCCAGTACAAGTCCTACCGTGGCATGGGCTCGGTCGGCGCGATGAAGGACGGCGCGGCGGACCGCTACTTCCAGGACAACTCCGCGAATATCGACAAACTGGTGCCGGAAGGGATCGAAGGCCGCGTCGCCTACAAGGGCTCGGTCAACGCGATCCTGTTCCAGCTGATCGGCGGCGTGCGCGCCAGCATGGGCTACTGCGGTTGCCGCACCATCGCGGAGATGAACGAGAAGGCCGAGTTCGTGCAGATCACGGGCGCGGGCTTGCGCGAATCGCATGTGCATGACGTGCAGATCACCAAGGAAGCGCCCAACTACCACGTGGACTAAACGCCAATGAAGCCATTGCTGCGCGCTGTACTCATCCTCGATGCCTTGCTGCTGCTTGCGTTCGGCCTGTTGTTCCTGCTGACGCCGTGGACTTCGTTGTACAACGCGCTGCTTCTGGTGCAAACCCAGCCGGCTCTGGTCGGCCAGGGGTTCGGCGTGGCGCTGATCGGGCTCGGCTGGCTGGCCTTGCACGCGTCGATCGACGGGGCGCTTACTTCGAGCGTCGCGAGAGTCGTCGGCCATGTAAACTGGCTGACCGGCGTGCTGATGCTGGTCTGGCTGCTTGGTTTGCATACGCCGTCGCTGACCGGTTTCGGGCAGATCGTGGCGGTGTTGACCGGTGTGGTGCTGCTGGTGATCGGCCTGGGCGGCGTGCGTTTGTCGAGCGCGGTGCGGCGGCGCGAAAAGGTGCGGTTGGCTGAAGCCGCTGCTGCCGAGCGCGCCGAGCGTCAAGCGGCGAAAGATGCCGCGAAAGACGCTGCTAACAGGCGTGAGCCGGCTCCCGCCACGGCGGGCTTTCCGGTCTACCGGGCTGAACCGGTGATCGAACCCGTCATGCCGGCTACGCGGCCGGTGAGTCCGGCTACGGGTGCGCCGGTTCATCCGGCGGTCGACGAGCCGGGTCTGACGGCGGCAGAACGCGCCGAGCGCGCTGAACGAGCCGCCAAGGCGGCAAGCGCGGCCAGCGCCGATGCGGCAGCCGCACGCGACGACGCCCGCAACGCCGCCGCCGACGCGCCGGGCGCGCCCCGGCCGCCGTTTCATGGCTGAGGCGCCGAGCCACACCGTCCGCCGAAGCTACCGGATTCCGTTCGCGTATGCCGCAAGCCATTGCCCGCGGCGGCGGACGCGCCAGCGTGCTTCATTGTTACGTTTCATGCTCGATCGTTCCCACGTGGGCCGCTTTGAATTCAACGCCGCGCTTCGTGCGCGGCATTCCGTATCCGTTCACTTTTGACTCCGTCCGCTGCCATGCATGACAAGATCCTGATCCTCGACTTCGGTTCGCAAGTCACCCAACTGATTGCACGTCGCGTTCGCGAAGCCAACGTGTATTCGGAAATTCATCCGTACGACGTCGATGCGTCGTTCATTCGCGATTTCGCGCCGAAGGGCGTGATCCTCTCCGGCGGCCCGAGCTCGGTCACCGAAACGGATACGCCGCGCGTGCCGCAAGCGGTGTTCGAACTCGGCGTGCCCGTGCTCGGCATCTGCTACGGCATGCAGGCAATGGCCGAGCAGCTGGGCGGCAAGGTCGATATCGGCCACCTGCGCGAGTTCGGTTATGCCGAAGTGCGCGCGCGCAACCATACGAGCCTGCTCGAAGGCATCAGCGACTTCACCACGCCGGAAGGTCACGGCATGCTGAAGGTGTGGATGAGCCATGGCGACAAGGTGCTGGAAATGCCGCCGGGCTTCGCGCTGATGGCGTCGACGGAATCGTGCCCGATCGCGGCGATGGCCGATGAAAAGCGCCATTTCTACGGCTTGCAATGGCATCCGGAAGTCACGCACACCGTGCAGGGCCGCGCGATGCTCGAGCGCTTCGTGCTGCAGATTTGCGGCTCGAGGCCCGATTGGGAAATGGGTCATTACATCGACGAAGCGGTCGCGAAGATTCGCGAGCAGGTCGGTAACGAGCACGTGATCCTGGGCCTGTCCGGCGGCGTGGATTCGTCGGTGGCGGCGGCGCTGCTGCACCGCGCGATCGGCGATCAGCTGACCTGCGTGTTCGTCGATCACGGCCTCTTGCGGCTGAACGAAGCCGAGCAGGTGATGGCGACGTTCGCCGATCACCTCGGCGTGAAGGTGATTCATGTGGACGCCAGCGACGTGTTCCTGAGAAAGCTCGCCGGCGTGAGCGATCCGGAAGCGAAGCGCAAGATCATCGGCGCGGAGTTCGTCGAAGTGTTCCAGACCGAAGCCGGCAAGCTGACCGACGCGAAGTGGCTGGCGCAAGGCACGATCTATCCGGACGTGATCGAATCGGCCGGCAAGGGCAAGAAGGCGACGCAGACCATCAAGAGCCACCACAACGTGGGCGGCCTGCCTGAGACGCTGAATCTGAAGCTGCTGGAGCCACTGCGCGAACTGTTCAAGGACGAAGTGCGCGAACTCGGCGTGAAGCTCGGTTTGCCGCCGGCCATGGTGTATCGCCATCCGTTCCCGGGCCCGGGGTTGGGCGTGCGGATTCTCGGCGAAGTGAAGCGCGATTTCGCGGACCTGCTGCGCCGCGCGGACGCGATTTTCATCGAGACGCTGCGGACCTTCATCGACAAGGAAACCGGCAAGTCCTGGTACGACCTGACGAGCCAGGCGTTCGCGGTGTTTCTGCCGGTGAAGAGCGTCGGCGTGATGGGCGACGGGCGGACCTACGAGTATGTGGTTGCGCTGCGCGCCGTGCAGACGCTCGACTTCATGACCGCGCATTGGGCGCACCTGCCGCATGAACTGCTCGGGCATGTGTCGAACCGGATCATCAACGAAGTGCGGGGTATCAACCGGGTTGTTTATGACATTTCGGGTAAGCCGCCGGCGACCATCGAGTGGGAATGAATTGACGTCCTTCGAGGACTATCGCCAGCTATCGAAAAGCTGTCGTAACGTATTGATTTTAAAATAAATACGTCGCGGCACCTATCGGTGGCTATCGCCGGCCAGCAAAACAAGTTGGCGGTAGAGCTGACGGTAAAAATCGAGGCTGGATTAAGACATTCTCGTTCACTATTCAGATTTTTACCGTCTTTGACGGTAAAAATCTTCTCGGGAAAGCTTGTTTTACGCGGCTTTCCGGGCATCAACAGGTCTCCCGATCCCTGACGGTAAAACCTGACGGTAAAGCCGTCAAAATACCGGAGGAAACCTCGATGCTCACCGACGCTGCACTACGCAATCTCAAGCCTAAGTCCAAGATTTATAAGGCTTCTGACCGGGACGGGATGTACGTGACGGTATCGACTAGCGGTACGATCACCTTCCGCTACGATTACCGTCTCAACGGTCGCCGCGAAACACTGACCCTCGGGCGCTATGGGCCTGACGGTATTTCGCTGGCGATGGCGCGTGAACTGCTCCTGGACGCGCGCAAAGCCGTTCTCAAAGGCACATCGCCTGCGCTTGAAAAGCAGCGCGAGAAACGCCGCGTGACCGACATCAAGACCTTCGGCGCGGCGATGGACA
>DASPZL010000341.1:0-4273 GCA_035636295.1 Paraburkholderia sp.
TCGACATAGGAGAATACAGATGCTGCTGATCGAATGCCCGTGGTGCGGGCCACGCGCCGAAACCGAATTTTCCTGCGGCGGCGAAGCGGATATTGCCCGTCCGCTGGACACCGAAAAACTCACTGATAAAGAATGGGGCGACTACCTGTTCATGCGCAAGAATCCGCGCGGCGTGCATCGCGAACAATGGATGCACACGCAAGGCTGCCGCCGCTGGTTCAAGGCGCAGCGCGACACGGTGAGCTACGAGATCCAGGGCTACGAGACGTTCGAGCGTCCGTTGCTCGTGATGGATGGCAACGAGGGGCAAGCACAAGAGGGCAAGGCATCATGAGCCAGAAAGACCGACTCCCGAGCGGCGGGCGTATCAATCGCGCAATCGCGCTGAGCTTCACGTTCAACGGCCGCAAGTATCAGGGTTATCAGGGCGACACGCTGGCTTCGGCATTGCTCGCGAACGGCGTGCATTTCGTCGCGCGTAGCTGGAAGTATCACAGGCCGCGCGGCATCGTGACGGCGGGCGTGGAAGAGCCGAATGCGATCGTGCAACTCGAAACCGGCGCGTACACGGTGCCGAATGCGCGTGCCACCGAAGTGGAGTTGTATCAGGGGCTCGTCGCCACCAGCGTGAACGCGAAGCCGAGCATCGAGAAAGACCGCATGGCGATCAATCAGAAGTTCGCGCGTTTCATTCCGGCGGGCTTCTACTACAAGACCTTCATGTGGCCGCGCAAGTTCTGGCCGAAGTATGAAGAAGCGATCCGCGATGCGGCCGGTCTCGGCAAGGCGCCCGAGCAAACCGACGCGGACCGCTACGACAAGTGCTTTGCGCATTGCGACGTGCTGGTGGTCGGTGGCGGCCCGACTGGATTGGCGGCCGCGCACGCGGCGGCGTTGTCCGGCGCGCGCGTGACGTTGGTCGACGATCAGCCGGAGCTTGGCGGTTCGCTGCTGTCGTGCCGCACGGATATCGACGGCAGGCCCGCGTTGCAGTGGGTGCAGAAGATCGAGGACGAACTGCGGCAAATGCCCGACGTGAAGATCCTGTGCCGCAGCACCGCGTTCGGTTATCAGGATCACAACCTCGTGACGGTCACGCAGCGGCTCACCGAACATTTGCCGGTGTCGCAGCGCAAGGGCACGCGCGAACTGATGTGGAAAATCCGCGCGAAACGCGTGATTCTCGCGACCGGCGCGCATGAACGGCCGATCGTATTCGGCAACAACGATCTGCCGGGCGTGATGCTGGCTTCGGCCGTGTCGACGTATCTGCATCGCTATGCGGTGCTGCCTGGGCGCAACGCGGTCGTGTTCACCAACAACGACGACGGCTATCAATGCGCGCTCGACCTGAAAGCGGCCGGCGCGCAGGTGACGGTGGTCGACCCACGCGCGGGCGAATCGAAGGGCACGTTGCCCGCGCTCGCGCGGCGCTATGGCGTCAAGGTGATGAACGGCGTTGCGATTACGGCGGCGCACGGCAAGCTGCGCGTCGACTCGGTGGACGTGGCGTCGTATTCGAATGGACAGGTCGGTGCGAAGCAGGGCGAGCTGGCTTGCGATCTGCTCGCGATGTCCGGCGGCTGGAGCCCCGTGCTGCATCTGTTCGCGCAGTCGGGCGGCAAGGCGCACTGGCATGACGAGAAAGCCTGCTTCGTGCCGGGCAAGGCGATGCAGGCGGAGACGAGCGTCGGCGCGTGTGCGGGTGACTTCACGCTCGGGCAGGGCATCCGCTTCGCGGTCGATGCGGGTGTGGAGGCGGCGCGTGCCGCCGGTCATATCGTCGCGCGGCCGAATCCGGTGCAGGTGGCCGAGATCGCTGAAGCGAAGATGCAGCCGCTGTGGCTCGTCGGCGGACGCGAGCTCGCCACGCGTGGGCCGAAGCAGTTCGTCGATTTCCAGAACGACGTGTCGGCGGCGGATATTTTCCTCGCCGCACGCGAGGGTTTCGAGTCGGTCGAACACGTGAAGCGCTACACGGCCATGGGCTTCGGCACCGACCAGGGCAAGCTCGGCAACATCAACGGCATGGCGATTCTCGCGCAGGCGCTCGGCAAGACGATTCCCGAGACCGGCACGACGACGTTCCGGCCGAACTACACGCCGGTCACGTTCGGCACGTTCGCGGGCCGCGAGCTGGGCGAGTTTCTCGATCCGGTACGCAAGACGGCGGTGCACGAATGGCATGTGCAAAACGGTGCGGCCTTCGAGGACGTCGGCAATTGGAAGCGTCCGTGGTACTACCCGAAAGCGGGTGAGGACATGCACGCGGCAGTCGCGCGCGAGTCGCTCGCGGTGCGCACGAGCGTCGGCATTCTCGACGCCTCGACGCTCGGCAAGATAGACATTCAGGGCCCCGATTCCGCGAAGCTGCTGAACTGGGTCTATACGAATCCGTGGAGCAAGCTGGAAGTCGGCAAGTGCCGCTATGGCCTGATGCTCGACGAAAACGGCATGATCTTCGACGACGGCGTGACGGTGCGCCTCGCCGATCAGCATTACATGATGACGACCACCACGGGCGGCGCGGCGCGTGTGCTGACCTGGCTCGAACGCTGGCTGCAAACCGAGTGGCCCGATATGCGCGTGCGGCTTGCGTCGGTCACGGATCACTGGGCCACGTTCGCCGTGGTCGGTCCGAACAGCCGCAAGGTCTTGCAGAAGGTGTGCCACGACATCGACTTCGCGAACGCGGCGTTCCCGTTCATGAGCTATCGCGAGGGTACGGTAGCGGGCGCGGCGTCGCGTGTGATGCGGATCAGCTTCTCCGGCGAACTCGCTTATGAAGTGAACGTGCCGGCCAACGTCGGACGCGCGGTGTGGGAAGCGCTGATGGCCGCGGGTGCAGAGTTCGACATCACGCCGTACGGAACCGAAACCATGCACGTGCTGCGCGCGGAGAAGGGCTATATCATCGTCGGCCAGGATACGGACGGCTCGATGACGCCGTACGATCTCGGCATGGGCGGGCTCGTCGCGAAATCGAAGGACTTTCTCGGCAAGCGCTCGCTGACGCGCTCGGATACGGCGAAGGCAGGTCGTAAGCAACTGGTCGGGCTACTCGCGGACGATCCGTCGTTCGTGATTCCCGAAGGCTCGCAGATCGTCCCACAGAGGCTTCCTTCGGGCGTCGCCGGTGCGTTCCAGGGCGATACCGTGCCGATGCTCGGCCACGTCACGTCGAGCTATTACAGCCCGATCCTGAAGCGCTCGATCGCGATGGCGGTCGTGAAGGGCGGTCTCGACAAAATCGGCGAAACCGTCACCATCCCGCTTTCGAGCGGCAAGCAGATTGCGGCCAAGGTCACCAGCTCGGTGTTCTACGACAGCGAAGGAGCACGTCAACATGTGGAATGAAACAGGAGGGACGGCTTCGGTCGTGGATCGCGCCGTCGGCAAGCAAACCGGTGTGTGGCAGGAGTCGCCGCTGGTCGGCGCGGACGCGCTGCTGAAGAAGCATCAGGCGACGGCGTCCGCCGCGTTCAGGCTGAACGAGCGGCCGTTTCTGGAACTGGTCAACGTGCGTGGCGATACGCGCGACGCGGCTTTTGTGAGTGCGGTGGAAAGCGTGACCGGCTGCCGTCCACCCGAGAAAGCGAACACCATCGCGCGCGGCAACGGCTACGACCTGTTGTGGCTCGGCCCCGACGAGTGGCTGGCGCGCTCGGCTACGGCGCACGACGCGTCGCGTACGGCGCCGCTGCAAGCGAAGCTCGGCGCCGCGTTTGCAGGCGTATTTGCTTCGGCGGTGGATATCGGCAGCGGCTATACGGTGCTCGAAATCAGCGGCACGCGCACCCGCGAGGTGCTCGTGCGCGGTTGCCCGCTCGATCTGCATCCCAAGCTGTTCGGTGAAGGACAGTGCGCGCAAAGCCACTATTTCAAGGCATCGATGACGCTGGTGCCCACCGGCCCGGACAGTTTCGATATCGTCGTGCGCCGCAGCTTTGCGGACTACTTCGTCAAGATCATGCTCGACGCCGCCGAGCCGTTGATGTCGTGAGATGCGGCGAGCGGTGTTTGCACGCACCGCTCGCCGCTTTCTTTGCGATCGACCGACATGACGTCGACACGTCTAGCCACCGCGCGCCTTACCGAGCGCGCGTTTCAACAGCGCGATGCCCATGCCGCGCTCGCGCTGCTCGAACAGAGCATCGAGTTACGGCATCGGCGCATCGCGCTGATCCGTTATCTGCTCGCGCAGCAACTCGGCGCGCCGCTGCAGGCGCGGCATCACGACTACGTTGAGAAAATCGCCGCTCGATTGAGCGCG
>DASPZL010000342.1:0-52519 GCA_035636295.1 Paraburkholderia sp.
GCCACCGCCACCGCCGGAAGTGAAGAAGCTCGAGCCGCCGCCCGCGCCCACGCCGGTCAAACCCGTACCGAAGCAGGTGCAGCCCAAGCCGCTGCCGACGCCCAAGCCGCCGCCGGCCATGCCGTCGCCCACGCCGAAGCCGGCCAACATCGCACCGGCGGCCAATCCGAACGCGAATGCGCCCGCATTGGCAACGGCGAACGCAACGCCCGGACCGGCCACGGCGCCTGCCGCACCGCCCGCGCCCGCAGCGCCGCCCGCGTTGCATGGCGTGGTCGATGGCCGCGGACACTGTCAGGCCGTGCAGCCGCAGATTCCACGACGCGCGTTGCAGGAGGGCATCTCGGCGACCGTGATCGCGCATCTGTCGATCAGCCCCGACGGCAGCGTGAGCGACGTGAAGATCATGCGCGTGACGCCGCCTACCTCGGTGTTCAACGAGGCGGTCATCACGGCGGCGAAGTCGTACCGATGCGAGAAGAACGCCGAAGCCTACGTCGGTGAAGTGGCATTCTCGTTCAAGACTGCACCGAGCGACGACGACCAGTAAGCACGGCGCGCGGCAGCAACGCGCGTTTGGGAAGGGAACGCGAGTGATGGCCGCAAGCCGTCCTCGCGCCGATTCGACGTACCGCGCGCCGGCCCGCGAGCCGGCGCGTATCCACACGCATTCCAAAGATGAGACTTGCGAAGTTTCGCTGGCCGCGCGCCGTGTCCACGCTTGCGCGCGCGCCACTGCTGGGCTTGAGCGCGGCATGGATGATGGCGCTAGGCGCGAGTCTGGGTCTGAGCGCGGCGCCGGCGCATGCGAGGCCGTCGATTTCTCAATACGACGAGCCCAAATACCCGGCTGATTTCACGCACTTCGACTACGCCGATCCCGCGGCGCCCGCCGACGGCACGCTCAGCTTCCAGAACTACGACGAGCTGCAGAGCTACGATTCGCTGAATCCGTTTCTCGTACGCGGCGCGCCCGCACCCGACATCCGGCGTTTGATGTTCGACACGCTGATGCAGCGCAGTTGGGACGAGTTGGCCTCCGAGTACCCGCTCATAGCGGACGACGTGGAAGTCGCGTCCGACCTGAGTTCGGCAACCTTCCACATCAACCCGGCCGCGCGTTTTTCGAACGGCGATCCGATCACCGCCGCCGACGTCAAATATTCGTTCGATACGTTGGCGAGTCCGCAGGCCTCGCCGATGTTCAACGCAGAGTTCTCGGTGATCAAGCGCGCCGTCGTGATCGACAACGCGACCGTCCGCTTCGACTTCAAACATGCGGAGCGCTCGGCGCCGCTGATTGCCGGCGATCTACCGATCTTTTCGCCGAAGTGGGGCATGCGCGCCGCCGGCACCCGGCCGCCGTTCGATCAGATCGCCTCCGAGGCGCCGATCGCGAGCGGCCCTTATCTGGTCGAGTCGCGCAAGAACGACAAGCAGATCACCTATCGCCGCAACCCGAACTATTGGGCTGCGAATCTGCCGTCGCGGCGCGGCATGTACCGTTTCGCGAGCATCACGTTCAAGCTGTACCGCGATCACTATACGCAACTCGAAGCCTTCAAGGCGGGCGACGCCGATGTGGTCGTCGAATACAGCGCGACCCAGTGGGCGCGCAAATACGTCGGCAAGAACTTCAAGAACGGCTTGCTGAAAAAGGGCGAATTCGCCGATGGTCCCGCGCAAATGCAAGGCCTGCTGATGAATCTGCGCAAGCCGATGTTTCAGGACGTGAGGGTGCGCCACGCATTGAGCATGGCCTTCGATTACGACTGGATGAACCGCATGATGTTCTACGGTCAATACCGGCGCACGCATAGCTATTTCGACGCGAGCCCGTTCGGCGCGACCGGCATGCCCGGACCGAAGGAACTCGCCTTGCTCGAACCGTATCGCGACAGTGTTCCGCCGGAAGTATTCGGGCCGATGACGAAGCAGCCCGACACCATCCCGCCGAATTCATTGCGCGGCAATTTGCGCATAGCGCGCGATCTGCTCGCGCAAGCCGGCTGGCACTACCGCGACGGCGCGCTGCGCGACGTGAAGGGCACGCCGATGACCATCGAGATCATGGACGATCAGCCCGGCATGGACCGCTTGATCCTGCCGTACATGCAGGCGCTCGGCATGCTCGGCATAGAGGCGCATATGCGCGAGATCGACAGCGCGTTGTATGAGAAGCGCCTCGACAACTTCGAGTACGACATGACGACCTTCATCTATCCGCCGGTGACGATTCCGGGCGCGGAATTGCAGCGCCGCTTCGGCAGCGCGGCCGCATCGCAGATCGGTTCGGAAAACTATCCCGGCATCCGCTCGAAGGCGGTCGATGCGCTGATTCGCGCCGCGCTTGCCGCCACCACGATCGAAGACCTGCAGGCGGCGACTCGCGCGCTCGATCGCGTGCTCATCAACTCGTATTACCTCGTGCCCGAGTACTACGCGCCGGGTGCGCGCATCGGCTACAAGACCACGATGGGTTTTCCGAAGATCGTGCCGGCTTCGTACCAGTACGAGGATTGGGTCATCAGCTACTGGTGCGCGAAGCCGCAAGCGGACCATACCCAGACGGCCGCCGCACATTGAGCGACAGAGGAACAGCATGCTTGCCTACATTCTCAGACGATTGCTGCTGATGGTGCCGACGCTGCTCGGCGTGATCACGCTGACCTTTGTCGTCACGCAGTTCGTGCCGGGTGGGCCGGTCGAACAGGTGATGACGCAACTCCGCCACGGCACTAGCCGTGGCGGGGAGGCGGGGGCGGGCGGCGGCGGTTATCACGGCAGCCAGGGCGTCGATCCGCAGCAGCTCGAGCAGATCAGGAAGCAGTTCGGCTTCGACAAGCCGCCGCTCGAACGCTATCTGCTGATGCTCAAGCACTACTCGACTTTCGATCTCGGCCAGTCTTACTACCAGCATGACAGCGTATGGGACGTGATTCGCTCGAAGCTGCCCGTGTCGGTCACGCTCGGCCTGTGGACCGTGCTGCTCACGTATCTGATATCAGTGCCGTTGGGGATCGCGAAAGCGGTGCGCAACGGCTCGCGCTTCGATACCGTGACGAGCGTGCTGGTGCTGGCCGGTTACGCGATTCCCGGTTTCGTGCTCGGCGTGTTGCTGCTGATGCTGTTCGGCGGCGGCACGTTCTGGCAGGTGTTTCCGATGCGCGGCCTCACGTCGGATAACTTCGGCGACCTGAGCGCCATCGGCCAGGTACTCGATTACCTGTGGCATATCGTGTTGCCGGTCACGGCCTCGGTGGTCGGCAACTTCGCGATCGTCACAATTCTGACCAAGAACACTTTTCTCGAAGAGATCGGCCGTCAATATGTTCTGACCGCACGCGCGAAGGGCGCGCCGCAGCGCGACGTACTGTGGAAACACGTGCTGCGCAACGCCGCGATTCCGTTGCTGACCGGTTTGCCGGCGGCCTTTGTCGGCGCGTTCCTGAACGGCAATCTGCTGATCGAAACGCTGTTCTCACTCGACGGCATGGGTCAACTTTCATATGACTCGGTGATTCGCCGCGATTACCCCGTGGTGCTCGGTTCGCTGTTTCTGTTCACGCTGATTGCCCTCGTAACCAAACTCATTGCTGACGTCTGCTATGTCCTCGTCGACCCCCGCATCCAATTCAACCGCCTGGACCGCTGACGCGCCCGGCGCGGCGCACGCGGCGTCGCCGTCTCCGTGGCGGCGCACGTGGCTGCGCTTCAAGCAGCAGCGTCCTGGCTACTGGAGCCTCGTGATCTTCGCGTCGCTGTTCGCCGTCAGCCTGCTCGGCGAGGTGCTGTCCAACGATCGTCCGCTCATTGTGCGCTACGACGGCCACTATTACTTTCCGATCGTGAAGGACTATTCGGAGACCTTGTTCGGCGGCGATTTTCCGGCCCGCGCGAATTACCTCGATCCGTATATCCGTTCGCGGCTCGAATCGAACGGCAACTTCGCGATCTATCCGCCGAATCATTTTCACTACGACACGATCGACTACTTCGCCGCGCATCCGTATCCGGCTCCGCCCACGTCGAGCAACTGGCTCGGCACCGATCAGTACGGCCGCGATGTGCTCGCGCGTCTGCTGTACGGCTTCCGGTTATCGGTGCTGATGGCGCTGGCGTTGACCGTGTCCGGCGTATTGATCGGCGTGTCGGCCGGCGCCGTGCAGGGCTTTTACGGCGGACGCACCGATCTGATCGGCCAGCGTCTGATCGAAATCTGGAGCTCGATGCCCGACCTGTACCTTCTGATCATTTTCGCGTCGATCTTCGAGCCGACTTTATGGCTGCTGTTCATTCTTCTCTCGATGTTCGGCTGGCTCGTGTTGTCTGATTACGTGCGCGCCGAATTCCTGCGCAACCGTTCGCTCGATTACGTGAAGGCGGCGCGTACCATGGGCCTCAGCAACTGGCAGATCATGTGGCGCCACGTGTTGCCGAACAGTCTCACGCCGGTAATCACGTTTCTGCCGTTTCGCATGAGCGCGGCGATTCTTTCGCTGACGAGTCTCGACTTTCTCGGCCTGGGCATGCCGCCGCCGACGCCGAGCCTCGGTGAACTGCTTCAGGAAGGCAAAAACAATCTCGACGCGTGGTGGATTTCCATGTCGGCGTTTGCCGCGCTAGTGATCACGCTGCTGCTGTTGACCTTCATGGGCGACGCGTTGCGCAATGCGCTCGACACTCGCTCGCGCGGTTCGGCTTTCGGCGGAGGCCCGCGATGAGCGACGCAGTGCTGAGCCAACCCTTGCTGGAAATCGACCGCTTCTCCGTGCGTTTCGGCGACAAGATCGCGGTGCATGAACTCAGCCTCTCGATCGCGCGTGGCGAGCGCGTGGCGTTGGTCGGCGAATCGGGTTCGGGCAAGAGCGTCACCGCGTTATCGATCTTGCGACTCGTGGAGCAGGCCGAATTGAGCGGCCGCATGCTGCTCGACGGCGTCGACCTGCTGCAAAAAAGCGAACAGCAGATGCGCGGGATTCGCGGCGCGGACGTCGCGATGGTGTTTCAGGAACCGATGACGGCGCTCAATCCGCTCTTTACGATCGGCAAGCAGATCGCCGAGAGCTTGCGTTTGCACGAAGGTTTGCGGCCTAACGCGGCGCGTGAGCGCGGCATCGAGTTGCTCAGGCGCACCGGCATTCCCGAGCCGGAACGGCGCATTGACAGTTTTCCGCATCAACTGTCCGGCGGCCAGCGGCAGCGCGCGATGATCGCGATGGCGCTAGCCTGCCGTCCGCGTTTGCTGCTCGCCGACGAGCCGACCACCGCGCTCGACGTCACCGTGCGCCAGCAAATCGTCGATCTGTTGATCGCGCTGCAGGAACAGGAAGCGGCCGAACGCGGCATGGCCGTGCTGCTGATCACGCACGACCTGAATCTCGTGAAGCGTTTCGCGCAGCGCGTCGCGGTGATGGAGAAGGGCGTGCTGGTCGAAACCAACACGACCGAAGCCTTGTTCGCCAATCCGCAGCATCCATACACGAAGCGCCTGCTCGACAGCGAGCCGCAACGTGCGATCGAGCCGGTCGAAGCCGGCGCGCGGCGCTTGCTCGAAGTACAAGGTCTCGCCGTCGACTACAGCACGTCCGCGAAAGGCTGGCGTTCGATGTTCAAGCGCTCCACGTTTCGCGCGGTACATGAGGTCGATCTGAGCGTGCGGCGCGGCGAGACGCTCGGCATCGTCGGTGAATCGGGGTCCGGCAAATCGACGCTGGCCGCGGCGGTACTCGGCCTGCAGCGGCCGGCGGCGGGCCATATTCACATCGACGGCATGCCGTTGTCGACGCTGAAGACCGCGACTTCCCGCCGGGCGCTCTATTCGCGGATGCAAGTCGTGTTTCAGGACCCATTCGGCTCGCTGTCGCCACGCATGACGGTGGAGCAGATCATCGGCGAAGGTCTCGCCGTGCATCGTCCCGAAGTGGACGCCAAGGCGCGGCGTGCGCGCGTGGGCAGCTTGCTGGAAGAAGTAGGCATGCCCGCCGACGCCATGCTGCGCTATCCGCATGAATTCTCGGGCGGCCAGCGTCAGCGCATTGCGATTGCCCGCGCGCTTGCGGTCCAGCCTGAATTGCTCGTGCTCGATGAACCGACCAGCGCGCTCGACGTATCGATCCAGAAACAGGTGCTGAATCTGCTGACAAATCTGCAGGAAAAGTACAAGCTAAGCTTTTTGTTCATCACGCACGATCTGGCGGTGATGCGAGCCATGGCGCATCGCGTGATCGTGATGAAGTCGGGGCGCATTGTCGAAGCCGGCGACACACTGAACGTGCTGCATGCGCCGTCGCATCCTTATACCCAGTCTCTGCTGGCGTCCTCGCTGATCGTGCCGCAGCCGGACGTCATGGAGACTCATACGGGAACCGCTAATGATTGACGAACGTTGGGCGCAAGCCGCCCGTACGCTGAAGAGCCGCGCGGCGTTCTGGTCGCTGCGTATTGTCGACGAACAGATCGACGATCACGAGATTCGCAACGACGTCGCGCAGCCGCTGCGCTCGGTGCGCGACCGCGGCGCGATGTTGATCGCATGGGTGGGCGCGGGAGCGGGTTATGCGGCCACCGCGAATCTTTCAGCGGCTGGCTTGCAGGCCGCGCTCGACATCGCCACCGCGCGCGCGGAAGCTAGCGCGGCAGTGTCGCTGATCGATCATCGCGAGGTCGCGCGTCCGGCGGCGAGCGGGCACTACACATCGCCGAATGCGCAACACGCGTTGCCGAGCCGCGCCGAATGGCTCGACCGTCTGGGCGCCGAATGCGCCAGCGCGAATCTCGATGCACGTATCGTCGAGCGCGTGGCGTCCGTGCAGATCATCCATACCGATCAGCTTTACATGACCGGCGACGGCGTGCGGATCGACCAGCAATTCCGCTTCGTGATGCCGCAACTGAGCGTGGCCGCGCACGCGAATGGCGATACTCAGGTGCGCACGCTCGGCGGCAACTACGGCACGCTGGGGCAGGGCGGCATGGAAGTGCTGGCGCGCTTCGGCTTCGACGGCTCGGGTGTGCGCGTCGCCAACGAAGCGCTGCAATTGCTGGCCGCGCCGAATTGCCCTTCAGGCAAGCGCGATCTGCTGCTGATGCCTGATCAGATGATGCTGCAGATTCACGAATCGATCGGGCATCCGCTCGAACTCGACCGGATTCTCGGCGACGAGCGCAACTTCGCGGGCTGGAGCTTCGTCAAGCAGGAGATGTTCGGTTCGTACCGCTATGGCTCGGCGTTGCTGAACGTCACATTCGATCCTGAACTGCGCGAAGAAGCCGCTTCGTACGCATTCGACGACGACGGCACCGAAGCGCACAAGCAGTATCTGATACGCAACGGCGTGCTTGAACGTCCGCTCGGCGGCGCGCTGTCGCAACAGCGCGCGCAGATGCCGGGCGTCGCCAATTCGCGCGCGTCGAACTGGAACCGGCCGCCGATCGACCGGATGGCGAATCTGAACATCGAGCCCGGCGAGAGTTCGCTGGAAGAGATGATCGGTAACATCGAGCACGGCATTCTGATGCGCACGAACACGTCCTGGTCGATCGATGACCATCGCAACAAATTCCAGTTCGGCTGCGAATTCGGCCAGCTGATCGAAAACGGCGAGCTCACGCAAGTGGTGAAGCAGCCGAACTATCGCGGCATCTCGGCGAATTTCTGGCGCAGCCTGAGCGCGGTCGGCAATGCCGCCACGCGTGAGGTGTACGGCACGCCGATGTGCGGCAAGGGCGAACCCGCGCAGATCATTCGCGTCGGCCATGCGTCGCCGGCTTGCGTGTTCAGCAACGTCGACGTGTTCGGAGGCGCATGATGAGCCAGTTCATGTCCTCGCGCGCCGCCATGTCGGTGGATTGGCAACAGCACTTCACGTCGCTCGCCGATGCGATCGAGCGCCTGCAACAAGGCGCGGAAACCACGCTCAGTTCGTTTGCCGGAGAGCAGTCGGACTTTATCCGCTTCAATAGCGGCAAGGTGCGGCAGACCGGCAGCGTGTCGCAAGGCAAGCTGACTTTGCGCCTGATCGACGGCGCACGCCAGGCCTATTCGACGCTGACCGTATGCGGCGATCTGCAGCAGGATCTCGACGACGTGAGCGCGGCGCTCGCCACCTTGCGTGAAGGCCTGCGCGACGCGGCGGACGATCCGCATCTGCTGTTCGACACGTCGGCATGGCAGCGCACCACGCAGCGCTCCGGCAAGCTGCCGGACCCGGGCGGCTTGTTGCGCACGGTCGCAGAATGCGCGCGAGGCCTCGATTTCGTGGGCTTCTACGCAGGCGGCACGATCGTGCGCGGCTTTGCGTCCACGAGCGGCAGCCGCGGCTGGTACGAAGTGGATAACTTCAATTTCAGCTGGTCGCTCTACGACCCGAGCGGCCGCGCAATCAAGACGACTTACGCCGGCGACGACTGGAGCGATGCTGTTTTCGCGCACAAGCTCGAACAGGCGGCAAACCGTCTCGCCGTGCTCGCACGCACGCCGCGCGCATTGGCGCCGGGGCGTTATCGCTCGTATCTGGCGCCCGCCGCGCTCGCGGAATTGCTCGGCACGACTGCGTGGAGCGGCTTCTCCGCACGCGCCCAGGCGAGTTCGCGCAGCGAGTTGTACAAGCTGCATGTGGGAGAAATCGTACTCGACCCGCGCGTGACGATCAGCGAAGATCTGACGCTCGGCATCACGCCAGGCTTTAACGACGACGGCTACCTGCGCGACACCGTCCCGTTGATCGAGGCCGGCCGCAGCGCCGAACGCCTGACCAACGCACGCAGCGCGCGCGAATACGGTTTGACGCCGAACGGCGCCTTGGCAAGCGAGTCGCCGGCGGCGCTCTCGATGCAAGCCGGCGATCTGCCGGAAGAGGACGTGCTCGCGAAAATCGGCACCGGCCTTTATATCGGCAATCTCTGGTATGTGAATTTCTCGGACCGCATGAATTGCCGCCTCACCGGTATGACGCGTTTCGCGACTTTCTGGGTCGAAGACGGCGAGATCGTCGCGCCGCTCGAAGCCATGCGTTTCGACGACAGTCTTTACCGTCTGCTCGGCAGCGAACTCGAACAACTCGGCGAGCAAGCGGAATTGCTGTTGAGCGATTCGACCTGGGGCGAGCGCGCCACGGGCGGCATGCAATTGCCCGGCATTCTGGTGAGATCGTTTGAATTGACGTTATGAGCCTATGGATCAAAACCTCCAAACAGAAAAACCTGAGAGCGTGCCCGAGGGCCTGACGCTGCGCGCACTGCACCTCGCCGACGCGGAACAATTCCACGCCATGCAGCAGTTGCCGGTGGTGGTCAGCGGTAATCCGCACGCACCTTTTCAAACGCTCGCCAGCACCCGCGAGTACATCGAGAAACTGGAGCCCACCGAGATCGTGATCGCGGCGACGATCGGCGACACGCTGGTCGGTGAAGCGGAACTGACGCCTTTGAAGGGACGCCGCTCGCATACCGGCTCGATCGGCATCTGCGTGCACGACGCATGGCATCGGCGCGGTATCGGCAATGCGCTGATGACCGAGTTGCTCGATCTGGCCGACAACTGGCTCGGCCTGCGCCGCGTCGAATTGCACGTGTTCGCCGACAACCACGCGGCGCTCGCGCTATACCGCAAGTTCGGCTTCGAAATCGAGGCGCGGCAGCGCGGCGCGGTGTTGCGCGGCGGCATGCTGATCGACTGCTATTTCATGGCGCGGCTGCGTGAACCCGCGCCGTTGATGTCGACGCACTCGGCAGCCGTAACCGCAGCGGAATAAAGCCATGAAAGAGGAAACGTCGCAAACCGCCAACACAGCGGTGGAGAACCGCATCACGGTGCGAGCGCTTGAACCGTCCGATATCGAGGAATTTGCCGAGGTCATGAGCCAACGCGGCGTGCGGCGCGGCACGTTGACCATCGGTTATCGCACCGCTGAAAAGCTGCGTGCATGGCATGAACGCCGGTTCAAAGACTCCGTGAACGTCGGCGCGTGGCTGGACGGCCGCATGGTGGGACAAGCCGGCCTGGAGGTCTACCGGCCGTGCCGTGCGCACAGCGCTGAATTGGGCCTCGCCGTGCACGATGCGTATCACGGGCGCGGCGTCGGCACCGTGTTGCTGCGAGCGTTGACCGAAGCCGCGGACGCTTCGCTCGGCTTGCGCCGCATCGAACTGAGGGTGTTCGTCGACAACGCACCGGCGATCGCGCTGTATCGCAAGTTCGGCTTTGTCGAAGAGGGCCGCTCGCGCGGCTATGCGTTGCGCGACGGCGTGCTGGCCGATGCGCTGCATATGGCCCGCCTCGCCGACGCCCCGCGCTTCGAGCCGATCCAGGCAGATCTCTGAGTGCCTTTCTTTTTTATCGACCGCCCAGTCTTCGCGTGGATCGTCGCGCTCGCCATCGTCGTGGCGGGCGCGCTTGCCGTTCCGCTGCTGCCGGTGGCGCAGTATCCGCGTCTTGCGCCGCCGCGCATCGTCATTGCCGCGACGTATCCGGGCGCGTCGACTGAAGTTGTGGACGCCAACGTCGGCAGCATCATCGAGGAAAGCCTCGATGGCGCCGACAATATGCTGTACTACCAAACGACCAGCGACAGCCTCGGCGAACTCGAAATCGACGCAACGTTCGCGCCCGGCACCAACCCGGATCTCGCGCTCGTCGACATCCAGAACCGGCTCAAGCAGGTCGAGCCGCGTTTGCCGCAGCAGGTCGTGCAGCAGGGCATCACCGTCTTCAAGTCGGCCAACACGTTCCTGATGCTGGTCGCGCTCACGTCCATGGACGGCACGCGCGACTCCGTGCAATTGAGCGACTATCTGAGCCGCTATGTGTTGCGCGAACTCAAGCGCGCGCCGGGTGTGGGCTCCGCGCAACTGTGGGACGCCGACGAAGCGCTGCGCATCTGGCTCGATCCAATGAAGCTGCGCGAGTACGGCCTCGGAGCCGCCGAAGTGAACGCCGCGATCGCCGCGCAAAACGCCGCGGTAACGGCGGGCACGCTGGGCGACGCGCCGTTCGTTCCGGGCCAGCAACTGACGGCCTCGGTGAGCGTGAAAGGGCAACTGATCTCGCCGGCCGAATTCGGCCAGATCGTCATCAAGGCGCGGCCCGATGGCTCGGCGGTGCGCTTGCGCGACGTCGCACGGGTCGAACTCGGGCGCGATAACTACTCGTACTGGTCGCGCCTGAACGGCAAGGCAGCGGCGACGGTCGGCATTCAGCTCGGCCCGCGCGGCAATGCGCTCGAAACGTCGAATGCGATTCGCGCGCGTCTTGCCGAACTGTCCAAAGGCTTGCCGCCGGGCGTCGCCGTCGAAATTCCTTTCGACAACGCGCATTTCGTGCAGATCGCGATTCATGAAGTACTGGTCACGCTAGCGGAAGCCGTGGTGCTCGTTTTCTTCGTGATGTGGCTGTTCCTGCGCGATCTGCGCTATACGCTCGTGCCGACCGTGGTGATTCCCGTCACGCTGATGGGCGCGTTCCTCGCCATGTATGCGTGCGGGCTGTCGATCAACGTGTTCACGATGTTCGGCCTCGTGCTCGCCATCGGCATCCTTGTCGACGACGCGATCGTGGTGGTGGAGAGCGTGCATCGCGTGATGGAAGAAGAACATCTTCCGCCGCGCGAGGCCACCCGTAAGGCGATGTCGCAGATCGGCGGCGCGATCGTCGGCGTGACCGCGGTGTTGACGGCGGTGTTCGTGCCGATGGCGTTCTTTCCGGGCGGCGTCGGCGGAATTTACAGGCAGTTCGCGGTGGCGATGATCGCGTCGATGCTGGTCTCGTCGTTCATGGCGTTGTCGCTGACGCCCGCGTTGTGCGCGAATCTGCTGAAGCCGCACACGCAGTCGGTTCGTCAACGCGACGCGCGGCGTGGTTTGTCAGGCTTCGCCGCGCGCGCGGCGAGCCGCTTCACGTCCGGCTTCGATCGCGCCGCGCACGGCTATCGCGGTCTCACCGCGCGCACGCTGCGCCGTATCGGGCCGATGCTGGCGGTTTACGCCGTGCTGGTCGGCGTATGCGGTGTGCTCTATTGGCAGATGCCCGGCGGTTTTCTACCGAGCGAGGACGAGGGCCAGTTGCAGGTGATGGTGCAGTTGCCGGCGGGCGCCACGCAGGCGCGTACCTTGGCCGTCGTGCGGCGCATGGAAAATATCCTGCACGGCGAGCCGGCCATCGCGAACGTCACCAGTGTGATCGGCTGGAGTTTCTCCGGCAGCGGGCAGAACGTGGCGATGGCCTTCGTCGAACTGAAAGACTGGGACAAGCGCGGCACCGGCGCGCTCACGCTGCGCGACAGGCTCAACGAAAAGTTCGAGAAGATCATGGACGGCGACGTGCAGGCGCAATTGCCGCCTTCCGTGCCGGGCCTCGGGCATTCGGACGGTTTCGTATTCCGGCTCGAGGATCGCGGCGGAGTCGGGCTCGACGCGCTGAAGGCCGCGCGCGAGCAACTGTTCACGCAGGCCAAGGCGAGCCCTGTGCTGGCCTCGGTGCATTCGGAGGCGCTGCCGGACGCGCCGCGCGTCGAACTCGTCGTCGATCGCGCGAAGGCGTATGCGCTCGGCGTGTCGTTCGACCGCATCGCCGAGGTGCTGGGCAGCACCTTCGGCTCGACCTATATCGACGACTTTCCGGCCGGCGGCCGGATGCGCCGCGTGATGATCGCCGCCGACGCGGCCGCGCGCATGACCGACGACGATCTGCTCGCGCTCGCCGTGCCCAACGCGACGGGCGGCATGGTGCCGCTCTCGGCGATCGCGGCACGCCAGTGGACCATCGGTCCGGTGATGCTGACGCGCTTTAACGGCTACCCGTCGCTCGACGTGAGCGGCCACGCGGCGCCTGGCTACAGCTCGGGCGCGGCAATGGCGGAGATGGAGCGGCTCGCCGCTTCGTTGCCGGTCGGCGTCGGTTATGACTGGGTCGACGCGGCACGCGAGGAAACCGTCGCCGCGCGGCTCACGCCTTTGCTGATCGGCTTGTCGTTGCTGGCGGTATTCATGGCGCTGGCCGCGCTATACGAAAGCTGGACGATCCCGCTCGCCGTGCTGATGGTCGTGCCGCTCGGCGTGATCGGCGCCGTTGCCGCGGTACTGTTGCGCGGCCTGCCCAATGATGTGTATTTCAAGGTCGGCATGATCACAGTGATCGGCCTCGCGGCGAAGAACGCGATCCTGATCGTGCAGTTCGCACGCGATCTGCATCGGCGTGGCGTGCCGTTGACGCGTGCCGTGACCGAAGCCGCCGGCGCGCGTTTCCGGCCGATCGTGATGACCTCCGCGGCGTTTCTGCTCGGTGTCGTGCCGCTGGTGGTGTCGAGCGGCGCGGGCGCCGAAAGCCGCCGCTCGATCGGCACCGGCGTGTTCGGCGGCGTGCTGGCCGCCACGCTGTTCGGACTGGTGTTCTCGCCGGTCGCGTTCCATGCGATCGCCTCGCTGACGCACGGCAGGCAGCGTCTCGCGGCGCTGCGTCGCAAGCGTGATGAGCGGCGCGCACGCCGTGCCGCAGTTGAACGCGGAGCGCTCGACGAGTCGCGGATGATGTGACGGCGGTGGTCACGCTGCGCGTGAGTGTCCGTGTGCGTGTCTGTTACCGCCGCGCAAGATAATCGTCTGACTTAATCCGCATCGCCGATTAAGTCATACTTAAAAACGCCGGATGTTTCAATTTAGAAACGTTTTTGTCGTTTCGGAAATCTTCGCGGAAATGTTTAATTCAGAGTGAACCGGTAATAAGCGGTGCGGCACCATTGATATAGACGATAAATTCCCGATTTGCGAATAAGAACCGGATTGAATGGCGATTATTTGCCGGATTTCGAGTTCAGGTTTGAAACACTTTTGGATGTCGCCGGTGAGATGGCGAATGCAGCGAATCGCACGCGTCGCCGGCATGCGGCGGCGAGCGGGATGGCTCAAGAGCCAGACGCCATGCGGCTCTCGGGTTGTGGCCGGAAACCAACGCACACCAACGGCTGCTGCCCTCCCAGCAGCCCCGGCCGCCATATGAAACGCCCAATAAAGGTTTTCTTCATACATTCAGTTTCTTGATGGTAATTTGATTTTAAGTTTTACTATGGCGATTCGTTCCGCTAACATCACGCTTAATCCGTTAAGCGGCTTTGCCGGCGGTTTAAGCCGTCTAATTCATGTCGACCATATAAGCTGGCCGACGGGGCATCGCGTCCACAACGTACGACAGTTTGAGGAAAGATCATGCCGCACATGCACCTTGATACTGCGAGGGTTACCTGGTTACATACGCCGACTCCGAATGTGCGGAGTGCGGCGCGGCGAATCGGCGTGTTGCTGTTCGACGGCTTCTGGCTGCTCGGGCCGGGCACCGTCGTCGAGATGTTCCAGACCGCCAACGAGCTTGCGGGTTCACACGACGGCGAAGACCCGCCCTATGACGTGCAGTTTCTGTCGATGGATGGCGGCAGCGTCGCCAGTTCCTCGTTGGCGCGGATCTGGACCGACCGTATCGACACACGTTACGGCAGCGGCTTCGACGTGCTGTTCATCGCGGGCGGCTACGGCGCACACGCGGCCGCCCGCGACGAGCGCTTGCTGGGCTGGCTGCGCACGGTGCAAACGCGCACCCGCGCGATCGAAACGATCGGCGAGGGAAGGCTCGTGCTCGAAGCCGCCGGCCCCACCGACCACGACGCGCTGCAATTGACCCGCTATCTGGGCGGCGCCGCGGCCGAGACCGCGCTTAGCGCGTCCAACGATCGTCACGACTGCGCCCGCAGCGCGCTGATGTTCATCAAGCGCGACCTCGGCGCCGAACTCGCCCGCAGTGTCGCCGACCGTGTGATGCCCGGCATGGCGGCCACATGGATACCGCTGCAGGCGGAAGGCGGCACGCTCAGTGTGGCCGAAAAAATCCGTGCGGCCGCGCGCTGGATGGAGGCGAACTGCGACCGTCAGGTTTCCGTTGCCGACGCCGCGCAGGTGGCGGCGATGAGCGAGCGCAATTTCCTGCGGCGCTTCAAGAATGAAATGCACGTTACGCCCTCGGACTACCTGCTGCAGGTGCGGCTGCGCATTGCCTGCAACTTCCTGACCGAAACCGAATTGCCGGTCGATAAAATCGCGCGCCGCAGCGGCACCGGCAACGGCGATCGTCTCGCGAAGATCTTCCGCAAACGCATGGCGCTCTCGCCCACGGAATACCGCGCGCGCAGCCGCGTGGCGACCGAGGCGTAATCCCCCAACGCAGGCGCCGCGTCGGCGGCGCACCTCATGACCGTTGTACGTGGCCGCGGCGGCGGCCGCGTTTTTCGCCGGGCAGGCTTCTTACGAGCACGTGGCAATGGGCAACAAGGTAATGGCGACGGCATTGCCGGAGGTGAAGCTCATCGAGCCCGAGGTGTTTTGCGACGAATTCGGCTTCTGCTTCGAGAGTTTCAGCGCGGACGAGCTTACCGGGGACGTCTCGCGCGATTTCAACTTCGTGCAGGACCGGCATTCGCGCGCGGTGCATGGCGTGCTGCGCGGGTTGCACTATCAGGTGCAGCGTCCGCAAGGCCGGCTCGTGCGGGTGGTGGTGGGCGAAGTGTTCGACGTCGCGGTGGACGTGCGGCTCAATTCGCCGAACTTCGGCAAGTGGTCCGGCACGTATTTGAGCGCGACCAACTACCGGCAGGTGTGGGTGCCTTCGGGTTTCGCGCACGGTTTCGTGGTGCTCTCGGACGTCGCCGAATGCCTGTGGAAGACCACTGAATACTGGTTCCCGGAACTCGAGCGCTGCATCTTGTGGAGCGATCCCGACAT
Organism: Paraburkholderia sp.; assembly: GCA_035636295.1. Taxonomy (GTDB): domain Bacteria; phylum Pseudomonadota; class Gammaproteobacteria; order Burkholderiales; family Burkholderiaceae; genus Paraburkholderia. The sequence continues at coordinate 15,763 of DASPZL010000342.1, forward strand.
CGGCATCGAGTGGCCGATCGATTTCGAGCCGACCCTCGGTGCGAAGGATGCAGCGGGGCGGCGTCTTTACGAAGCGGAAAACTTCCCGTGAGCGCGGCGCCTGGCGTTTAGCGCCGAATCGCAACACAGCGCGTCGTTCAGCGCGCTGTTGCCACCGCGCCGATGCTCGCGGCCACCACCAGCAGTGTCCCCGCCATCTGCAAAACACCCATCGGCTGATGCAATACGACGAAGCCGGCCAACGCGCCGATCGCCGGTTCCACGCTCATCAGGATACCGAACGACGCCGACGGCATGTGCCGCAACGCCACCATTTCCAGCGCGTACGGCAGCAGCGGAACCAGTAACGCGAGGCCCGCCGTTGCCGCGATCTGCGCGGGCGCGATGTGCATGCCGGTTTGCGCCAGTCCGAACGGCATGGCCGCGAGCGCCGCCGCGATCAGCGACACGGACAGTCCCTCGAGCCCGGCGAACAGCGTGCCGGTTTTTTTCATCAGCACGATATAGCTGCCCCAGCCGAGCGCCGCGCCGAACGCGAGCATCACGCCGAGCGGTTCGCCGGTCCAGCCGCCATGATCGCGTGCGAGCAGCACCACGCCGGCTATCGCAAGCACCGGCCACAGTAACGCGCGTGCGCGGCGCACCGCGAATGTCGCCACGGCGAGCGGCCCGAGAAAATCGATCGCGACGGCAAGCCCCAACGGAATGCGCTGAAGCGCCGCGAAAAAGCACAGCGTCATGCCGGCCATCGCCGCGCCCAGCGCGCCGGCCGCGAGCCAATGCTCGCGCGAATAGCTGAACAGGCGCGGGCGCACCAGCAGTGCCAGCACCAGGGCGGCCCAGCACAGACGCAGCCACGTTGTGCTGAGCGACCCATACGCGGCCATCGTCGGCGCGGAGAGCGCGGCGCCGAACTGTACGCTCGACATCGACAGCACGCACAGCAGTGCCGCTCCTGCCGCCGCACTCGCGGGCTTCGCGGTATCGAGCGCCGGTTTGATGGTGGTGTCCTGCATGATCGTTTCGCTGCCGTCTTATCTGGGTTCGTGGACACTATCTTATCGGGGCAAGCGCGATTAACATAAGTTGATATTTCTTATGCCCACTTCAAGAAGCTTGATGACCCGAGATCTCGACAGCAGCCTCTTGCGCGCGTTCGTCACCGTGGCGGAAACCGGCGCCGTGGGCGTGGCGGCCACGCGCCTCGCGCGCACTCAAGCCGCGGTGAGCATGCAATTGCGGCGGCTCGAGGAAGAACTGGGGCAGCGTTTGCTCGACCGCTCGCCGCGCGGCGTGCAACTCACGGAAGCAGGGCATCTGCTGCTGCCGTACGCGCATACGATCCTCGGCGCGGGCGCCGATGCGCGGCGCGCGCTGAGTGCCGGGCAGGTGTCGGGCACCGTGCGGCTCGGCATGCTGGAAGACATTGCGGTCGGCCGTTTGCCGCGCGCGTTGCGGCGCTTTTCGATCGCTTATCCGCAGGTGGCGTTGGAGATCGTCGTCGATACGAGCGTGGCGTTGTCGTCCCGGCTCACGGACGGCAGTCTTGACGTCGTGGTCGGCGATCCGGCGCTGGTCGACTCCGCACCGCTGCTCACGTGGACACAGCCGCTCTTCTGGGTCGGCGCGCGCGGGTTTAGCCGCGAAGCTGAAGCGGCGTTGCCGGTGGTCGCGTTCGGCGGCGCGTGTCTGTGGCAGCAGCATGTGTTGACGGCGCTGCGGCGCGCGGGCATTGCGTGGCGCATCGTCTGCACCAGCACCAGTTTGCCCGCCGTGCAGTCGGCGGTGGAAGCGGGGCTCGGCGTATCGGTGCTGCTCGATGGCAACATCCGTTCGGAGTCGATGCGCGTGCTCGGTCAAGCCGACGGTTTGCCCGATGCGCCCACTGCGGACTTTGGTCTCTTCATGCGTCAAGTGCCCGGCGCCCAGGCGGCGGCCGTGCAAACATTGCAGACCTTCCTCTGCGAGGAATTGCATCTGGGCTTTCGCGAACACGAATCGCTCATGCCATCGGCCGGCTAATGCCTCGGCAGCATGCGGCTGCGCGGAGCCTGCGCTCGGTAGGCCGCAGCCGGCCGCGCAATCACGACAGCGCGATCTTCAGCAAGCCGCCAGTGGCGCCGCGCACGCTTGCAAGCTGGTCGCATCGATTGACCGTGCGCGCGGCATGATGCGGTAAAACCCGGCGCGGGCGGCAGCTATTGCAATACCGTGCGGCAAATATTGCAATGCGGCCGCGGCTACCCGCGCCGGGCAGGTGCTCTCCTCTTGTGCGGCCGATCCGGTGATCAGCGCCGGATCAAGCCCATCAACAAGGTGACGAGGAAGATCACCACGAAGATGAAGAACAGAACCTTGGCGATTTCGGCCGCGCCCGCGGCAATGCCGCCAAAGCCCAATACAGCGGCGATGATCGCGATCACGAAGAAGATTGCAGCGTATCGAAGCATGGGGCCTCCCACCGGTGGATGTGCTGGATTAAGACTTGAAAACGGCGACTCGTCGTGAGCAGCGTGTGCCTCGAAGGGTTATTTGCCGGCGAGCGAAATGCAGCAATGCCTGTGCCTAGTTGGCACGCGCTGGAAATCCTACGAACAAATGCGAAATGCCTGATTGCCCGGAGCAATCCGGGCATTTAGGCTCGTCCGTCACGACAGATGCCGCTTTCCACGAGTGTGAAGAGCGTGACGTTTACGCTGACACCGAAATCGGGCACGGACGTCGCAACACTGTATCTGCGAGCCGGCACGCCTTCCATGCTGCATCCCAACTGCTCGTCCGTCATGGTAAGAGGCGCGGTTGTCACCTGCACGCTTTCCAATCCGGCGGCGGGAACTTATTACGGCATCGTGAACGCCAATACACAACTCAACGGCGTGTCCATCGTCGCTGCTTACACGCAAAGCGCCGTTTCGCGACGAACTGGCTGCGGAAGTCGCGCGCGAAGCCGTCTGTCAAGATTCGGGACGGTTCGCGAATATAGTGAAAATCCGCCATGGAACTGGCGGAAATACGCGCTAGAATGCCCGGCAATACCCGTGAATGCCCGGCAATACCCGTTGATGACCTCCTCGTTCAAAGCGCGAGCTCGCATGAACCTATGCCGAAAGTCGATCGATTCGTCGGTTCCCTCACCGCTTGGACGAACTTGCTGGCCGCAATCGGCGGCCGGTAACCTGAATCGGTAAATATGCCTGCGCGGCACTAATGCCGCGCGCATAGCGTATCGCCCCGCCGCAATCGCGCTTAAGGAGACCGAGGAGCCATGCCAACGAGAATTCTGTCGATTTTCGGCACGCGGCCGGAAGCCATCAAGATGGCGCCGCTGGTCAAGCAACTGGAAGCGAGCACCGACATCGAATCGGTGGTGTGCGTGACCGGGCAGCATCAGCAGATGCTCGATCAGGTGCTCGATCTGTTCGAGATCGTGCCACATCACAATCTGGCACTCATGACCGGCAACCAGACACTCAACGGTCTGGCGTCGCGTCTGATCGCCTCGCTCGACGACGTGCTCGCCACGGTTCAGCCGGATCGCGTGCTGGTGCACGGCGATACCACGACGGCGTCGGCGGCGGCGCTTGCCTCGTTTCACCGCCGCATTCCGATCGGCCACGTCGAGGCGGGGCTGCGCACCGGCAACCTCATGCAGCCGTGGCCCGAAGAGATGAACCGCCGCGTGGTCGATCTCGTGAGCGATCTGATGTTCGCGCCCACCGCGAGCTCGAAGGCGAACATCGCGCACGAAGCGCTGCACGGCAAGGTGATCGTGACCGGCAATACCGTGATCGACGCGCTGAATCTCACCACCGCGCGCATCGGCGCCGACCCGGCATTGCGCGCCGAGCTCGACGCGCGCCTGCCGTTCCTCGACGGCGCGCTGCCGTTGCTGCTCGTGACGGGCCATCGCCGCGAGAGCTTCGGCGCGGGCTTCGCGAACATCTGCGCGGCGCTCGCCGATCTCGCCAAAACGAATACGGTGCAGATCGTCTATCCGGTTCACCTGAATCCGAACGTGCGCGGCCCCGTGCAGGAAACGCTAGGCGCCGCGCGCAACGTCCATCTGATCGAGCCGCTCGATTACCTCGGTTTCGTGCGTCTGATGCAGCGCGCAACAATCATCCTGACCGACTCCGGCGGCGTGCAGGAAGAAGCGCCCGCGCTCGGCAAGCCGGTGCTCGTGATGCGCGACGTGACCGAGCGGCCGGAAGCGGTGGCGGCCGGCACGGTGCGCCTCGTCGGCACGGCGCGCGAGGCGATCGTGCGCGAGGTGACGGGCCTGCTCGAAGACGCGAGCGAGCGCGACGAGTTCGCGCATCGCGTCAACCCATACGGCGACGGCCATGCGTCGCAGCGGATCGTCGCGGCGCTCAGCGGGCGTCCATTCGAGGAATTCGCGAGCGGCGGCATCGGCGAAATGCCTTATGTTCCTCGCGTGCTGTTTCCCGGAGCCGTGCAATAACAAAGCGAAAGGCCGCTGCTCGCGCGCGGGGCGCGGAGATGGCGGCCGGTCTTGACCGGGCATGTGCCGGCGCCGGCCGCGTACGTTGCGAACATGCGCGCCGCATGCGCGCCGCATGCGCGGGGGTTCAGAGAACGGCCCGCGGTGCCGTTATTTCAGAGAGCGGCCCGTCGCGCCGATATCGCTGTAAGACCAAGGGCAAAAGCTGGCGGAATGCCGCGCTGACCGTTCCAGATAATCCACGCCGCGTAATTCGGTTTCGCCGTTGCGGGCTAATTAAGAGATAAACCAACGTGACCTCCGATTTGCAAATGCGCCGCCTGACGCGCGCACGCCCGAATGCGCTCGCCGCGCTGCTGTGGCTAGCCGCCACCGCGCACGCCCAACAGCCGGCCGACGTCGCCGGCAGTTTCGCGCAACTCGGCAGCGGGCGTCTCGCGACACGCACGGTGTCGCTGGCCGATCTCGGCATGCGTGATCCGGTCGTGCTGCATGCGCCGGATGGACGTCAGGAGCTGTATCTGCCGGTGCCGGCCGGCGTGCCCTTGAGCGATGCGTCCTTGCAGATCGACGGCGGCTATCTGCGCGGCAACGGCGGCCGTACGACCATGCTGGTGTCGCTCGACGGCTCGCCGGTGCTCTCGCGCAGTCCGACGCAGGAGCAGGGCGACGCCTCGGCGAGTCTCGGCGTGGACGGCGCGGCGCGGCCGAGCGGTTTCGTGCGCGTGGGGCTCGACTGGTCGTCGGTGTTGAGCGATGACGTCTGTACCGATCAGACCGCGATCGGCAACGTCTGGCGCATCGCGCCGACCTCGCGCCTGACCTATCGCTACGATCCGAATGCGATCGTCGATTTGCGCGGCGCGTGGAGCGCGTTGCCGCAGAAGCCGGTCGTGATGCTCGGCGCGCGCACGCTGGGCGCGCCGGCGTTCGATGCCGGCTGGCGCGTCGAAGCGCTGCTGCAACGTGAAGGCCGCGCGCCGGCCACGCGCACATGGCCGGCGGTGGGCGACACCGTCGATCTGAGCGACGTCGAGGTACCGGCGCCGCTGCGCGCGATTCCGGCCTTTGCCGCGCTGGCCGCGGGCGGTTCGCACAAGCTGGCGAACGCGGCGGAAGCGGGTGCGCTGGTCGCGCTCACGCCGCGCGCGGCGTTCGCGCCCGACGTGATCGTCGCCGACGACACGCTGCGCGACGCGCTGAAGAGCACGCTCGACGCGTTGCGCGAGCAGGTGGCGAGCGCGGCGCCGGGCGCGGCGGAGGCATTCGACGCATGGCGCGCCCGCGCGCTCGATCCCATCGCGAAGCCGCTGTCGCCGGGCGAAGTGCGTGTCGCGCATCTCGGCGGACAAACCGCGATCGTGGTCGGCGACAAGGACGCCGTGGCGGTGCTCGCGCGCACGTGGCGCCCGATCGACGTGGCGAGCCGTCTCGTGGTTCATCAGATCGACACCGCGCCGAACTCGCACGGCGATCAGATTGCGTTGTCGCTGCTCGGCGGCCAGCCGCGCACGCTCGACGTGCAAGGCCGCGCCACCTGGGACGCGAATTTCGACCTCGGCACGGCGTCCGGCAACGGCAAGCTGCCGGACGCCGTGGTGCTCGATGTGGCCGCGTCGCCGACGCCGGGCAACAGCGCGCAGACCGCCTCGGTCTATTTCAACGACGTGCTGATCGGCTCGCAACTGCTCGCCACCGACGGCAAGCCGCAGCGCATCGAGGCGCGCGTGCCGCATTACGCGCTCGCGCCGGGCAACCTGCTGCGCGTGGTGTTCCAGCGTCAGCCGGAAGGCGGCTGCCAGCGCGGCCTGAGCCATCCGATCGCCGTGTTGCCGAGCAGCCATCTGACGCTCGCCGAGGCCAAGGTCGACGACGACTTCACGGGCATGGTGGCGCGCTTCGCGTCGGAGGCGAACGTGATCGTGCCGGCCTCGTACCTGAACGACGCGACGCAGGTGTTGTCGCGCGTCGCGCGCCTTGCGAACGCGAGCGGCATCGCGCCGACGCGCGCGAGCTTCAGCGTCGCGCGTGACGGCGAAGCGGTGAGCCCGAAGGGCGCCTTCCTCGCCGCCGACGTCACGCTCGCCGACGAGAAGAGCGTTGCGCGTCTGTCGAAAGACCGCCTGTCGCTCACCGACGCATCCGGCAAGATGCTCGCGGACGTGTCGGGCCTGAACCGCGTCGGCGTGATCGAAGCCGTCAAGGCGGGCAACGTGTCCGGTATCGCGTATCGCACGGTGGGCGACACGGCGGCGATCCTGCCGGCGTCGTTGCGGCTGTCGCGCGGCGACCTCGCGATCGTCGACGCCAGCGGCACGCTGCGCCAGTTCGATACGCGTCATCCGGGCGAGGTGGTCGACACGAGCGACGTGCACGGTCCGTGGTTCATGCAGAGCTGGGTGCGCTGGGGCGTTCCGGCCGCGCTCGTCGCCTTGCTGCTCGTGTTGTTGCTTGTCGCCAACGTGGCGCGCCGCAGGCATCGGGACAAGCCGTGAGCATCGCGCTCATCGAATGGTATGGGGGCTATGCGGTCGCCCACTATTACCACGGGCTCGAATACGCCGCGGCGCTGGTGGCGTTCATCATCCTGCTGTCCAGCCTCGACGATCTGTTCATCGATCTTTGGTATTGGACCCGCTTGCTCTATCGCCACCTGACGGTGCACCGCACCTACAAGCCGCTCACCAGCGCGCAGCTGTATCAGCGCGACGAGCAGCCGATCGCGATCATGGTGCCCGCGTGGCACGAGTACGACGTGGTCGCGGCGATGATCGAGGACATGGTGCGAGTGATGGATTACCGCAACTACGTGGTGTTCGTCGGCACCTATCAGAACGATCCGCAGACCATCGCCGAAGTGGAGCGCATGCGCCGCCGCTACAAACAGCTGCGCCGCGTGGAAGTGCCGCACGACGGTCCCACCTGCAAGGCCGACTGCCTGAACTGGGTGATCCAGGCGATCTTCAAGTACGAGAAAGAAGCCGGCATCGAATTCGCGGGTGTGGTGCTGCACGACAGCGAAGACGTGCTGCATCCGGTGGAATTGCGCTTTTTCAATTACCTGCTGCCGCGCAAGGACATGATCCAGTTGCCGGTGGCCTCGCTCGAGCGCAACTGGTTCGAGCTCGTGGCCGGCACCTATATGGACGAGTTCGCCGAATGGCACGCGAAGGATCTCGTGGTGCGCGAGAGCCTGGTGGGCTCGGTGCCCTCCGCGGGCGTGGGCACCTGTTTTTCGCGGCGCGCGCTGCTCGGGCTGATCGCCGAAACCGGCAACCAGCCGTTCAACACCGAGAGCCTGACCGAGGATTACGACGTCGGCGCGCGTCTCGGCAAGATGGGCATGCAGTCGATTTTCGCGCGCTTTCCGGTGCAGTTCGCGACGCGCCGCAAGGCGTGGTTCGGCTTCGGCAAGGAGCGCGACATTACCGTGACGATGCCGCTATGCGTGCGCGAATTCTTTCCCGATACGTTTCGTACCGCTTACCGGCAGCGTGCGCGCTGGACGCTCGGCATCGGCTTGCAAGGGTGGAAGCAGACCGGTTGGACCGGTTCGTTCGCGAACCGTTATCTGCTGTTCCGTGACCGCAAGGGGATCGTCACGGCATTCGTCGGCATCCTGGCGTACGTGCTGGTGGTTCAGTTTCTGTTGTTCGCCGGCGCCGATCTGCTCGGCTGGATGCCGGAGCTGATCGCTTCGCCGTTCTCCGATTCGGTCTGGCTGCAGGGGTTGTTATGGGCCAACGGCTGCGCGCTCGTGCTGCGCGTCGTGCAGCGCATCTACTTCGTGACCCGCCTGTACGGCTGGGAGCACGGCGTGCTCTCAGTGCCGCGGATGGTGGTGGGCAACTTCATCAACTTCATGGCCGTTTCGCGCGCCTGGAAGATGTTCATCACCCATCTCGTGACGGGCAAGCGGCTCGCATGGGACAAGACCATGCACGACTTTCCGTCCGCGGATGGGTTCAACAATCGGCGCCAGCGTTTGGGTGAATTGCTGCTGTCGTGGCAAGCGATCGATCCGGACAAGCTCGAACAGGCGCTCGGCGAAAGCCATGCGCGCGAGGCGCCGCTTGGCCGCGTGCTGATGGCCAAGGGCTGGCTCGACGAGGAGACGCTCGCGGAAGCGATCGCCTTTCAGTCCGATCTGCCGCGTGGCCGGTTGGACGTCGACCGGGTTCAGGCGGACGCCGCGCGGCTGCCGCTCGAGGCGGTCGTGCGGCATCGCGTGTTGCCGCAGGCCGACGAGGCGGGCGGGCGCACGATTTTGCTGACCGCGAGTCCGCTGGCCGAGTCGGTGGTCGCGGAATTGGGCGCGCTGGCGGGCGGGCCGGTGCTGCAGAAAATCGTCCGCGAAGGCGAGATCGCCGCGGGGTTGCGCATATTGCGCGGCGTCGAAATCGTGCCGCCGGAAGGCGAGGGCGTATCGGCACGCAGTGGTGCAGCAGCCGATGCCGGCGCCTCGCCCGCGCCGGTGCGCAGCGTGCCGTTGATCGGCGATCTGTTGATCGAGCACGGCTACGTGCGCCGCGAGGTATTCGAAGCGGCGATGCAGGACTACCGCCCGGACCGGCACGGCCGTATCGGCGACTACATGGTGGCGCGCGGCGTGATCTCGCGTGACGCGCTCGACAACGTAATCCAGCAACAGCGCCGCCTGCAGGGCGCTCTGGCGGCATCCGAATGATCGATTCATTTTTCAACCGGCGTGCGGGGACGGCGCGCGTTTCATCGTCTTTTTGTTCTTCGTCTTCGATGGGTTGTTGGGCGGAGTCTTTAGCGGGTTCTTTGTCGGCTTCGGCTTCTTCTTCCGCACCGGCTTTCAGCTTGCGTGCAGTCGCTGTCGCGATGCTGGCCGGCGCTTTGTGCCTGAGCGGCTCGGCATACGCGCAAAGCGCGGTGAACGCGCCGCGCCCGGCCGCATCCGGCCAGGACACGCTGCCGTTGACCGGCGCCGCCTACCGCGTGGCGCAGGAAGCGTACGACGCCTACGGTCGCGGCGACTACGCCGGCGCCGTCGCACGGTCGCGTGAAGCGATTCGCCAGCGTCCCGACGTGGTGTCGCTGCGGGTGCTGCTCGCCAATGCGCTAGCCGCACAACGCCGTTATGGCGAAGCGAGCCGCTCGCTCGGCGACGCGATCGCGCAGCTCGGCAGCGACCCGGCGCTGGTGGCGCGCCGCAAGCAGATCGACGCGCTGAACGTGTCGACGCGCGCGGTTGCCCGTCCCGGCCGCCAGCAGCCGGGTGATCCAAACGCCTTGAGCGGCGCCGCGCTCACCGCCGCGCAGCAGGCCTACAAAGCTTATGCGGCGAAAGACTTTGCGGGCACCGTCAGGTATGCGAATGAAGCGATCGCGTTGCGTCCCGATCTGCCGCGGCTGCGTTTGCTTCTCATCGACGCGGCGAGCGCGGCCGGTCAGGACAACGACGCGTGGAACGCCGATCTCGATGCCGTCAAGCGCTTCGGCGACAGCGACGAGCTGCGCTTGCGCCGCGGCTTCATCGGCAGCCGTCTCGCGCCGAAGCCGTCCGCCGCGTCGTATGCGGCGCGAAAGCAGGGCGATGATGGAGAAGCCGTAGAACTCGCGCGTGAGGCGGTTGCTTATGCACCGGACCATGTCGGCTATCGTCTCCAACTGATCGACGCGCTGTTCGCCGCGAACGATTTGCCGGGTGCGCAGGTTGCGGCAAGCGCGGCCGTCGCTGTCAACGATACGGACATCATGCCGCTCACGCTGCGCGGCTACGCGTTGGCCGCACAGGGCAAGACAGTCGAAGCGGATGCGGACTTCGACAAAGCATTGCATCTCGATGGCGCGACGCAGCGCAACCAGCGTGTGGCGCGCGTGATCATCGCCGATGTGTGGATTGCGCAAGGGCAGCCGCAACGCGCGCTCGATCTGCTCGCGCCGCTGAAAGCCAGCGGCGACGACACGGACGCGGCGATCGCGCTGCGCCGCAAGCGGGCGCGGCAGGTGTTGGCGCAGGCGGCGGTTGGTGGGCCGAAAGTGTCGGGTGGTGCGGATGCGGCGAGCGCTTCTAGCGCACCAAACGCCTCGATTGCTTCGAACACAGCCAATGCTGCCAATACTGCCAATGCGGCGAACGCTTCAAACGTCCCGCTGGCGCCCATCGACCCCACCCGCCGCCCCGTGATCGACTGCGTCGTCGACCGCTTCGGCGCGAGCTGCGATGTCTACGCCGCCGATCCCGGCTTCGCGGCGGCGCGCGCCGCGACGATGGCTGCCGCCGCGAAGGACAAGACCGGTGCCGTGCGCTATGCACGCGAGGCGGTGAAGGCCGCCCCCGACGATCCCCAGCATCGCGTGCAACTGATCAACGCGCTGAGCGCGGCCGGCGACGAACGCGGCGCGACGCACGAAGCGCAACAGATGCTCGCTGCCGGCATGCTCGACGCGGTGCCCGACATGACGGCTGCCTATATCGCGCAACGCGCCGGCAACAACCGCGTCGCGTATCAGCGCTTCAGCATGGCTGACCAGGCCGGCAGGCTGCCGGCCGGCGCCAATGCCGACGCGGGTTACGCAGCGCTGCATGCGCATCGCAATCGCGACGCCGCGCGGTACTTCGAGCGCGCGATCGACGCGAGCGCGAGTCCCGCCGACGACACGCCGTCCCCGACGCCCGTGCAACTGAACGATATGCGCAGCGCGCACGCCGAGGTCACGCGCGACTGGGGCTTCAATACGTCGCTCAATTATCGCGGCGCGGGCATGCAGCCGGGCTATGCGTCGTCGCCGACGCCTGGCACATCGAACAACTGGCAAGCCGGCGTGGAAGCATACTGGCGCCCGTTCGGCAGTCTCGGTGACCGCATGGTCGAACTGTACGCGCGCGGCTACGAAAGCTTCGGCGTGAAGAACGGCGGCGCGAGCGGCGCAGAAACCTTGCAGGCCACGGTCGGCGCGCGCGCCAAACCGTTCTCGCAGATCGACGCCATTGTCGCGTTCGAGCGCATCATTGCGATCGGCTCGCGAGTCAATCCCGACTGGCTCGCGCGGCTCGCGTATTCGGGCGGCTTCGGCATCGAGCGCCGCGTGGACGTGCCGTCGTGGTGGACCGCGAAGCTCTACGCCGAAACGGGCGCCTATCTGAACACCGGCTCGGTCTACGCGACCACCAATCTCCAGTTGGGCCGTACCTTCCGCATGGACAGTTACAGCCCGAAGTGGACGGTGTTTCCCTACGCGGTGATCGGCGCGGACTACGACTCGAGCATCGATCACAGCATTCCGTTCGGCGCGGGCGTGGGGATTTCGACGCGTTACTGGTTCCGCGACGGCCAACACGACGCGCCGCGCTCGTATGTCGATCTGTCGGTGCAGTATCGCCTGAAGATCGCCGGCGACGAGCGCGCGCGCGGCGTTTTCTTCGGGGTGATCTACTCGTATTGAGCCGAACGCACCCAATGAAAGCAATGAGCGTGGATAATCCGAATGTCTCGCACGCGCGGCTTGCGCGGAGATCATCGTGGCTTTCATCTCAAACGGCAGCGGCAACTCAATGCGTAATTCGCCCGACGTTCAGGCACAAGCTTCAGAACCGGAATCATCACGCCGGCGCGCGCTGCTCGCCGCGAGCGCGTGCGCCGCGTTCGTCTACGGCTGCGCGACGCCCGGTTCCGGCGACGCCGGCGCATTGGCGCAGGGCGTTGTCTGGCAGCTCGACGAGGATCACGTCGATCCGCGCGGCGATTGGGATCGCCTCGGCGTGACCGATCTGCTGGTGCAGTGGACGGCCGTGGACGATACGTCGTTTCTGCCGCTCAACGATTCGCGGGACACCGCTTTGCGTACGGCCCGCCGTCTGCCGGACTGGACACGCATCGCCGCTGAACCGTGGGCGCGCAATGTGATCATCGGCCTCGCCGGTCGTTTCGACGAGACCAAGGCGCGCGCGCAAGCGGCGCAGCTGGTCGAGCGTTCGAAGAAGCTGGCGGCGGTGCGGCCGCCGGTTCGCATCGACGGGTATTACTTCCCGGTTGAAATCGATCCGACCTGGAAAGATGCCGCGGCGCTCGCGCCTTTGCTCGATCAGCTGCCGCGGCCTCTGTGGATCAGCGTCTACGACAACTCGAACATCGGCGGCCCGGCGCTTGCCGCGTGGCTCGACGGCTGGCTGCCGCACGACATCGGCGTGTTCCTGCAGGATGGTTGCGGTGTCTATGCGCGCGGCCCGGCGGCCGCGCGCGGCTATGCGGATGCGCTGGCCGCGCGGCTTGGCAAGCATCGCGTGCGGATCATCGCCGAGGCTTTCCGTCCCGCCGAGGGCGGCGCGTTCCGTCCGGCGAGCGCTGAAGAACTGGCGCCGCAACTGCTCGCGTATCGCGGCTACCGGGCCTATCTGTTCGACGGCCCGCATTACGTGTCGGCCCAGCTCGTGCGGGAATTGTTGGGTATGCGGGAGGTGGGGAAGTAAGAGGGCAGACCGGTGGTGAGCGTACGCGCCTGACCGTGGTCAACGCGCCCTGCCGAACCGCCGAACCAGTGAGAAACCGAGCTCTCGCCTCTACCGCAACTGCGTCACCGCAAGCAGCAACACCATGCTGCCGATCGCGCCATCCAGCACGCGCCATGCCGTCGCCCGGCGAAATAGCGGCGCCAACGCCCGCGCGCCGTAACCCAGGCCGATAAACCAGATTCCGCTCACCGCCATCGCGCCGAGCGCGAACGCCACGCGCGCATCGGCCGGTTCGCGGGCACCGGCCGTGCCGATCAGCAGGAACGTATCGAGATACACATACGGATTGAGCCACGTGAGGGCCAGCGTCATCAGCATGACCGGCATGGCGCGTTGCGCGGGCGGCGCTTGCCTGCCGGACGCCGCGCCGTTTGCATCGGCATCCAGCACCGCATGTCCCGGACGCACCGCGCGACGCAGTGCATTGATGCCGAACCACGCCAGATAGGCGAGCCCGACGTACAGCATGGTGTGGACGAACACCGGATAGCGCTCCACCAAAGCCGACGCGCCGCCGACGCCCGCACCGATCAGAATGAAGTCCGACAGCGCGCACAGCAGCACGATCTTGCCGACATGCGAGCGCATGATGCCTTGGCGCAATACGAAGGCGTTCTGCGCGCCGATCGTCACGATCAGCGATGCGCACAGGGCGGCGCCATGGGAAAAAGACAGCCAGTTCATAATCGATCCAGTAGACGGGGGAAGCGAACGAGGCTAGTCTGCGGTTTTGGCTTTCATAAGAGAAGCTAATTTACCTAACGCAGATTAAGGAACGCTAATGCTCGATTATGCGTTGCTCGACGCACTGGCCGCCGTGGTGCGGCACGGTTCATTCGAGCGAGCGGCCGGCGAACTGAACGTGACGCCGTCAGCGGTATCGCAGCGGGTCAAGCTGCTCGAAGAGCGGGTGGGCAGCGTGCTCGTCAAGCGCGGCCAGCCGTGCGTCGCGACCACTTCGGGCGCGCTGTTGTGCCGCCATACCGAACGCGTGCAATTGCTGGAAGCCGAACTGACGGGGCGATTGCCGGCGCTGCCCGGCGCGCTGGTCGAGCCGTGGCCGGCGTTGCGCGTGGCGGTCAACGACGACAGCGTCGGCACCTGGTTCATCGACGCGGTGGCGCCGTTCTGCGTCGAACGGGAGATGCGGCTCGATCTCGTGATCGACGATCAGGACCACACCGCGCAGCGGATTCGCGACGGCAGCGTGCAAGGCGCGGTCACCACGCAAGCCGAACCGGTACAGGGCTGCCGCTCGACGCGTCTCGGGCGCATGCGTTATCTGGCGGTCTGCTCGCCGGCTTTCCTCGCGCGCCACTTTGCCGACGGCGTCACGCGCGACAGTTTGCGGCGCACGCCGTGCGTCGATTTCAATCCGAAGGATCAGCTGCAAAAGCGCTTCATGCGCCGCATTACGCGAGCGGAGGTCGATCCGCCCTTGCACTGGATTCCTCACGTCGCCGGTTTTTTGCGCGCGTGCGTGACGGGCCTCGGCTGGGGCATGTGCCCCGAACGGATGATCGCCGCGCATCTGGCCGGCGGCGAACTGGTGGAGATGGCGCCCGGCAAGCATATCGACGTCGATCTGTACTGGCAGAGCTGGCGTTTGTCGATCGGCTGGCTCGACGATTTCGGCGCGGTGCTGCGCAAGCGCGCGGCGGAGTTTCTCGATTGAAGCCGCGTGGGCGGTGGTTTCTGAAAGACGCGCGCCGGAATTTCAACGCGTAGGTGCGGACCGTACCGCCCGGATGCCAGCGCCCGTGCAACCAGCGGCTCGCCGTATCGAACCCATATAGTGCGCGGTCCGCTTAAAGCAGCAGTGATACCTGATTGGATGCATCCGGCCGCATGGCACAAACAATTTAGCTTGGCTTAACAACAACAGTGCAAGTAATGCCCGCCGCCAGCACAACATCGTCTGGCACGGAATCAATCCTCACCCGCACCGGCACCCGCTGCGCCAACCGCACCCAGTTGAAGGTCGGATTCACGTCCGCCAGCAACTCGCGGCTTTGCGGGTTGTCCCGGTCATAGATCCCTCGGGAAATACTCTCGACATGCCCCTGAATCGTGCCGCCGCTCATCAGCCGGACTTCAGCCTTGTCGCCGACCCGCACATGCGGAAGCTTGGTTTCTTCAAAGTACCCATACACCCAGAACGAGTGACTGTCGACGATCGCCAGCTTGGCGGAACCCGCCGTCGCATAGTCTCCGCGGAACACGTTCAGATTGGTGACGTAACCGTCGACCGGCGACACTACCCGCGTGCGCGCCAGATTCAGCTTCGCCGCATCGAGCGCGGCCAGCGCCTGCTGATACGAAGCCTCGGCGGCGGACGCCGTATGCGTCGCATTCTCACGGCTCTCTCTCGAGACGACCAGCGCATCCATATCCGCCCGCCGCTGTGCATCGTCGCGCTTCATCTGCAATTCGGCCTTGCGCGCCGCCACGGCGGCTTGCGCCTGTTCGACGGCGATCTCGTAGTGCGACGGATCGATCTGCATCAACAGATCGCCCTTCTTCACCAGTTGATTATCCTTCACGGGCAGATCGACCACGGCGCCCGAGACGTCCGGCGCCACATTCACAATCTCGGCGCGCACGCGTCCGTCGCGCGTCCAGGGTTCATCCATGTAATGAACCCACAACACGCGTCCAATCAAAATCGCGACGATAAAAATAACGGCTGTCGCGACGAAGCCCACAATAGTTCGGATGGTCATGTTTCGACTCTGATCAACGATAAACGGCGAGACCGAGCACGCCGCACACACACACGAGCAAGCTGGCCCGGAACAGGGACGGGTGCCACACCACGCGATACAGACCCGTATAGGCAATCACGCGATCCAACACCCAGGTCAGCGCGGCGCCCGCGATGAACAGCAGCACGATGGCCGGCACGTAGGCGTCGAAAACGGCGATATCACGTGGCATGGCGAACTCCTTCTGACGCGTCGGCACGTCCGCTCATCAGCGGTTCAAGCGGCGATTGCGGATCGAGCAGCGCGGTACGAATGAAATGCAGTTGACTCAAGATGCGTTGCAACCGATGCCGCTCCTCGCGCGGTGGCGTGAAGGTGGCCAGCATCTGCTGAACGGCGGCGATCGCATCGGCGGTCGCCGCGAGCGCACGGTCGAAACGGTCCGCGCGCGGTGCGTCGAACAGCGCCGTCAGCGCGCCGCGCATCGCACGCAGCGAGACGCGCCATGGCATCGACTCCGCATAGCGCGCGTCGGCGGGCAGCGCCGCCACTTCGCGGCGCAGGTCGATCATCGCGTTGCCTACTTCCAGCACCGAGAAGAGCCACCGCAAGGTGTCGCGTTTGAGTTCGGGTTCGTTCTGCGCGAGCGCATTGATCTGGAACATCAGATCGCGTGCACCGCTCTCGAAGCGCGAACGCACGCGGCTGAGGCCCGCGCGGCTCGCCAGCGTCACCTGACGGCGCAGGTCCACCAGCAGGCGGTTGCGCAGCCACGGCGTCGACGGCGGCAGCAACACGGCGAACGCCACCGACGACACCAGCATCGACAGCACGAGCGCGAGCGCGTCGTTGATGAAGCCGCTCGGATCGTAATGAATCACGTTGTCCGGGCCGGCCAGGAAACAGAAGAAGATGCAGTAGCCGACGCCGTAGCCGGCCAGCGCCGGTCGCGTCGTCATGAATACACCGAGCAGCAGGAACGGTGTGAGCGCCGCGCACAGCAGCGGGAATCCGTCGATGCGCGGAAACACGCCGTACACCGCGATCATGCCCATGACCGAGGCGACCAGCGTGCCGCCGGCCATCTGGAACACGGTGCGCTTCGGATCCGGCGACGACGAAGCCAGCGCGCACACGGCGGCGGCGTTCAACGTCAAGGTCGAACCGCTCGGCCATGCGGTCGCGATCCAGAACGCGCCGAGCACCATCATCACGATGGCGGCGCGCAGGCCCGACACGCCTGCCGCGATCGCGTTCGTCTTCGGTTCGTAACGCTCGATCCAGCGCTCGCGCTCGTGCGTGTCGACGGCGAGCGACGCATACGTGGCCGCGTAGGCATGCAGATCGTCGATGAAGCGGTACAGCAGCTCCGCGCCGGTGTCGAAGTCGAGCAGCGGCGCGTCGGGATGCGTTTCGAGTTCCGCCCGCGTCGCTCGCACGCGTCTGGGCAACTCGGTCTTGTAGGTGTCGAGTTGCGCGGCGGCGTGAGCGGCATCGGCGGCGCTCAGCACCGGCTCGCCGGATTTCGCGAGCAGCGGCGCGATTTCCTTGAAGTACGGTTCGAGCGCATCGATCGCGACGGCCGCGCCGCCCGTATTCGCGTCGCGCAGCCGGTTCATCAACTGGTGCAGCGCGTGAAAGCGCGTCGACGCCGTCATGAATTCGCTGTTCAGCCGCGCGAGCCGGCCGCCGCGCATGCGCGAATCCGGTCCCTCGAACACGGCCACGCTGCGAGCCGCCTCGAAACCGACGATGTCGGCAATGAAGCGCGCGTTGGTCGCTTCGATTTGCGCGCGGTCGTTGCGGCCGGCCAGCGACGCCGACACATACTCGACGAAGGCCGAGAAACGCGCGCGCACGGTGCCGCGCATCTGCAAGCCGGCGTACTGCGGAAACACGAGGCCGCTCACCGCGCCCGCGCAGATAATGCCGAGCACCACTTCGGCGACCCGCGTGAGCGCGCTCAGGAACGCGCCGTCCGGATGCTGCGAAGCGGGGATGCCGATCAGCGCCGCGGTGTAGCCGGCCAGCACGAAACCATACGAGCGGAAGTTGCGGTTGCGCGCCGCGCCCGCGGTGCAGATGCCGACCCAGATCGCGGTCGCGACGATGAACATTTCCGGCTGCTGCGCGAAGAGGCCGATCAGCGCGAGCATCACGACGAGGCCGACCAGCGTGCCGCAAATCCGGTAGAAGCTTTTGGCGAATACCATGCCGCTTTGCGGCTGCATCACGATGAAGACGGTGGTCATCGCGGTGCGCGGCTGCGGCAGGTCGAGTTTCATCGCGATGCCGAGCGCGAGGAAGCAGGCGGCGAGCGCCTTGAACAGATAGATCCACGTGAGGCCGTCGGTGCGCGCCCAGTCGGCGGCCGCTGCGTGGAGCGTGGCGAACGACGTTGGGCGTGACGCGGGAGAGGAAGAAAGGGACATGATCTTCCTCACTCGGCCGCGGACGCGTTGGCGGACCGCAGCGGTGTGCTTGCCGCGGCGCTCGTGCCTTCCGCGTTCGCGGGTCCGGCCGCGTTCGAACTTGCCGCCGCGTGGCCCTTGCCTTTGCCATGCCCCGGCAGCGTCTCGTTCGCCTGCGGACCGTTCGCCGGCTCGTCGAGCCCGCCGCCCAAAGCGGTGACGAGCGACGCATGCGCGCCCAGCCGCTCGGCCCGAATCGTCGCGACGCCTTCCTGCGCGTGCAGCAACTGGTTTTGCGCGACCAGCACGTTCAGATAATCGGTCAGACCGCGCCGATAACCTTCGCGCGACAGGTCGTAGTTCTTGCGGGCCGCCGCGACCGACCGGTCGGCGTCCTCGGCCTGGGTCGCGAGCGAGCGGATGCGGATCACCTGGTCGGAAATGTCTTTCAGCGCGCCGACGATCGACTGGTTATAGCGCTCGACTGCCTCGTCGTATCCCGCCGACGCTGCGCCGAATTGCGAGCGCAGACGCCCGCCGTCGAGGATCGGCAGCGACAGCGCCGGACCCGCCGTCCAGCTATGCGACGGATTCTTCAGGAACTGGAACAGCGGACCCATCGCCGCATAACCGCCGATCGACGCGAGCAGATTGATGTCCGGATAAAAGTCGGCCTTGGCGACGTCGATGCCGCGCGCCTGCGCGGCCACCGTCCAGCGTGCCGCGACCACATCCGGCCGGTGGCCGATCAGATCGGCGGGCAACGCGCTCGGCAGACCGGCGGGCGTGTTGAGCGACAGCGCCGGGCGCTGGATCGAGTCGCCCGCGCCCGGGCCCTTGCCGGCCAGCGCCGCCATCTGATTGCGGCCGAGCGCGATCTTTTCCTCGAGCGCGTCGATCTGCCGTTCGTATTCCGGCATCGGCGTTTCGGCCTGGCTCACTTCGAGCTGCGTGCCGATACCGCCTTTCAAGCGCCGGTTCGCCAGGTCGACGATTTGCTGCTGTTGCTGCAAGGTTGCCTTGGCGATGTCGAGCAGCGCGTAGTTCATCGACATCTCGATGTACGTGCGCACCACATTGCCTTGCAGTTCGAGCTGGGCGGCACGCGCATCCGCGGCGCTCGCGTGGGCGGCGTCGAGCGCGCGCTCGGCGGCGTTCTTGTCCTTGCCCCAGAGGTCGAGGTGATACGACAGACCGAGCGTGCCCGTGTTGTTCCACGATTGCTCGCCGGCCAGCGGCCCCGGCCCGTAATAAAGATTGTCGGCCCACTTCTGACGCTGGATCGACAGGCTGCCGTTGACTTGCGGCGCCAGCGCCGAACGGGCGACACCCGCCATCGACGCCGCTTCGCGCACACGCGCCTGGGCGGCGGCAAGACTCGGATTGCCCGCTTGCGCGGCCTCGATCCACGCGTTGAGCTGCGGATCGTTATAGGCGCGCCACCAGTCGGCGGCCGGCCATTGCGCGTCGGCGTCGGCGGCCCGGATGGCGTTGCCCGCGTCGAGCGAGGCGGGCTCGATTCCGCTTGCCTGCGGCGCGATGCCTCCGGTACTTGCACATCCTGCGATTGTTAATAGGATCGTAAGAACAGCGATTGCGGCGATCCCTTTCGGTACCGGAGACTGCACGATTCCTCCAAAAATGACTATAGAAGCTTGTGCGTCATTATATTTTTTGATTGATTGGGGAATAACCGGTAAAGGTGCAAGGCATTTTTACGGAGGATGAGATAATCGCCTTTGCGAATCGTGTAACAATCGCACCCGATCACCAAGGAAAGATATGGATACGCTTCAAAACATGCGCGTATTTGTCCGCGTCGTCGAAGCGGGCAGTTTTACGGGTGCCGCGCAGCACCTGAACACGACCACGGCGTACGCGTCGCGCGCGGTGTCCGATCTGGAAGCGCATCTACGCACGCGTCTTCTGAACCGCACCACGCGCCGCATCGCGCTGACCGAGGCGGGCGAGCGCTATCTGCAACGTTGCGAGCAAATCCTCGCCTATGTGGATCAGGCGGAAGCCGAGGCGAGCGACGCCCACGCGCGCCCCTCCGGCAAGCTCAAGGTTCACGCGATGACGAGCTTCGGCCAGCACTATGTGGTGCCGGCGGTGGGCCGCTATCAGGAGCGCTATCCGGACGTGCACGTCGAACTGACGCTCGCGCAGCGCATGCCCGATCTGCTCGACGAAGGTTTCGACGTCTCGCTGACGCTGGCAACCAGTCTGCCGGATTCGGGGCTGGTGTCGCAGCGCCTCGGCAGCGCGTTCAGCATTGCGTGCGCGTCGCCCGCTTACCTGGAGCGGCACGGCGTGCCGCAAACGCCTGCGGACCTCGTGCGCCACGCCTGCCTGCAGATGGTGACGCCGGTGTTTCCGCCCGACAAATGGACCTTCGACGGCCCGAACGGCGAGGAAACGATCACGCTCGGCCCGACCTCGTTTCAGGTGAACGTTGCCGAAGCGATGGCGGTGGCGGTGAGCAACGGCATGGGCGTCGGGCTGATTCCGATCTATTCGGCGATCAGCGGTTTGCGCAGCGGCGCGTTCGTGTGGTTGTTGCCGGAATACACGTCGCAGGAAATGAATCTGTATGCGCTGTATCCGTCGCGGCAGTATCTGGACGCAAAAATCCGCACGTGGGTGGAGTTTCTGCGCGACGAACTGCCCGCCACGCTGGCCGTCGACCAGGCGGAATTACGCCAGTTCGCGCGCACCTGAAGCCGCGCGGCCTTGCGTGGTTGACCAGGCTTGACGTTGTGGCGCGCCGCGATGTGACAGGCTGTTACACAGGTGCCGCGCCGCAACATTTCCTTACTTTCATGCCGCGGTCGATTTGCTAACGTGTGGTTCATGCGCTGCCGCTTTGGCCGGATGCGCTCAGTTCGCCGCCGTTCGGCAAATCGCAACAACTGGAAGGACGAGGGATTCATGGATACGCATCTGATGATCGGCTTGGCCGTCATGCTTGGACTGATCGGGATCGCCGCATCGCGCGATTTGCTGCGCCGCCTGCGTGAGCAGCAGCCGCAACTGGTGCCGATCAAGGTCGAGCGCCCCGCTGCGCAGGGACAACGGCGCGATCGTTGAGCCTGGCCGTGGCGCCTCGTTAGCGGGCGCCTCGCTATTGCATTCGCTTTTGTCTTATTGATCGGCGCGTCCGCGCTTTCAATCCAGCGCCTCGATCAGGCCCGGCTCGTCGTTGAGCGTGCGGTCCACGTCGGGACCCACCCGGTGCCAGCGGAACCGCCCGGCGGGCAGGCAGGCGCTTCGCACCAGATGTTCAAGTTCGTCGGCCGGCAATGCGGGGTCCAGCCAGCGGCGCGCCGCCTCGGGCGCGAATGCCAGCGGGCGGCGGTCGTGCACGTCGACCAGACCCGCGTCGGCGGTGGCCGTCACGATCACCAATCCCATGCCTTCCGTTTGCGGTTGCGTGCCGCGCACGCTCGATAACGCCGCCAGATACATCGGCGCGTCGCTCTTCAGGTGGACGAAGTAGGGCTGACGGATCGTTGCGGCAGCGTCCGCGGCTGGGTCTCCACGGTCACTACTTTCAGGCGCCGTTTCCGCGTGCCATTCGAACCAGCCGTCCGCCGGCACCAGTACGCGTCCGGTTTTCCACAGTTCCTCGAAGTAACGCGCGTTCGGCGCGGTGGCGGCGCGCGCGTTGATTGTCTGCGGCAGATGCTGCTCGCGCGCCCAATCCGGGCAATAGCCCCAGTGGATCGCGCGCAGCGTCTGGTCCGGGTAGATCGCGAGCGGGTGCGTGCCCGGCGCGAGGTTGTAGCCGGGACGGCGGTCGGCGGCGTCGAATAGCATCAGCGGATCGGCGAGGCCGAGATGCTGCGCATACAGATGTGGGTCCCGGTACTGGCTGATTCGACCACACATGAGCGACCTCCGGAGACGACCGGCGTGGCGGGGTACGACAATCTCAACAGCGTAGTGCGGGACGCCCGGCGGCGCTACACCTCCACAACCCGCTATACCTCCACCACCTTATCCCACGCGAACTGCGGGTTCTCCCACTGGCCCGTGCGCCGGTCGAAGTATCCGCGCGGATTGCAGACCACGCGTGTGCCGTTCACCGTGTAATCGAAAGGCGTATGCGTATGCCCATGGATCCACAACGCGACGGGCGAGCGCACCAGCTCCGGCAAATGACTGACGAAGCCCGCCGACGCACGGTCTTCTGCGTAACGTTCGGCCAAACTCAGCCGATGCGGCGCGTGATGCGTGACGACGATCGTCTTGCCGCCGAACGGTTTGGCAAGCTCGCCTTCGAGCCAGGCGCGCGCCCGGCGGTGCAGCGCGAGCGAGTCGTCGGGCGTGAAGTCGCGTGACGAGTCGTGCGTGTCGTGCGGCCAGTTCATCTGGATCGGGCCGCGGAAGTCGAGCATCACCCGGCGCGACGCGGCGATCGACTCGGCGAGCGTGTCCGGCGCCGCGCCGTAGAGCTCGAAGTCGGTCCACAAGGTGGTGCCGAGGATGCGCCAGCCGCCTTGCGGGTCGACCAGCGCGGCATTGTTCAGCACGTACACGTTGTCGACCTGCGCAGCCACGTCGTAGAGGGCGGCTTCGAGCGCGCCGAATTCACCGTCGTAATACTCGTGATTGCCGGGCACGTAGACTACCGGCACGGCGCCGTCGAAGGTCTGTGCGGCCCAGCGCGGACCGGCCGCGTGATTGTGGATGTCGCCTGCCAGCACGATCAGATCCGCCTGCGCGTGGGGGATCAGATCGGGCTCGTCATTCTCCAGATGCAGATCGGACAGCACTCGAATCTTCACGGCTACGACTCCTACGATGGACCCGCACGGAAGGCGGAGGTCTCAGATGCTAGCGTAGCACCTTGCCGGGGTTCATCAGGTTCAGCGGATCGAGCGCGTGTTTGACGGCGCGCATCAACCGCACCTCGACTTCCTGCTTGTAATGCATGGCCTCGTCGATCTTCAACTGCCCGAGCCCATGTTCCGCGCTGATGCTGCCGCGATGCCCGTGCACGCTGTCGTAGACGATCTGATTGATCGTGCTCTGATATTGGTCGAGAAACGCCTTCGCGTCGACGCCTTCGGGCGCCTGCACGTTGTAGTGCAGGTTGCCGTCGCCGAGATGTCCGAACGTCACCATGCGCGCGCCCGGCACCGCTTGCGCGATCGCCGCGTCGGTTTCCTCGATGAAGTGGCCGATGCGCGAAATCGGCACCGCGATGTCGTGTTTGATGTTCAGACCTTCCTCGGCCTGCGCGAGCGGAATGTGTTCGCGCAGATTCCAGAAAGCGCGCGACTGCGTGAGGTTTTCCGCGACCACCGCGTCTTGCACGAGACCTTCTTCGAGCGCCGTTTCCATCAGGCGCTCGAACAGTGCGCGGGCGTGCTCCTCGCTTTCGCTGTCCGACAACTCCAGCAGCACGACTTGCGCGTGCGGTTCGGCAAACGGATAGCGCATCTGCTCGAAGTGCCGGCCCACCAGCCGCAGGCAGAAATCCGACATCAGTTCGAAACCGGTCAGAAGCGGCCCGGCGACGCGCTGCGTGAGCGCGAGGAAGTCGAGCGCCGCATGCGGCGAAGCCAGCGCGGCGAGCGCCGTGACGCGCGCGGCCGGCTGCGGATGCAGCTTGAGCACGGCCGCGGTGATGATGCCGAGCGTGCCCTCCGCGCCGATGAACAGATCGCGCAGGTCGTAGCCGGTGTTGTCCTTGCGCAGTCCGCGCAGGCCGTCCCACAGTTCGCCTTGCGGCGTGACGACTTCGAGCCCGAGGCACAGTTCGCGCGTGTTGCCGTAGCGCAGCACGCCCGTGCCGCCCGCGTTGGTGGCGAGATTGCCGCCGATCGTGCAACTGCCTTCAGCCGCGAGGCTCAACGGGAACAGGCGCCCGGCTTCCTCGGCGTGTTTCTGCACTTCGGCGAGGATGACGCCGGCTTCGACGGTGATCGTGTTGTTGTGCGGATCGATGTCGCGCACGCGATTCAGACGCCGCAAGCTGATGACCGCCTGCGCGCCGCTTTGATCCGGCGTGGCGCCGCCGGCGAGACCGGTGTTGCCGCCTTGCGGCACCAGCGCGATGCGATGTTCGCCGGCGAGCTTGACGAGCGCCGCGACTTCAGCGGGCGTGGCCGGGCAGAGCACGGCGCAGGCCGCACCGGTGTAGCGGCGGCGCCAGTCGGTGAGATAGGGCGCGGTGTCGTGCGGATCGGTGAGCACCTGGGTGGCGCCGATGGCGTCGCGGCAGGCGGAGAGGAAAGCGGCTTGGGTCATGTTGGTCGGTCAGCGTATTCGGACGGAAATATCAGGCGTGGCGCGCGGTTCTCGTCAGGTGTTGGTTTTTGCTTGCGTGGCGGCTTGCTCGGCGGCCTGCCGGTCGGCTAACTTAATTGCCAATTTGGACGCGCGCTTGAACGGCGCGACATAGGCCAGCGCGCAGACGAAAAAGACGGCGGCGAGCGCGGCTTCCAGCCAGCCGAGGCGGGCGCTCAAACCGCGCTCGCTCCAGCCGCGGACAACGCCTTCGGCAAAGTACAGCAGGATCAGCATCGACGCCCATTGCAGCGTGTAAAGCCGGCGCCGCCACACGCCCGGCAGCGCGAGCAGCAGCGGCACGGCTTTGAGCACCAGCGCGGAGCCGCCGGGACGCAGCGGCGCGAGCCACCATTCCCACGCGGCGCACAGCACGATCAGCGCGAGCAAGGCGGTTGTGGCGCCGAGTGCGGCGGCGGTTTTTTGCTGCACGGGCAGGGCGGTTTCGGGCATGGACGCGTTGTTTGCGGCGCCTGCTGCTGACACGCCGACTTCGTCGGCATTGTGGCGGCCGGTAGACGATTCGGCGTTCGGGGCACCGGCTGCCATTCGCGCACCCGGCTCGTTCACGGCCGTTCGCTCATGGAAGCCGCCGTGCGCGCGACGCGTGCGCCGAGCGCAACGGCGAGCGTTTTTTCGTCGGCGGAGATGCCTTGTTCGGCGGTGCCCGCCCGCGCGAAATGCGACGCGCCGTACGGCGTGCCGCCGCTTTGCGTGGTGCTGAGCGCGCTCTCGGTGTATGGAATGCCGACGATCAGCATGCCGTGATGCAGAAGCGGCAGCATCATCGAGAGCAGCGTGGATTCCTGGCCGCCGTGCAAACTGCCGGTGGACGTGAACACGCAGGCCGGTTTGCCGGCGAGCGCGCCGGAGAGCCACTGCGGCGTGGTGCCGTCGAGAAAGTATTTGAGCGCGGCGGCCATGTTGCCGAAACGCGTGGGCGAGCCGAGCGCGAGGCCCGCGCATTCCTCGAGGTCGCGCAGCTCGACGTAGGGCGGGCCTTCGGCGGGAATGTCCGGCTGGGTCGCTTCGCAGACGGTGGAAACCGCCGGCACGGTGCGCACGCGCGCCTGCATGCCGGGAACGCTGTCCACGCCGTGCGCGATCGCCAGCGCAAGCTCGCGCGTGGCGCCGTGACGGCTGTAATAGAGCACGAGAATGTCTTTCATAAGCCTCATCGGTGAACGGGTATTATAGGGGCTGGGTCCGCTGCACAGGCCGCACATGGCCATTCGGCCAAGGCTCGCGCACTGTCCTGAAACGCCGGTTCACGAAGAAGGAGGCAGGTTTGTTGTCCAGGGTGCGTTTCGATCTCGATACGCTCAAACGGCTCGCGCAGTTTGCCGCGAAGCGCAGCAGCGAAGACCGCATTCCGCAGGTGGCCGGCAGCCTCACGTTCACCACCATGCTCGCGCTGGTGCCGCTCGCCACGGTGGCATTCGCGTTGTTCACCGCGTTTCCGCTTTTTGCCTCGTTTCAGGAGTCGCTGCAGTTTTTCCTCGCCGACCACCTGATGCCCGCGCAACTGAACAGTCAGATCTTCAAGTATCTGAACCAGTTCGCCTCGAAGGCCAAAGGGCTGACCACGATCGGCATGATCCTGCTGTTCCTCACGGCGGTGATGACCATGATGACCGTCGAATCCGCTTTCAACGTGATCTGGCGCGTGCGCAAGGCGCGGCCGATCGCGCAGCGCATTCTGGTCTACTGGGCGATCATCACGCTCGGCCCGATTCTGATCGGCGTGAGCCTGTCGATTTCCTCGTACCTGTTCACGCAATCCATGACCTTCACGGCGGCCCAGCGCATGACGCCGGTCATCGAGTGGGCGCTCGCGGGCGCGGCGCTGCCGTTGACGGCGCTCGCCTTCACGATTCTCTACGTCTATCTGCCGAACTGCCGCGTGGAATGGCGCGATGCGGTGATCGGCGGCGTGACCGCCGCGATTGCTTTCGAACTCGCCAAGCGCGGCTTCGGTTATTACGTGCGCCGCATTCCCACCTATACCGCCGTGTACGGCGCATTCGCGGCGGTGCCGCTGTTTCTGCTGTGGATGTACCTGTGCTGGTTCATCACGCTGGCGGGCGCGATGATCGCGTCCGCCTTGCCGGCGATTCGCATCGGGCAGTTTCACCGGCCCACCTTCGAGGGCAGCAATCTGTTCGATTCGCTCGAACTGCTCGCACGGCTCGCCGAAGCGCGCGACGCCGGCAAGCGCGGCTACACGGTGCACGAACTCTCGCGGATGCTTCGCCGCGATCTGGACACCACGGTCAACCTGCTGCAAAAGCTCGAGGAGATCGAATGGATCGCGCAACTGCAGGAAGACGGCGTGCGCCCGCATTTCCTTCTGCTGGCGAATCCGGCGCAGATCACGGTCGAGCGGCTGTTCGACCTGTTCATCATCGATCGCGCCGAACTCGAATATCAGCTGGAACTCAACTCCACGCGCGTGGACGGCGCGACGCTTCTGGCGGCGCTGCAAAACGACAAGCTGAAAGTGACGCTCGCGGCGCTGCTGGCGGCGCGCGCGGCTTCCCGTGCCGCGCGTGCGCAGGAGAGCGAGCAGGGAGCTTCGTCAATGCCGCATCAGGCGGCGTAGCCGGCAACGCGGCGGCATAAAAACTACAGCGAGATCTTGCCGACGCAGATGTCCTTGAACATCACCCAGTCGCCCATCAGGCTGTAAAGCGGATGGCGGAAGGTAGCCGGCCGGTTCTTCTCGAAGAAGAAATGTCCGACCCAGGCAAAGCCGTATCCGCAGACCACGGCCACCGGCAGCCACAACCAGTGGCCGGTGGCGAGCGCCATGGCGAGGCAGCCGATCACGCCGAGGGAACCCACGAAATGCAGCCGCCGCGAGACCGTGTTGCGATGCTCGCTCAGATAGTACGGATAGAACTCCGCAAAATTCGCGAAGTGATCGGTGTGCGCGGTATGACCCATCACGGCCTCCGAATTTCTACGCTTCTCGACTCCGTGCCCGTTGTTCCCAATTGCTTCGCCGCACGCCCAAATGCCCGAAAGCGCGCGGAAAACAGGACGGGCTTGATCCATTGTGCGGCTATCGGGCGATGCGCGCAACCTGGCCGTTCGGCCGATGGCGCCCGCCTTTCGGTGCGGTTATCGTGGCGGCTCGTAACCGCTATCGAGCGACGCGAGGCGGCTCGGAAGCGAAGCTGAAGAGGGCGTCGAGCGTGGCGTCGGGTTGCTCGGTCATCAGCGCGTGGCCGGCTTCGAGCGTGACGGTGCCGACGGGTACGCCTGCCTGCGCGAGCGCGTCGGCGAGCGCTTTGGCGGCGCGCGGCGGGGTCATCGCGTCGCGCCGGCCGACGATCAGCCGCACCGCGCAACGCACCTGGGCGGCACGGGCGAGGCCGTCCGCGTAGGTATTGCAGGCCGTGAAGTCGGTGTGGAACAGGTGCGGTTCGCCGTTTGCCGAGACGCGCTCCATCAGCCGCTGGTTCATGCCGTGCAACCAGAAGCCGGGGCCGGGGCAAGAGGGTTTGGCCGCGAGCGTCGAGTGCGACCACTGGTTGACCATGCCGATCGCATCAGGCTCGCGATGCAGAGCGGCCTCGAGCAGCGCATCGGAGACGGCCATCGGCATCGCGGTGGCGAGCAGCGCGAGGTGCGTCGCGCGCTCCGGGTAGCGGCCCGCGAAGTCGAGCGCGATCAGCGAGCCCATGCTGTGGCCGGCCACGAACGCGCGTTGCACGCCGGCGGCCTCGAGCAGCGCGGCGAGCCAGTCCGCCATCGCTGTCACCGTGGCCAGTGCCGGGCCGGCGCTGCGGCAATGTCCCGGCAAGTCCACCGCGAGCACGCCGAATCCGTGATGCGCGAAGTAGCGGGTTTGCAATGCCCAGACGCTATGGTCGTGCTCGGCGCCGTGGATGAACACGGCGGTCGGCAGGCTCGCGTCGAACGGTTTGCCGCCGGTGTACGCGTAGGCCGGTTTGCCTTGAACGGTGACGATCATGCGGACTCCGGGCGGGGTTTGGCGGCAGGGCCGGACGGGCTGGATGAGCTGATTTTGGCGTCCGCGGGGGCTTGGCCTGAGGCGTCGCCTTTGGGCGCGGCGGACCCGCTCGCTTTCTGCGCCGCCTTTAGCGCGCGCTTGAGGTCGTCGATCAGATCGTCGGGGTCTTCGAGGCCGATCGACAGGCGGATCGTGCCTTCAGCGATGCCGGCCGCGGCGAGCGCGGCGGCGTCCATGCGAAAGTGCGTGGTCGATGCCGGGTGGATCACCAGCGAGCGCGCGTCTCCCACGTTCGCAAGATGCGAGAACAGCGAGAGCGCTTCGATGAAGGCGCGTCCGGCGGCGCGATCGCCGCGTAAGTTGAAGCTGAACACCGCGCCCGCGCCGCGCGGCAGCAGACGCTTCGCGAGCGCATGGTCCGGATGCGTCGGCAACTCCGGGTAGGCGACCGTTTCGACTGCGGCGTGAGCGGCGAGGAATTCGACCACGCGGCGCGTATTGGCGACGTGCCGTTCCATGCGCAGCGGCAGCGTTTCGATGCCTTGCAGCAGTTGCCATGCGGCTTGCGGATGCAGGCATGCGCCGAAGTCGCGCAAACCTTCGCGGCGCGCGCGCAGCAGGAACGGCGCGACGGTGCTTTCCTCGGTGAACACCATGCCGTGAAAGCCGTCGTAGGGCTCGGTGAATTCGGGGAAGCGCCCCGAGGCCTCGAAGTCGAACGTGCCGCCGTCCACCAGCACGCCGCCGATCGTCGTGCCGTGGCCACCGAGGAATTTGGTGGCCGAGTGATAAATGAAGTCGGCGCCGTGCTCGAACGGTTTGAGCAGGTAGGGCGTGGTGAAGGTGGAGTCGACCAGCAGCGGCACGCGGTGTTCGTGCGCGATCTGCGCGAGCGCGGCGATGTCGAGCACGTCGAGGCCGGGATTGCCGAGCGTCTCGCCGAACAGCAGGCGCGTATTCGGGCGCAGCGCGGCGCGCCATGCGTCGAGATCGCCGGGTTTGACGAAGGTCGTCTCGATGCCGAAGCGCCGCAGCGTGTAATGCAGCAGATTGTGCGAGCCGCCGTACAGCGCGCTCGAGGCGACGATGTGAGCGCCCGCGCCCATCAGCGTGGCGATCGCCAGATGCAGCGCCGCCTGGCCGCTCGCGGTGCCGATCGCGCCCGCGCCGTTCTCCAGCGCGGCGACGCGTTCCTCGAACACGGCCACGGTCGGGTTCGAGATGCGCGAATAGACGTGTCCGGCGCGCTCCATGTTGAAGAGCGCCGCGGCGTGGTCGGAATCGCGGAACGAAAACGAGGTAGTCTGATAGATGGGCGTGGCGCGCGCGCCGGTGGCAGGGTCGGGAGCGGCGCCGGCGTGCAGCGCAAGCGTATCGAAACGGTTGGCGGACATCCTGGGCGGCGGGGCCACGGACGGCCTCGCGAAAGGTGAAAGTGGCGGCCATCCTATCACCGGCGTGAACCGCTTCAAGCGCGGTTTTCCCGATGGGCGCGCGGCGGCTCATGCGGGTTCGGGCTGGCGAACGCCCGCCGCGCCTTGGCGGGCGGGCCGCTTTCCTTTTATGGGTCTTTCCGCTAGGATCGAAAATCATTCATGCATTACGAGCTTAGCGGGTATCACGGAGACAGATCATGCGAGTCAGCGACATTCTTAAAGTCAAAGGCAACACCCTTTTCACGGTTACGCCGGATACCACGCTGCACGACGCAGTCAACGCCATGGCCGAGCACGATATCGGCTCGCTGGTCGTGATGGAATACGGCGACCTCGTCGGCATGCTGACATTCCGCGAAATCATTCTCACGCTGAGCAAGAATGGCGGCAGCGTCGGCACGTCAACGATCCGTAAGGTCATGGACGACCATCCGCTCACCTGCACGCCGGAAACGGATGTCAATGAAGTCCGCCGCATGATGCTCGAGCACCACGTGCGCTATCTGCCGGTCATGGAAAGCCGCACCCTGATGGGCGTGATTTCGTTCTACGACGTCGCGAAGGCTGTGGTCGAAGAGCAGGGTTTCGAAAACCGCATGCTCAAGGCCTATATCCGCGACTGGCCGGAAGAACGACAGGAACAGCAGCCGGCGCGTTGATGCGCGGTGGCTCGCCGCGGCGCTCGGAACGTTGCTGTGAGCGCGAAGAGGCGGTCAAGGCGCGCGCGAAAGCGTGCGCTTTTTTTGTATCTGATCTCGCATTCCTTTCCCCTTCGTGGCTCCTTCAGCCCGTTTTCCGAACTTCATGAGCGATCGTCCGATACCTGCCGCCCGCCGCGCCGCCCGACCGCGCGAGGCGCACGAATCCCAGTTCCGGCTGCTCCGCCAGCGCCGCTTCGCGCCTTTTTTCTGGACCCAGTTCCTCGGCGCGATGAACGACAACGTCTTCAAGATCGGCTTCACGTCGCTCGTCACGTATCAGGCGGCGCGCTTTTCCGGCGTCGATCCGAAAACGGCGGCGTTCCTGATTTCGGCGATCTTCATCCTGCCGTTCGTGCTGCTTTCCGCCACCTCCGGCCAGATCGCCGACAAATACGACAAGGCGATGCTCACGCGCTTCGTCAAGAGCTTCGAGATCGTCGTGATGCTGATCGGCGGCGCGGGTTTCCTGCTGCATAGCGCGCCGTTGCTGTACGTGTGCACGTTTCTGATGGGCGTCCATTCGACCGTGTTCGGACCGGTCAAATACTCATACCTGCCGCAGCATCTGTCGAAGCCGGAACTGGTGGGCGGCAACGGCATGGTCGAGATGGGCACTTTCGTCGCGATCCTGGTCGGCACGATCGTCGGCGGAGCGGGTGCGGGGTTCGTTGAACATGGCGCGATCGTGCTGGCTTGCGCTTGTGTCGCGATCGCGCTGGTGGGGAGGTTCGTGTCGAGCTTCGTGCCGGTTACGGCGGCGCCGCAGCCGGATCTGCGCATCAACTGGAATCCGGTTAGCGAGACCTGGCGCAACCTGAAGCTGGCGCGCGAAAACCGCACGGTGTTTCTGAGCCTGCTGGGCATATCCTGGCTGTGGTTCGTCGGCGCGACTTTTCTGTCGTCGTTTTTCAGCTTCGCGAAAAACGTGCTTTCCGCCGACCCGGACGTCGTGACGGTGCTGCTCGGCACGTTCTCGATCGGTATCGGCCTCGGTTCGCTGTTGTGCGAAAAGCTGTCGAAGCGGCGCATCGAAATCGGCCTCGTGCCGCTCGGCTCGGTCGGCATGAGCGTGTTCGGGATCGATCTGTTTTTCGCGAGCCACGCGCTGCCGCCGGCGGGGCATCTGCTGAGCGTCGGCGAATTTCTCGTACGGGCCGCGCATTGGCGCGTGCTGGCAGACCTGTTCCTGCTCGCCATGTTCGGCGGCTTCTACAGCGTGCCGCTCTACGCGCTGATCCAGAGCCGCAGCCAGCCGAGCCACCGCGCGCGCATCATCGCCGCGAACAATATCCTGAATTCGCTGTTCATGATCGTCTCGGCGGTGATGGCGATGGCGTTGACCGCCGCGGGCTTCAGCATTCCGGCGATTTTTCTCGTTACCGCGTTGCTGAACATCGTCGTCGCGACCTACATCTATTCGCTGGTGCCCGAGTTTCTGCTGCGCTTCATCGCGTGGGTGCTGGTGCATACGTTCTACCGGATGCGCCTCGTGCATGCCGAGCGGATTCCCGAGGAAGGCGCGGCCGTGCTGGTGTGCAACCACGTGAGCTTTGTCGACGCGATCGTCATCATGGCGGAGAGCCCGCGGCCGATCCGTTTCGTGATGGACCATCAGATCTTCAAGGCGCCGTTCGCCGGCTGGGTGTTCCGTCACGCGAAGGCGATTCCGATCGCGCCGGCGCATCAGGACGCGCAGTTGCTGACGCGCGCCTATGAGCGTTGCGCGCAGGCGCTTGCCGAGGGTGACCTGGTCTGCATCTTCCCGGAAGGCAAGCTCACCCGAACCGGCGAAATGAATCCGTTCCGCCACGGCGTGACCGAGATCATCCGGCGCACGTCCGCGCCGGTGATACCGATGGCGCTGCGCGGCCTGTGGGGCAGCGTGTTTTCGCGCGCCGCCGACGCGCGCTGGCCGCGGCCGATCCAGAAGGGCGTGATGAGCCGGCTGACGCTGGCCGTGGGCGAGCCGATCGATCCGGCGCTCGCGACACCCGAGATGCTGCAGCAGGTTGTCACCGAGTTGCGCGGGGCGCGGAAGTAGGGCGGGGTTTTCTCTAAGCCCGCGCGCAACCCGGGCCCTGGCGCCATGGGGGCTGGCATAATAACGCTTTCCCCGCATTTCTTTGGACGACGCCCATGTCCGGCAACACGCTCGGTACGCTTTTCACTGTCACGACCTTCGGCGAATCGCACGGTCCCGCTATCGGCTGCGTGATCGACGGCTGCCCGCCCGGCATGGCGCTCAACGAAGCCGACATCCAGCTCGAACTCGACCGCCGCAAACCCGGCACGTCGCGCCACGTCACGCAGCGTCAGGAAGAAGACAAGGTCGAGATCCTGTCGGGCGTGTTCGAAGGCCAGACCACCGGCGCGCCGATCGCGCTGCTGATCCGCAACACGGATCAGCGCAGCAAGGACTACGGCAATATCGCGGACACTTTCCGCCCGGGCCACGCGGACTACACGTACTGGCAGAAATACGGCATTCGCGACTATCGCGGCGGCGGCCGTTCGTCGGCTCGTCTCACGGCGCCCACGGTGGCGGCGGGCGCGGTCGCGAAGAAGTGGCTGCGCGAGAAGTTCGGCACCGAGATTCGCGGTTATATGGCCGCGCTCGGCGAGATCGACGTGCCTTTCGCCGACTGGGCGCAAGTGCGTGAAAATCCGTTCTTCGTGCCGAACGCCGAGATCGTGCCGCGGCTGGAAGCGTATATGGACGCGCTGCGCAAGGAGGGCGACTCGATCGGCGCGCGTATCAACGTGGTGGCTTCCGGCGTGCCGGTCGGCCTCGGCGAGCCGCTGTTCGACCGTCTCGACGCGGACATCGCGCACGCGATGATGGGCATCAACGCCGTCAAGGGTGTCGAGATCGGCGCGGGCTTCGCCAGCGTCGCGCAACGCGGTTCGGTACATGGCGACGAATTGACGCCGGAGGGCTTCGTCGGCAATCACGCGGGCGGCGTGCTCGGCGGCATTTCGACGGGGCAGGACATTACGGTGTCGATCGCGATCAAGCCGACGTCGAGCATTCGCACGCCGCGCCGCTCGATCGACAAGGCGGGGCAGCCGGTGATCGTCGAAACGTTCGGGCGGCATGATCCGTGTGTCGGCATCCGGGCCACGCCGATCGCTGAATCGATGCTCGCGCTCGTGCTGATCGACCACGCGCTGCGCCACCGCGCGCAATGCGGCGATGTTGCTGTCAGCACGCCGAAGATCGCGGCGAGTGCGCCGTAACCGGCGTTCCTCGAGCGCCTTCATATTCGTATTACGCGCAGCGCCTTCTCAATGAACGATCAGAACCCCGAGCCCGCCAATAGCCAACTCGCGGGCCTGCATGCGCGTGCCGCCGCGCCGGATGCCGGCGCCGCCGACTGGCTCGCGTTGGGCCAGATGCTGCTGCAACACGCCGGTCGCGACAAAGCGGGTCAGCGCGAGGCGCTTGCCGCCCTGGTGCGCGCCTACCAGCTTGATCCTTCCTGCGAAGCCACGCTGCTTCACACGATTGCGCAGACGGCGTTCATCGTGCGCGACTGGCGGCTCGTCGACTCCGCCGCCGGACTGCTGCTCTCGCAAAACGCCGAAAACGCCAACGCGCTGATCTGGCGCGCGGCCGCCGTGCAACAGCGCGACGACTTCGCCACGGCCGAGCGGCTGCTGCGCGAAGCGGTGCGCGTCGTGCCCGATAATCCAGTGGCGCTTCACAAGCTCGCGCTGTGCGTGAAGGAAC
The DNA here is from genome assembly GCA_035636295.1 of Paraburkholderia sp. Lineage (GTDB taxonomy): Bacteria > Pseudomonadota > Gammaproteobacteria > Burkholderiales > Burkholderiaceae > Paraburkholderia. The sequence goes on from DASPZL010000342.1 coordinate 49,966, forward strand.
AGGCGCGTTTTTCCGAAGCCGAGGCGTTGCTCAGACAAGTGCTGGTGCTCTCGCCGAATAACGCGCATGCGCTGTTCGACCTGTCGGAACTCGAAATTCGTTCTGCACGTTTCGCCGAGGGCTGGGCGCATTACGAAGCACGCGTCGCGTTCGCCGACGATCTCAACAACGCGCAGCATGCGCTCGCAGCAATCAGCGCGCATTGGCAGGGTGAATCGCTCGCCGGCAAGACGTTGATTGTCTATGGCGAGCAAGGCAATGGCGACTGCCTTTGGGCGGTGCGCTTTTTGCCGCTTCTGGCGGAGCGGGCGCGGCGCGAAGGCGGCCGGGTCGTTTTCGGTCACGACGGGCCGTTGCGGCATTTGTTCGAACGGATACTGCCTGCCGATTTGCCGCTCGAAACGAGTCTCGAAACACGACCTGATTTCCACTGCGGGCTGATGAGCTTGCCGCTGCGGCTCGGCATTGTCGACCCGGCCGGGTGGGGCGCGCCGTACCTGAGCGCCGAGCCGGCGCTCGTCCAGGCGTGGCGCGAGCGGATCGACGCGCTTGCCGTCGGCAAAGCAGGCAAGCGAAAGGTCGGGCTGGTGTGGAACGGCAATCCCGAGCATATTCGCGACATGCGGCGCTCGGTGCCTGCCGGGCAACTCGAACCGCTATTGAACGTACCCGGCGTGAGCTATTTTGCGTTGTCGCCGGGACGGGGCGAGACGGTCGCGCAGTGGCAGGCCAAGGGGCTCGACGTCGTCGACATGACGCATCACTTTCAGTCGGGTTTCGACGATGTCGCGGCGTTGCTCGCGAATCTGGATCTGGTCGTCACGATCGATAGCGGGCCCGCGCATCTGGCGGGGGCGCTCGGCGTGCCGACCTGCTTGATGATCGACCACGTATCCGCATGGTTCTGGGGCGATGTATCGCCGGTCACGGCCTGGTACGATTCCGTTGGGCTGTTTCGACAGCCTCGGGTCGGCGACTGGGCGCCGGTAGTCGCGCAAGTGCGGGAGCGGATTGAAATGTTGGGGCGCGGCTGACGCCCGGTTGCGCCTCGCGCATCAGCGAGCGTGCCCGGTCCACCCGCGCCTCACGCTCACGGCTACGTCCGCGGTCAGCCTTGATCCGCGCGTCATCGCATGGCGTCCGGCCTGGTGCGCATCTCAGCGCCACCCAGCGTCGCGGGGCCATGTCGCCAACACTCAGCCGCTCGCGGGCCTTCGCGAACGAATAGCCCTGCGCAACCACCAGTTGCCCCTCTTCCGCCTTGTATACATCCGCTCCGCACGGCCACAACGCGCCGCGCAGGCTAAACCCCCCAACCCCATTACATGCAAACCCGATATAGATATGGCCGATCAATATTTAACAACCGCATGTAGCGCTGCTACCTTAACCCCCTGAACAAAAGCAAATGCATCCAGCAAAAACAGCCGCCGCCCCGCCGGGCGCAAACCAATCCATTCCGGGAGACACCCACCGTGTCCATCGAATTCATCGGCATGATTCAAACCCGCAAGGTGTCTGAAACCCATGCGCCGCAAGGTCCTGTGATCGACATCGGGTACGTTGAGCAATTCGCCCGCGCTCACGAAGCCGCGGGTTTCGACCGCATCCTCGTGCCGCATCATTCCACGAGCCCCGACGCGCTCCTGACCGTCGCCCACGCGGCCAGCGTCACGAGCAAGGTGCATTTCATGCTGGCCCACCGTCCGGGCTTCGTCGCGCCGACGCTCGCCGCGCGTCAACTGGCAACGCTCGACCACTATTCGGGCGGCCGTCTCGCCGTGCACATCATCTCCGGCGGCGACGACGCCGAACAACGCCGCGACGGCGACTTCCTCTCGCACGACGAACGCTACGCCCGCACCGACGAATACCTGCACATCCTGCGCCGCCTCTGGACCGAAACCAAACCCTTCGATCACAACGGCCAGTACTACCGCTTCGAACAAGGCTTCTCCGAAGTGAAGCCGGTGCAGCAGCCGCATATTCCGGTGTATTTCGGCGGCGCGTCGGCGCCCGCGCTCGAAATCGCCGGCCGTCACGCGGACGTCTACGCGCTGTGGGGCGAATCGAAGGCGCAAGTGCGTGAACAGGTCGCCCGCGTGCGCGGCGAAGCCGCCAAACACGGCCGCAACGTGCGCTTCTCGGTGTCGTTCCGGCCGATTCTCGCCGCCACCGAAACCGCCGCGTGGGAGCGCGCCAGGCACATCCTCGAGGAAACCAGGCGGTTGCGCGCGGCGCAAGGGCTCGGCGTCGGCGGGCCGGCGCAAAGCGAAGGCGCGCAGCGGTTGCTCGCGGCATCCGGTGAATCGGATCGCGTCGACGAGCGCCTCTGGACCGGCGTCGCGAAGGAAATCGGCGGGCGCTCGAATTCGACGGCGCTGGTCGGCACGCCGGAACAGGTCGCCGATACGCTTGCCGAGTATTACGCGCTCGGCGTCTCGACCTTTCTCGTGCGCGGCTTCGATCCGCTCGAGGACGCCATCGACTACGGCCGCGAACTGATTCCGGCCACCCGCGAACGCGTCGCGCGCGTCGAGCGCGTGGCGGCCTG
>DASPZL010000343.1:0-15273 GCA_035636295.1 Paraburkholderia sp.
GCATGCCTCGATGCTGCTCTATTCCCTGATCCATCTTGCCGGCGTGCAAGCCAAGGGCGGCCCGGCATTGAGCCTCGACGACATCAAGCAATTTCGTCAGCTCGACAGCAAATGTCCCGGCCATCCCGAATATGGCCTGACCGTCGGGGTCGAGACGACCACCGGACCGCTGGGGCAGGGTTGCGGCAACAGCGTCGGCATGGCGATCGCGTCGCGCTGGCTGGCGGCGCACTTCAATCGCCCCGGCTTCGCCCTCTTCGATTACGACGTCTATACGTTGTGCGGCGACGGCGACATGATGGAAGGCATTTCGCACGAAGCGGCGTCGCTCGCCGGCCATCTGAAGCTGTCGAATCTGATCTGGATCTACGACAGCAACCGCGTGACCATCGAAGGCCACACCGATCTCGCCTACAGCGACGACGTGGAGAGCCGCTTTCGCGGCTACAACTGGCACACGCTGCATGTGAACGACGCGAACGACGCCGCCGCGTTCGAAGCCGCGCTGGTGGAAGCGAAAAGCGTCACCGACAGGCCGACGCTGATCGTGGTCCACAGCATCATCGGCTGGGGCGCGCCGCATAAGCAGGACACCGCGTCCGCGCACGGCGAACCGCTCGGCGTGGAAGAAGTGGCGCTCGCCAAGAAGTTCTACGGCTGGCCCGAGGACAAATTCTTCTACGTGCCTGACGGCGTGCACGAACGTTTCGCGCAGGGCATCGGCGCGCGCGGCAAGGCGGCGCGCGAGGAATGGCAGGCAAGATACGACGCGTACAGCAAAAAATATCCGGACCTGTCGCGCGAATTCGCTCAGATGGAAGCGCATGAGTTGCCGGCGGGCTGGGACAGCGACATTCCCACGTTCGACGCGGACCCGAAGGGCGTCGCGTCGCGCGAATCGTCGGGCAAGGTGCTCAACGCGATTGCCGCGCGCGTTCCGTGGATGATCGGCGGCGCAGCCGATCTCGCGCCATCCACGAAGACCAATCTGAAATTCGAAGGCGCGGGCAGCTTTCAGCACGACAACTATGGCGGGCGCAATCTGCACTTCGGCATTCGCGAACATGCGATGGGCGCCGTGGTGAACGGCCTCGCGGTGTCGAATCTGCGGCCGTTCGGTTCGACCTTCCTGATTTTCAGCGACTACATGAAGCCGCCGATCCGCCTCTCGGCGATCATGGAAGTGCCGGCGATCTACGTGTTCACGCACGATTCGATCGGCGTCGGCGAGGACGGTCCGACGCATCAGCCGATCGAGCAGCTCGCGTCGCTGCGCGGCGTGCCGGGACTGACCGTGCTGCGTCCGGGCGACGCCAACGAAGTGGCCGAGGCGTGGCGCGTGGCGCTTTCGCATCCCCGGCGGCCGTCGTGCATCGTCGTGTCGCGTCAGCCGCTGCCGACCTTGGACCGCAGCCGCTATGCGTCCGCAGAAGGCGTGCGCAAGGGCGCGTACGTACTCGCCGACGCACCCGACGGTCAGAAGCCGCAGGTGCTGCTGCTGGCCACGGGCAGCGAACTCTCCCTATGCGTCGACGTGTACGAGAAGCTCAAGAGCGAAGGGATCGCGGCGCGCGTGGTGTCGATGCCGTCGTGGGATATTTTCGAGCGTCAGGACGAGGCGTATCGGGACTCGGTGCTGCCGCCCAACGTCGATGCGCGTGTGGCGGTCGAGCAGGCCGCGACGCTCGGCTGGGACCGTTATGTCGGGCGGCTCGGCGCGCAGGTGGTGATGCATACGTTCGGCGCGTCGGCGCCGCTTGCCGATCTGAAGAAGAAATTCGGCTTCACGCCGGAACGTGTCTACGAGGCGGCGAAGCAGCAGATCGCGCGCGTGCAGTCGAAGCGCAGCCAGGAGTAGGGCGCTCGCGCGCCTTGAAAAGGGCCGCGTGCGCGGCAGGCACGTCATCGAATTGCCGGGCGCTTGCGTGAGGCCGTGAGGCGAGACATGCGCGAACAGAAGTGCGTGGGCGCCGGTTGCTTCTGGCCGGTCAGGCCTGCTGCCGCGTCATCACGCGCTGCAACTCGCGCGGGTCGACCGGCTTGGTGAAATGATGGTCGAAGCCGGCCGCCACGGCCGTCTCCTTGTCCTGCTGCTGGCCCCAGCCGGTCACCGCGATCAGCAGAATGCCGGCCTCCTGATGATCGTCGCGGATGCGCCGCGCCACTTCATAGCCGTTCAGAAGCGGCAAGCCGATATCCAGAATCACCGCTTGCGGCGCGAATTCGCCGATCAAGGCCAAACCGGCAACGCCGTCGCCGGCCGTGCGCACTTCGTGGCCCTCGAGTTCGAGCACCATCGCGAGGCTCTCGGCGGCGTCCGCGTTGTCGTCGACGATCACTACACGCAGCGTGGCCGCCCGCGGCGTCTCGAGCGGCGTGCCGTCTTCCGCCGCCGGCTTGTGCGAAAGCGGCAGGCGGATCACGAACTCGCTGCCGGTGCCGGGTCCGCCGCTGAATGCCGCGACCGTGCCGCCGTGCAGTTCCGCGAGGCCGCGCACCAGCGCGAGCCCGATGCCGAGGCCGCCTTGCGAGCGATCGAGAGCCGGCGCGAGTTGCGAGAACATTTCGAACACGCTGTCCAGATGCTCGCGGGGAATGCCGATGCCGGAATCGCGCACGACGATCACCGCTTCGTCGCCCTCGCGTTGCGCGGCGAGCGAGATGCTGCCGCCAGGCGGCGTGTATTTGGCGGCGTTGTTCAGCAGATTCAGAATCATCTGCGAAAGGCGCGTGGGATCGGCGTCGAGATAAAGCGGTTCGCGCGGCAGCGTCACGCTCAGATGATGCGACGAGGCTTGCACGGTCGGCCGCGCCGCTTCCATGGCCGATTGCATCGAGCGCGCCAGTTCGAGCCGCTGCTTGCGCAACTCGAGCTTGCCCTGCGTGATGCGCGAGACTTCCAGCAGATCGTCGACCAGATGCGTCATGTGCTGCAGTTGCCGGTCGAACACGTCGCGCGACCAGCTCAGTTGCGGATCCGCAAATTCCTTCAGGCGCAAAATCTCGAGCACGTTGCGCATCGGCGCAAGCGGATTGCGCAATTCGTGCGCGAGCGTGGCGAGAAATTCGTCCTTGCGGCGGTCGGCTTTCGAGAGTTCGAGATTCAGACGCTTGAGCTGCTGCTCGGCGCGCCTGCGTTCGGTAATGTCACGATTCACGCTGACCGCGCCGTAAACGTCGCCACGCGCGTTCGCCAGTGGTTTGACGACGGTCTCGCAAACCCCGCGCGTGCCGTCGCGCCGCACGAAGGGCAGTTCGCTGCGCCACGTGCCCTCGGCGGCGAGCGCGGCGAGCGCTTCGCGCCGGATGCGCAGCGCGTGTTCCGGCGGGTGGAACATCGAGACCGGCTTGCCGAGAATCTCGCCCATGCGATAACCGAGCATGCGCTCGCCGCCCACGTTGAAATCGGTGATATTGCCGCGCAGATCGGTGATCATGATCGCGTCGCTCAGGTGCTCGAAAATCGCCGCCTGGCGCAGCAGCACGGTCTGCGCTTCCTTGCGCTCGGTGATGTCGAGGCCGAGGCCGTAGATGGTCAGCGGCTCGCCGTTGCCGTCGTAGGTGGCGCGGCCGCGGCCTTCCATCCAGCACCAGTCGCCGCTCGCATGCCGGAAGCGGAATTCCGCGACGTAATCGTCGCCGCTTTCCACCGCATGATCGACGGCCTCGTTCAGCGCGATCAGGTCGCCCGGATGAATCAGTTCGAAAAAGCCGCCGGGCATGTTGGCGAAGCGTCCCTCGGCGTAACCCGCGAGCGCTTCCAGTTCGCGGCTCCACCAGAACTTGCCCGACTTCGGCTCGTGCGACCACGCGCCCATGCGCGCGCCCCGCATCGCGAGACTCAGCACGTCGCGGCTTTCCTGCAACTCCTTCTGCGCGAGTTGATGCGCGGCCACGGACGCCTCCGCGTTGCGGCGCGCCAGCAGCAATTCCTGCTCGTACTTGTGGCGATCCGCGACGACCAGCATCGCCACTTCGAGGTAGCTGACGTCGCCATGACGGCGGCGCACCGCGTTGAGCAGCATCGGCACCGTATGGCCGTCGCGATGCATCATGTTCAGCTTGATCTCGGCTACCGAACCCTGCATGTGCAGAAGCGGCGCCCAATGCGTGTGATAGAACACCTTGCCGCCGGTGCTCAGCAGGTCCTCGATGCATTTCGTTCCGGCGAGTTGCCCGGCGCTATAGCCCAGCCAGTCGCAGAATGTGGCATTCACGCGCAGGATGAGGCCGTCGGGATCGGTAACGAGCAGGCCGCAGGCGGCGTGCTCGAACAGCGCTTCGGCAGACGGCAGGGGGTCCATGCTTTGCATCGCGTTACTCGAACAGCACGGTTCTGTATTCGCCCTGAAACGAAGGCGCGAGGAAGCGCCACATGCTCTGGTCGCAGCCGAAGCCATGCGCGAGCACCATGCTCCGCTTGCCACTGCCCGAAATCTGTATGTCGTTGCGCTGCGTGATGCTCATTGTGGGTCCTGAGGCGTGCCGGGAATGATGTGGCGAATACACGAGGCCCGGCATCTGCGGAATGTTACCGCAGTCTTGCCGCGACGCGACGTTCGCCGGATGTGAGGTACACGGTGGAGGTCGTGTGCCGGAGGCCAGGATTGCTTCGACGCCCGCCGTGCGCGTTTGTTCCAGATGCGGTTTCAGACGCGGTTCCATTTCCTCTGGCCCAAAACTCAGCCTGTCTTGATCCGCGGCTGCGGCGCGTCGGGCGGTTCGAGTCCGAACCGTTCGTATTGCGAAATCACCTGCGCGCCGAACAGCAGCAACGTGGCCAGCCATTCGAGGCTGAACAGAATGACGATAGCCATGGTGAGCGAGCCATAAACCAGGCTGACCTGCGAGAGGGTCGCAAAGTACCACACCAGGACATGCCGGGTAACTTCCCACAATACGGCGGCGACAATCCCGCCAAGCAGCGCATGCTTGAGCGAGGGCCGCCCGACCGGCATCACCATGTATATCGACGTCAGCACGAAAATCTCGCCGGCGAGACCGAGCAGATACAGTGTGATGCGCGAGAATCCCTGCAACGAAACATGCGTGCCGAACACCTCGAGCCCTTCGGCCCCAACCGCCTCCAGCCCGCTCGACACGACCGTGACGATCAGCGAGCCCACGCCGAGAAAAAGAATGTAGCAATAGGGCAGCAGCGCGGAGAGCAGAAAGTGCCGTCGCCGGATCACCACGCGATGCACGAAAATCAACGACATCGCGTTTTCCAGAACCGTAAAGGCGAGCGAGCTGAAGAAGATCATCGTCAGCAACAGCACCCAGCCGACCACCTCGCGGTGCGCCAGAAAATTGGCAAGTTCGCGCACCAGCGCACCCGATTGACCCGGCACCAGCCATTGCAGAAGATGACCCAGCGCGGTGAGCAACACATGCTGCGGCACCACGCGCGACAACGCGATCACGATCAGGATCATCAGCGGGACGATCGACAAAAGCGCGTAATACGCCACCGCGCCCGCGAGCAGCAAGCCCTGATTCGCGCGGAATGCCTTCAGCGTCTGCAGCAAAAATGTGCCGGGATGTTTCGCCACATACAACGCGTGTTCGTCGATGATGGTTCGCATGATCTCTCACGGCGCGCGTCGCGGAGTCCGCTGAAAATGCAGCCGGAGCCGGCGCGCTTGTTCGTACTGTAAGCAAGAACGCAGCCATACTGCATGGGGAACCGGGGAACCTTCACTCACGCGGCACGCCGGTGGCACGAGCCGCGGGAATGCGATTTGCTTCGCCTTATATCAACGTTGCCTACGGTCTGTCGGAATCACAATTGAACAACGCGTCTGATAAGCCGGACAACCCGCACGATCCGGACCTCGTGGTCGCCCGGCCGGAAGGTTTATATTGCCCGTCCGGCGACTTCTATATCGATCCATGGCGGCCGGTCGATCGGGCGGTGATTACACATGCCCATTCCGATCACGCGCGCTTCGGGCACCGTCACTACCTCGCCTCGCAAGCGGGCGCGAACGTGCTGCTTTCGCGCTTGCCCGGCATCGCGCTGCAAACACTCGTGTATGGCGAGCGGCTCGACATCGACGGAACGATCGTGTCGCTTCATCCGGCGGGACATGTGCTGGGTTCGTCGCAACTCAGGATGGAGTACAAGGGCCGCGTGTGGGTCGCATCGGGCGACTACAAGCTCGACCCCGATCCGACTTGCGATGCGTTCGAGCCGGTGCGCTGCGAGACCTTCATCACCGAGTCGACGTTCGGTTTGCCGATCTACCGCTGGGACGCGCCGCAAACCGTGTTCGACGGCGTCGATTCATGGTGGCGTCATAACGCGTCGGAAGGACGCGCGTCGGTGCTGTTCTGCTATTCGTTCGGCAAGGCGCAGCGCGTGCTGGCGAGCGTCGACACGGCGATCGGACCGATTTTCTGTCACGGCGCCGTCGAGCCGCTCAATCGCGCGTATCGCGAGGCGGGCGTACGTTTGCCGCCGGTGCGCCTCGTCAGTGAAATACCGGTGAAGGACAGAGCGGTTTTCAGGCAGGCGTTGATCGTGGCGCCGCCGTCCGCGCAAGGCAGCGCGTGGCTCAAGCGTTTCGGCGACTATAGCGACGCGCTCGCGTCGGGCTGGATGCGCTTGCGCGGCGCGCGGCGCAGGCGCGGCGTCGATCGTGGCTTCGTGCTGTCGGATCACGCCGATTGGCCCGGCCTGCAAACCGCGATTCACGCGACGGGCGCCGGGCGCGTCATCGTCACGCATGGCTCGGTCGAGCCGATGGTGCGCTGGCTGTGCGAGCAGGGCCTCGAGGCGGGCGCGTTCGAAACGCAATACGGAGACGACACGGTGGAGGCCGATGCCGCGGGCGGGGACGAAACGGTCGCGGCTAGCGGCGCACCGCCGGCACGAGCCGCGCAGGAGGAGGCGGCTGGCGCAGCCGATCCTGAAGCCGGACACGAGGCCGACAACACAACGAGCGGCTCATGAAACGCTTCGCCGCCCTCTATACCGCGCTCGACGCGACCACCTCGACGCACGACAAACTCGAAGCGCTCACCAGCTATTTTTCCGCGGCCGAACCGGAAGACGCCGCGTGGGCATCGTACTTTCTCGCCGGCGGCAAACCGCGTCAATCGGTGCCCACGCGTCTTCTGACTGAAATCGCCCGCGAGCGCGCCGGCTTGCCGCCATGGCTATTCGAGGAGTCGTATCACGCGGTCGGCGATCTGGCCGAAACCATCGCCCATATCCTGCCGCCCGCGCAACGCAGCTCCGAACTGGGTCTCACGCAATGGATCGAGCAACGCGTGCTGACGCTGCGCGGCGTCGCGCCCGAAGAATTGCGCACGCGTTTGCTCAGTTACTGGGACGAGCTCGACTGGGGCGGCCGGTTTCTGCTGACCAAGCTGATCGGCGGCGGCTTTCGGGTCGGCGTCGCGCGGCAACTGGTAGTGCGGGCGCTCGCCGAAGTGGCGGGCGTCGACCATAAACGCATCGCGCAACGCATGGTCGGTTGGACCGACTCGCGGCAGAACCCCGACGCCGCGCGCTATCTGCGTTTGATCGCACCGGAAGCAGGCGAAGAGGCGCGGCCGAGCGACGACGCGCACCACGGCGATCTCGGCTTGCCGTATCCGTTCTTTCTCGCGCATCCGTTGCAGACGGACCCCGCGACGCTCGGCGAGCCGTCGCGATGGCTGATCGAATGGAAGTGGGACGGCATTCGCGCGCAACTCGTCAAACGCGGAGGGCGCGTCTGGTTGTGGTCGCGCGGCGAGGATCTGATCACCGACCGCTTCCCCGAGGTCACGGCGCTAGGCGACGCGTTGCCCGACGGCTTCGTGATCGACGGCGAGATTCTCGCGTGGGAGCCCGGCGCGACGGCGCCCTTGCCGTTTGCGCGTCTGCAACCACGCATCGCCCGTAAGACGCTGACGAAAAAAGTGCTCGCCGATTCACCGGCCACGCTGCTCGCCTACGATCTGCTCGAAGCGCATGGCGAGGATCTGCGCATGACGCCGCTCGCGGAGCGGCGCGCGCGACTCGATGCGCTGGCCGCTTCCGTCGACGGTACCTTCGCGCGCGATCTGCTGCGCGTGTCGCCGCTGGTTTGCGCGCCCGATTGGCGGACGCTCGCGGCGCTGCGTGACGAGAGCCGGGCGCGCGGCGTGGAAGGGCTGATGGTCAAGGCGCGCGATTCGATGTATGGCGTGGGTCGCACGAAAGCCTCCGGCACGTGGTGGAAATGGAAGATCGATCCGTATGCGGTGGACGCCGTGCTGGTCTACGCGCAGCGCGGTCATGGCCGCCGCGCGAGTCTCTATACCGACTTCACCTTCGCGGTGTGGGACGAAGCGGACGGCGTGCGTACCCTCGTGCCGTTCGCGAAGGCCTATTCCGGTCTCACCGACGACGAAATGCGGCAGGTGGATGCGATCGTGCGCAAGACCACGGTCGAGAAGTTCGGCCCGGTGCGCAGCGTGACACCCACGCTCGTGTTCGAAATCGGCTTCGAGGGCATTCAGGCGAGCCCGCGCCACAAATCGGGCGTGTCGGTGCGCTTTCCGCGCATGCTGCGCTGGCGCACCGACAAGCATATTGAGGATGCCGACACGTTGGCGACGCTGAAGGGCTTTATCGACGATCGCGCGGGATAAGCGGCAAGCACCGCTTCTCACACCAGCTTGCCCGCTTGCCGCAACGCGTCGACAATCGCCGCGAAGGCGCGCTCGCGCGTTTCCGGATCCGGGGCGCGCAACGCAAACGAAGGATGATACGTCGCCACCACCATGTGTTCGCCATGTTTGATCGCCCGGCCGAGCACGTCCTGCATGCGGACGTTCTTGTCCTCCAGCACGGCCTTCAACGCGGTGACGCCCAGCGCCACGATTACGCAGGCGCCGGTGGACTGCAATTCTTTTTCGAGCCAGTAACCGCAGGCCTCGATTTCGCGCTGGCCCGGCGTTTTATGCATGCGCCGCTTGCCGCGCGGTGTCCATTTGAAATGCTTGACCGCATTGGTCACATAAACGTCGTGTCGCGCGACGCCGGCTTGCTCGAGCGCGTTATCGAGCAGCGCGCCCGCCGGACCGACGAACGGCTTGCCCGCCAGATCTTCCTTGTCGCCGGGTTGTTCGCCGACCAGGATGATCGGCGCATGTTTCGGGCCCGCGCCGGGCACTGCTTGCGTTGCGTCTTTCCATAGCGCGCAGCGGCGGCACGCGTCGAGCGACGTGGGTTGCTGATCCGGTTGCACGTCCGCATTGCCGGATGCATCGGCAGATGCGTCGGCGGGGCGGGATCGCCGAGATTTTGAAGTTGGCATGATGACGTTGGATGCGTTCGAAAGACGCCGGCGCGATCAATGGCGCCGGCGTCGCGCGTCTTACGGCGCCGTGACGTTCTTCTTCTTCGCCAGATCCGTCGACGCGGCTTCAGTTTGCGCGTGGGCCGGGACGGCGAGAACAAAGGATTGCGCGATGCACGCGGCAAGGGCGGCGTGCACGATCGATGTGCGTTTCATAAGCGTTCCGATGTGAGATCCGGTGCCTGCCGGCGATGGATCGACATGCGCAAAATAGCAAACGCCGTTCCCCGCATTGCGCTATGGTGGTGTCGCGAGCCTTGTGCGGTCCCGTACCGATTGGCCGCGCGGTTCAATCCAACGCCATTGCCTCGTGAGCGGCCCGTTTTCGCTGCATCGCGGGAGCGAATCTTGCGCGGATGGCGCAGTTGCTGAGAGTGGCGCAAGAAAAAGCACAGGGAGACGATGGTGACGCTCGACCGAGGAATGGACAGCAGCGACGACGTCGTGGTCTGGCGGCCTATTCAGTACGCGATGGCATCGCACAGGCGCGTGCTGGTGGTGGACGACTACCGCGAAGCGGCCGACGCGTTGCAGATGCTGCTCAACGCCGACGGTTTCGAGTGCCGCGCGCTCGAGGATCCGCTCGCCGTATGCGAGCTGGCCTGCGAATGGCAGCCGTTCGCGGTGGTGCTGGACATCAAGATGCCGCGTCTGGACGGGCTCGAACTGGCGCGCCGCCTGAGGGCCGATCCGTCGACCGCTCATATGCTGCTCGTGGCGTGTACCGCTTTCGCCTCGAGCGACGACCGGGCGCGCGCCCGCGCCGCGGGTTTCGACGCGCACTGCGCGAAGCCGTTGACGCCGGAGCGTCTGCTGCGCGTGCTTGAATCGGCTGCGGCGCTGCATGCGGCCGGGCCGCCGTAAAGTGTGCGCAACGTCATCCGAATCCCGGCTTGATCGCCTATGCGACCACCAAGGGCGCGACTCAGAATTTCACCGGCGTATCGCCGCATGACGATGCGCCGGTTCCGCCTGTCACCTTGGCGCAGTTCAGTTCTGCCTACTGCGTGCGTGAGAGTTGCTTGGAGACGGCAGCGGGGCTGTCGTAGTTCTTATCCGGCAACTCGCCCACGAGATCGACGATGTCCTGGTTCGCGCCGTTGCTGCGCGCGGTTTTCACCAGTTTTTCGCGAGTCGTCGGATAGTTCACGCCGTGGAGCGCCTTTTGCACGTCGGCCGGGTTCGGCTGGCCGGGGTGTCGATGGTCCTGCGAGTGGCTGGGATGCTGTGCCATGTGTCTCTCCTTCTCAGTGCATGCGGGGTTGCGAAACGCCCTCGAGCGTGTTGGCGACCTCGTCGCGCGACGCGTTATCGGCCCGCGTGGCGATGTCGCCGAGCGACAGCGCGCCGACCAGGTGCTTCTCGTGATCGACCACCGGCATGCGGCGCAGTTGCGCGGCGGCCATGCGTTGCTGGACGGCGTCGACGTCGTCATCGTCGAAACACCATTGCACATCCGTGCTTGCGACTTCGCGTACGGGCGTGTCCGCCGAGCGGCCGGCGGACAACGCGCGCACCGCGAGATCGCGATCGGTGACCATGCCGATCAGTCGGTGGTTCTCGCACACCGGTAACGATCCGACGTCGTAGCGCCGCATCAATTCGGCCGCGTGCTGAATGGTGTCGTTGGGTGTCACATTGACGACGTCGCGCGACATGATTTCGTGGACGTGATGCATGGATACCTCCTGAACGAGTGGAGTGTGATGCGCGTGGCAAGCCGTGTTCTCGCACTACCGTGCCACGCGTGGGGTTGCTTGCGAGCGAGGCCCGCAAACCTCCCTATGAGAAATGGCGCATCACGCGTGCCTGTGAGGTTAACCGGCTGCAAGTACGTTGGTTTGTTCAATCGGGCGCGTACTTGAATTCGGGCAGCGCTTCCAGCGATTTTTTAGTCGCTTCGGGCAGCACGATGCGGCGATTGTTGATCTGCAAATCGTTGAACGGCACAGCCACCAGGTCAGGTCCGTAACTTGCTATCTCAGCGGGCTTGCTGTTTCGCCATACACTGGAACACGCGTCCGCGCCCTTGCTTCCCACAGGAACTCCTATGTCATCCCAGACCAGCTACTCCACGCGTATCGCGGAAGGCACGCCTTTCCCGCTCGGTGCGACGTGGAACGGAAGTGGTGTCAACTTCGCGCTGTTCTCAGCGCATGCAACGAAAGTCGAACTGTGTCTGTTCGATGAAACCGGCGAGAACGAAATCGAGCGCATCGAGCTGCCGGAATATACCGACGAGGTCTGGCATGTGTTCGTGCCGAACCTCAAACCGGGCGCGGTCTACGGTTATCGGGTGCATGGCCCGTACGAACCCGAACAGGGACATCGTTTCAACCCGAACAAACTTCTGCTCGACCCGTACGCGAAAGCGCACATCGGCGAGCTCAAATGGGCGCCGGAAATTTTCGGCTATACGCTCGATTCGGAAGAAGGCGACCTCTCGTTCGACGAACGCGACAGCGCGTCCTTCGTGCCGAAGTGCAAGGTGGTCGACGCCAATTTTTCGTGGAGCCATCCCGAACGCAGTGCGTTGCCGTGGGAGCGGGTGATCTTCTATGAAACCCACGTGCGCGGTTTTACCCGGCGTCATCCCGAAGTACCCGAGAATTTGCGCGGCACCTTTGCCGGGCTCGGGCAGCAGGCGGTGGTCGACTACATCAAGAGCCTCGGCGTCACGTCAGTCGAACTGATGCCGATCCAGACTTTCGTCAACGACAGCTATCTGCTCGAAAAAGGCCTTACCAACTACTGGGGCTACAACACCATCGGTTTCTTCGCTGCCGATCCGCGCTTCTTTGCTTCATCCATCGATTCGGTCGGCGAATTCAAGGAGATGGTGGACCGCTTTCATAACGCCAATCTCGAAGTCATTCTCGACGTGGTCTACAACCACACCGCCGAAGGCAACGAGCGCGGCCCGACGATTTCCTTCAAAGGCATCGACAACGCTTCCTACTATCGGCTGATGCCCGACGAGCCGCGCTATTACATCAACGATACCGGCACCGGCAATACGCTGAACCTGTCGCATCCGCGCGTGCTGCAAATGGTGACCGACAGCCTGCGCTACTGGGTGACGGAAATGAAAGTGGACGGTTTCCGTTTCGACCTCGCGACGATTCTCGGCCGTGAGCCGCATGGTTTCGACGAAGGCGGGGGCTTTCTCGACAGTTGCCGCCAGGACCCGGTTCTCTCGAGCGTGCGCCTCGTTGCCGAGCCGTGGGACTGCGGGCCGGGCGGCTATCAGGTGGGCGGTTTTCCGCCGGGCTGGGCCGAATGGAACGACCGCTTTCGCGACACCGTGCGCGAATACTGGAAGGGCGACGAAGGCAAGGTCGCCGATCTCGCGAAACGCCTCACCGGTTCGGGCGACAAGTTCAATCATCGCGGCCGCCGCCCCTGGGCCAGCGTGAACTTCATCGCCGCGCACGACGGCTTCACGCTCAACGATCTCGTCTCGTACAACGACAAGCACAACGAGGCCAATGGCGAGGACAACAAGGACGGCCACTCGGACAACAAGTCGTGGAACATGGATGTCGAGGGTCCGACCGACGATCCGGAGATCCGCCAGCAGCGCGAGCGCCAGAAACGCAATCTGCTCGCCACGCTGCTGCTCTCGCAAGGCACGCCGATGATTCTCGCCGGCGATGAATTCGGCCGCACGCAGAAGGGCAATAACAACGCGTATTGCCAGGACAACGAAATCAGCTGGGTGGATTGGGAGGGAATCGACGACGACGGCCGCGCGCTCACCGAGTTCGTCAAGAATCTCACCACGTTGCGCCACCGTTTGCCGGTGCTGCGGCGCGGGCGCTTTCTCACCGGCGAATACAACGAGGCGCTGGACGTGACCGACGCGCGCTGGCTCTCGCCCGACGGCGCCGATCTCACTTCAGAGCAATGGGACGATCCGGCGATGCGCTGCTTCGGCCTCGTGATCGACGGCCGCGCGCAGGCGAGCGGCATTCGCCGTCCCGCGTCCGACGCGACCTTGCTGCTGGTCCTCAACGCGCATCACGACGTCGTCAATTTCACGCTGCCCGAGATCCCCGAGGGCGACCAGTGGACTTGCCTGCTCGATACCAACATGCCGGTGCGGGCGGAGTTGCCGCAGTTCAGCGCAGGCGACGCGTATCAGGTGACGAGCCGCTCGCTGCTGCTGTTCGCGCTCGAGGCCCCGAGCCGCGCGACTCAACGCGTGTTCGACCGTCTGGAAGAACAGCTCACCACTGACGAAAGCGAACGTCCCGCGAACGCTTGACGGATTGACGCGACAACCGGCTGAAACCGGCTGAAACCGGCTGAAACCGGCTGAAAACGCGAGACGCCGGCGCCAGGTATAACGCTTGCTCCATTGCGGATGCCCGCGCGCGAACCCGCCTTGCGCGGCACGTGCGCGGTGCCAGCCGATGCCGCCCGTCGCCACGTCCTAACCGAGGTGATCAAATGGAACAGGAACCGGAACAAGCCTCGCAAGAGGAACAGATTCGCACGCGCGCCTACTATCTGTGGGAGCACGCCGACGAACCGAAGGGCACACCCGACGAGTATTGGGAACAGGCACGCGCTGAAATCGAAAAGGAAGCGCCGCCGATCGAAAGCGGGCCCATCGCCGAAGAGCCTAAAAAGTAGAACGCGGGATCGATGCGAAGTCGCTGCGCCGCAGCGCTCGCACCATTGAATGAAACGACGCAACCAAGCGCGGAACAACGAAGTGAAGGAACCTTCCGACCAGCCTGGCCCGAGACCCGCCGCCCGCATTCAGGCTCCGCCCGCCGCCTTCGGTATCGAAGGCTTGATCGCGCTCGCCATGGGCGTGACGGTGATCGCCTGCCTGTACTTTGCGCGGGCCGTGCTGATCCCGATAACGCTCGCCATTCTGCTGAGTTTTCTCGTCGCGCCGCTTGCCCGGTCGCTTGTCCGTTTGAGGCTGGGCCATGTCGCTTCGGTGTTTGCCGCGGTGATGATTTCCGTGTCGGTGATCGGAATGCTCGGCGCGGTGATCGCCACGCAACTGACCGACCTTGCCGCCGGCATGCCGCGCTATCAGGTGACCGTCGAGCGCAAGCTGGAAGCCGCGCACAAGCTGACCGTCGGCAAGCTGAGCCATCTCGCCGGCGTGGCGGGGCAGGCGCTGCAACGCGCCACGGTTGAACCGCCGCAACCGCAGGCGCCGCGCACTGCCACTTCCCCGGCGAGCGGCGCTGCGAGCGCCGCCGTGCCCGTCGAGGTGCGCGAGCCGGTGCCCACGCCGTTCGAACTCGCGCGGCGCGTGTTGTCGCCGGCGATCAGTCCGCTCGAAACGGCGTTTATCGTGTTCGTCGTGACGGTGGTGATCCTGCTGCAACGCGACGATCTGCGCGACCGCGCGATCCGTCTGTTCGGTTCGCGCGACCTGCACCGCACGACCACGGTGATGGACGAAGCCGCGCGTCGCTTGAGCCGCTACTTCGTTTCGCAACTCGGTCTGAACGCGGGCCTCGGGGTGGCGATCGGCGGGGGGCTGTTTCTTATCGGCGTGCCGAGTCCGATCCTGTGGGGCATTCTCGCGGCGTTGCTGCGGCTCGTGCCTTACGTCGGCATCTGGATAGCCGCCGCGCTGGCCACGGCGCTCGCCGCCGCCGTGAGTCCGGGATGGTCGATGGCGATCTGGTCGATCACCCTGTTCGTCACCGTGGAACTGGTGGTGGGGCAGGTGGTCGAGCCGCTGCTCTACGGACGCAGCACCGGGCTCTCGCCGTTCTCGGTAGTGGTCGCCGCGATTTTCTGGAGCTGGATATGGGGGCCGATCGGGCTCATCCTGTCGACGCCGCTGACCTTGTGCCTGCTGGTGCTCGGCCGGCACGTGAGACGTCTGGAATTTCTCGATGTGTTGCTGGGCGACCAGCCGGCGCTCACACCGGTCGAGAATTTTTATCAGCGAGCGCTCGCC
>DASPZL010000344.1:0-6257 GCA_035636295.1 Paraburkholderia sp.
GGCGAGCGCCATGTCCGGGTAGGACACCCAGTACGGGGCGGGAATCAGGACTTCATCGCCTGCTTCCACAGTAATGGCGAGCGCGTTGAAGATCGCGTGCTTGGCGCCGCACGTCACGATGATGTGTTTGGGATCGTACGAAAGACCGTTCTCGCGTTGCAGTTTCGCCGCGATCGCGGCGCGCAGCGCCAGCGTGCCCGCCGTTTGCGTATAGCGTGTTTCGCCACGCTCCATCGCTTCGAAAGCGGCCTGGCGAATATGCGCGGGCGTGTCGAAATCGGGTTCGCCGACCACAAGGTTGACGATGGTTTTTCCCTGCCGCCGCAGTTCCGCAGCCCGGTCGGCCGCGGCACTGCTCGGCGAAGGTTTGATTCGCTGGACGCGGGCGGCGATGCGCGATGCACTCACACTGACTCCTCAACGGCATTTGACGAGCCTTCACATTAAGCGCGCGAAAAAGTTCAAGCCAAGATGACTTTCCGCTGGTGCAATAACATCCACTTATGACGTGGCAGCACGCGTGGGCGTTCGGTTTCGCTGACCGAGGTCCATGAGGGAATACGCTGACCCGCCGTTTTTTCGCGTTGCCACGGTGCGAGAGAGGGTTTTTTTAAGCACTGTGCGGCGGGCGGCGCTTGCCCTATCATTGTTGCCATCCCTTAATGTTGAGACGCGACTACCGTGAACCTGCGGCGTTTGAAGTACTTCGTGAAGATCGTCGACATCGGCAGCCTGACGCAGGCCGCCGAAGTGCTTCATATCGCCCAGCCGGCGCTGAGCCAGCAGTTGATTACGCTCGAAGACGAGTTCCAGCAACAATTGCTCGTGCGCACCAAGCGGGGCGTCACGGCCACCGAGGCGGGCGCGACGCTGTATCGCCACGCCCAACTGATCCTGCGCCAGTACGAACAGGCTCAGGCCGACGTCAAGAGCGCCGGCCAGACGCTGTCGGGCCAGGTCTCGGTGGGACTGGCGCCCGGCACCGGCGCGTCGGCGCTGTCGCTGCCGCTGTTGCGCACCGTGCGTGCCCGGCATCCGGACATCCTTCTCTACATCAACGAGAATTTCGGCACGACGTTGAGCGAGCTGATCATGAACGGGCGAATGGACATGGCCGTGCTGTATGGCGATAAGCCCGTGCACGGCCTGTCGTTCCAGCTTCTGATGAACGAGGAACTGTTCCTTGTCGCCCCGCGCAGCATGGGGATCACGCAGGAGCAGATCGGCGTGACTGAATTGCGCGACGTGCCTTTGCTGCTGCCGCGTCCGTACAACTATCTGCGCAAGTACGTCGACGAAGGATTCGCGCGCGTGCAGATGATCCCCAAGGTCGTGGCCGAAATCGAATCCGCGTCGACGTTGTCGGCGGCGGTGAGCGCGGGGATTGGCGCGACCATCCTGCCGGATTCAACCGCACGGGTGGTCGCGGCAGCGGGCGATATCGTGCAGTGTCGTATCGTTTCACCCGTCATCAAGATTCCTCTTTCGGTCTGTCTGTCCGACCACTTGCCTCTTTCCGAGCCCGCCGCGGCCGTCAAGGACATCCTGCTGGAACTGGCAGGCGACCTTGCGCTCGACGTGCGCTTCGAGTCCGGCGCCGATACATAAGCGCGCCTTATCGCTACAAAGCCAAACCGTCTTGGCGCAATTTTTATGCGCCGGATACATTGAGTCCATCGTCGATCGCCCGGTTCGCAGTGAGCCGGAGCGACAAGGCTAGCCGTCACGCGGGCGAGGCAACCGGGATCGAATCTGGTTGCCGTACAGCCCCAGCGGTGCTTCGCGCACGCCAGTCGACCGGCGCGCGTCCAACCGGCCACGGACTCAAAGATGGATCTCCAGAAGATTAAGGCGCTGATCGACCTGCTGGCGGAATCTCCGCTAGCCAAGCTCGAAGTCATCGAGGGCGAAGAACGGGTCAAGCTTGTAAAGGCGAAACGGCGCGGCAGGCGGGCCGATGTGGCATCGAGCGATGAACGTGTAACCACGAAGTCTGTCCCGGATGCACGAGAGGCTCCAGGGGCTCAATCGCCGCTCGCCGAGCCGGAGCAATCAGTCGACACGCCCCGCGCAGCCCCTGCAACCGCGAGTGCACCGCAACTCGTTTGTGCGCCCATGTTCGGCGTCGTTCATCTGACACCGGCACCGGGTGAGGCGCCATTCGTGAACCTCGGTGACACGATCGCAGAAGGGCAGGTGCTCTGCACGATCGAAGCAATGAAGATGTTCAACGCGATCGAGTCCGAACTCAGCGGCGCTGTTCTGGAGATTTTTGTGGCTCCGGGCAGCGAAGTGGAATCCGGGCAGCCGCTGTTTCGGATCGGCTGATCGACCATGTTCAACAAGGTACTGATTGCCAACCGCGGCGAGATCGCGCTTCGAATCCAGCGCGCCTGCCGTGAACTAGGTCTTAAAACCGTCGTGGTCCATTCCGAGGCCGACGCCGATGCGCGGTATGTGCGGCTCGCCGACGAGGCGCTGTGCATCGGTCCCGCCGCACCGGGGCAGAGTTATCTGAACCGGGCCGCGATCCTGTTCGCGGCGCACGTGAGCGGTGCGCAGGCGATTCATCCCGGTTATGGCTTCCTGTCGGAAAACGCGGATTTTGCGGCGCAGGTCGAGGCAGCCGGCATGGCCTTCATCGGCCCCGAACCCGATTCCATCCGAACGATGGGCGACAAGGTCGCCGCGAAACGGGCCATGCGCGAGGCCGGCGTGCCCTGTGTCCCGGGCCCGGACGGCGGTCTGCCGGACGAACCCGCGGAGATCCTGCGGGCCGCGCAGGAGATCGGCTATCCGGTGATCGTCAAGGCGGCGGGCGGCGGCGGCGGGCGAGGCATGCGAGTCGTGCCGGGCCCCGAGCAGTTGCTCGAGGCGGTGTCGGTGACGCGCGAGGAAGCACGCCGCGCCTTCGGCAAGCCCGAGCTCTATGTCGAGAAGTTTCTCGAGCATCCGCGTCACGTCGAAATTCAGGTCTTGTGCGATACCCACGGCAATGCCCTGTGGCTCGGCTCGCGCGATTGTTCGCTGCAACGGCGCCATCAGAAGGTGCTGGAAGAGGCGCCCGCACCCGGCATCGACCCGGAACTGATCCGGCAAGTGGGCGAGCGCTGTGTGGAGGCCTGCCGGCAGACGAATTACCGCGGCGCGGGCACCTTCGAATTCCTGTTCGAGAATGGTCAGTTCTACTTCATCGAAATGAACACGCGGCTGCAGGTCGAGCATCCCGTGACGGAAATGACGTCGGGCGTCGACATCGTGCGCGAGCAGATTCGCATCGCTCAAGGCCATGCGCTGACGATGCGTCAATCGGACATCCGCACGCTAGGCCATTCGCTGGAATGCCGGATCAACGCTGAGGATCCGTTCACATTCGTCCCTTGTCCGGGGAAGATTTCCGTTTGGGAACTACCGGGCGGCAACGGTGTACGGGTGGACTCGCATATGAGCAGCGGCGCTGTCGTGCCGCCGTATTACGACTCGCTGATTGCCAAGGTGATCACCCACGGCGCAACCCGTGAAGAGGCGTTGGCGCGCATGCGCATTGCGCTCTCCGAGATGCGCGTCGAAGGCATTCGCACCAACGTGCCATTGCATCAAGCCATGCTCGAGGACGAAGGATTCGGTGAGGGTGGGGTCGATATTCATCATCTGGAGCGTTGGCTCGCAAAGAGGAAACAGACATGACGCTGACCGTTGAACATGCGTCGATCGCGGACGTAGTCGAACGGCTACGACCGGATTTACAGAGGACTGCCCTTGCAATGAAACAGGATGAATCGGAGCAGCCGCTTTGCATCAGCATGCTGGGTACGACGGCCATGCTGTTCGAAGCACCGGGCGCACTCGATCTGCGTACGCAGCGCCGCATCTGGACGCTCGCCCGCGAGGTCGAATCATGGCCAGGCGTGCGTGAAGCGGTGCCGGGCGTGACCAATCTGATGCTGACGTTTTCCACGCCGCCCGCGGATCCGGACTCGCTCGGCGCTGCCTTGCTCAATGCCTGGGCCGCGGCGAGCGAGTTGCAGATCGAAGGGAAGGTGTTGGAGTTGCCGGTGGAATACGGCGGCGAATTCGGGCCGCATCTGCAGGACGTGGTGAATCACACCGGGTTGTCTGTCGATGAAGTCGTGCAATTGCATTGCGCGCCGCTCTACACGGTCTATGCGCTCGGCAGCCATCCGGGTTACTGCTATCTGGGCGGCATGGACCCGCGTATCGCCACGCCGCGGCGCAAGGTGCCGGTGCTGGGACTGCCTGGCGGCGCGGTGTCGATCGGCGGGGTGCAGACCGGTGTCTCGGCTTCGACGGGACCGAGCGGCTGGAACACAATCGGTCATACGTCGATGTCGTTCTTCGACCCCACGCGTGATAACCCGGCGACGCTCGCACCTGGCGACATGATCCGCTTTCGCGTCGAGAGGATTGTTCCATGATCGAGATATTGTCTTCGTCCGCGCTCGCGACGGTGCAGGACCAGGGGCGTGAAGGCTATCTGCGCTACGGCGTCGGAACGGCCGGCGCGATGGACCGGTTGGCGCTCGCGGTCGGCAATCTGTTGCTCGGTAATCCGGACGACGCGGCCGGCATCGAAATTCCGATGTTTCCCTTCCGCATCCGCTTCCTTGAAGATATTGCGTTCGCCATCACCGGCGCGGATTGTTCGGTGCGGCTGGGCGACCGGCCCCTGCTGCCGTGGTGGACCGTGCAAGCGAAACAGGGCGACGTGCTGACGATCGGCGTGCCGACCAGCGGCACGCGCTGTTATCTGTCGCTTGCGGGTGGCGTCGACGTACCGGTGGTGCTCGGTTCGCGCAGCACGCAATTGCGCGGCCAGTTTGGCGGCTACAACGGTCGTCAATTGCAGAAAGGCGATGTGGTGAAGGCAGTGGGGGCGGTCGAACAGGCCGACCCGGCCGCGCCGCAAGATCCCATGAACGCCGCGGGTTTCGGCACTGTGCCGCCCGAGTACTCGTTGCCGGCTCCGTTATCCCTGCCCGCAGCCGACGCAGGCGAAACCGTGGTGCGCGTGCTGCCCGCCGCGGAGTACGACTGCTACCAGCCGGAATCGCTTGACGCGTTCTGGCGCGAAGGGTGGAAAGTCACGCCGCAGAGCGATCGATACGGATATCGCCTCGCCGGTCCGACTTTGATCGCGACGCATACGATCGAAAAGCGCTCGCATGGGATCGTGCCGGGTGTGATCCAGGTGCCGCATAGCGGACAGCCGATCATTCAGCTTCGGGATGCGCAGCCGTCGGGCGGCTATCCGAAGATCGGCACCGTGATTGAAGCGGATTTGTGGCGTCTTGCGCAGGCACGCATTGGTACGAAGGTTCGCTTTGTTCAGACGACATATACGGAAGCCGTCACCGCGCTGGAAGAACTGGACAGCTATCTCGTCAAGGTGCGCAATCTCGTTGCGCTGTTTCGTCCTTCCCGACACTGAAACATGACACGAAAAATCGAAGTGGATATCGGCGAGCTTCGGCAAATCACGTCGTGGCTGGCAGCGGTCGATATCGAGTTCATCGAAATCAGCAAGCCCGGGGCGACGGTTCGTTTGACGTTGGAGCAGGCGTCCCTGCCTGCGCCTTGCGCTGGACGAGCGGGCGCGCCGGGAACATTTCTGAACGAGCAGGCCGTCAGCGTCGCCGCGAAGTCGGCTGGCATCTTTCTGACCACGCATCCGGCGCGTTCGACACCGATGGCCGACGCAGGCGCGCACGTCAAAGTGGGCGACATCGTCGGCCTGCTGCAGATTGCGCAACTGTACGTTCCGGTGGTCGCGCCCGTGGATGGAGTGGTCACGCGGATACCCGTCGCGCATGGCACGACTGTCGGTTACGGAACGCTCTTGCTCGAGCTCTCGCCATCGGCGTAGACGCGTATCGATAGATAGACAGAATCCGAGCCGGTATGGCCCGCTGCGGATTACCTGGCACAGACGCCTGAAGAATGGAGAGTGAATTGTGGAAATCGACCTGAACGCGGACCTGGGCGAAGGCTTCGGGCCGTACAAGATGGGCGAGGACGAAGCGATGCTCGATATCGTATCGTCGGCCAACGTTGCGTGCGGCTATCACGCGGGCGACCCGGTCATCATGGACAAGACGGTGCGGATGGCACTGGCGCGCCAGATCGACATCGGCGCGCATGTCGGCTTTCCCGACCTGATGGGCTTCGGCCGGCGGCAGATTCAGGCAGACCCGCTTGAACTGGCGAATTACGTGGTGTATCAGATGGGCGCGCTTGCG
>DASPZL010000345.1:0-18276 GCA_035636295.1 Paraburkholderia sp.
CTGATCGCACCCGCCCTCGCATCGAGCATCGAGCCAAACGGTGCGAGAGGCGAAAAACCTTCCGTGGCGCATTGGCTCGACGTCCGCGCATTGATTGCCGGCGCCTGCTCCGATCGCCATGCTCAAACGCGGCGCCCACACCACGGGGCCGCTCCATCGGGCAGTCCAGCGCCAATTTCAAAGCTCCCCGTTGCCGGAAACGCCGCGCATTCCGCGTGGCGCGGCAGCTTGTCGGCTTGGTGAAATTGCTTGCAAATTACCTACAACGTCTTTCTTCATACCATATAAATCCTTCAAGTATGCCGTTTCATTGCCGTAAACAGGGTTAGAGCGCCGCACCAAAAAAGGGCGCCTGCGAGCAGGCGCCGCACGTTATCCCGCACTGCGTAGGCAGTCTCCAATTTTGTAAAGCATAGGAACAAGCATGTTGAACAAAGGCATCACGATCAAGGCACGGATTGGCCTGACGATGGCATTCCTTGCCGCGCTGCTGGTGGCCATCGGCGTGTTCGGTCTGTTCGGCATGAGCCGTTCGAATGACGCTTATAAGGACACGTTCACCAACGCCATGCCGAGCGCGGTCAATATCGGCAACGCGGAGCTGTATGCGGCGCGCGAACGGCTGGCGCTTGACCGGGCCGCGTTCATGATGGGCACGCCGGAATCGGCGCCCACGCTCGAGCGCGCGCGCCTGATGCGCACCACATCCGACACGTGGTGGAAAAAGTATATAGACCTGCCGCGCGACGCGGACGAAGACCGTCTCGCGCAGGACGTCGTCGGCAAGCGCGACGCGCTGCATCAGCAGGCGGACGCATTTGCGGCGATCATTGCGGCGAGCGACCAGAGCAAGCTGATCGACGGCGCCAAGCGTCTGCAGGCGGCGTACAACGAACTCGCCAGCGCCGACGACGCGCTGCGCAAATTCCAGTTCGAGTCGGCGAAGAAGGGTTACGACTCCGCGCAGAGTTATTTCGACACGTTCCGCGTGATCAGCGCCGGCGCGCTGCTTGTCGGCGTGCTTGCCGCAGCCTTGTCGTACTTCGCGCTGAGCCGCGCGATCGCCCGGCCGCTCGACGAAGCCCTCGGCCACTTCGACGCGATCGCCGCCGGCGATCTGCGCCGTCCGGTCGTCGTCACCTCGCGTGACGAAATGGGCCGGCTGCTCGAAGGCATTGCGAAGATGCAGCGCAGCCTCACCGAAACGGTGCGTACGGTGCGCAGCGGCAGCGAGTCCATCGCGACGGCCACGCGTGAAATCGCGGCCGGCAATATCGATCTGTCCTCGCGAACCGAAGAGCAGGCCTCCGCGTTGCAGGAGACCGCGTCGAGCATGGAAGAACTGACCGGCACGGTCAAGCAGAACGCCGACAACGCCCGCCAGGCGAGCTCGCTCGCGGCCAATGCGTCGGAGATCGCCAACCGCGGCAGCACGGTGGTCGGCCAGGTGGTCGGCACGATGGGCGACATCAATCAGAGTTCGGCGAAGATCGCGGACATCATTTCGATCATCGAAGGAATTGCGTTCCAGACCAACATCCTGGCCCTGAATGCGGCCGTGGAGGCGGCGCGGGCCGGCGAAGAAGGACGCGGTTTCGCCGTCGTGGCGGGCGAGGTGCGCAGTCTCGCGCAGCGCTCGTCGGCGGCGGCCAAGGAAATCAAGGAACTGATCGACACCTCGGTCGAGCGTGTGCAGTCCGGCTCGGCGCTGGTCGACGAAGCCGGCCGCACGATGACGGAAATCATCGGTGCGGTGCAGCGCGTGACCGACATCATGGGCGAGATCGCGGCGGCTTCAGAAGAGCAGAGCAGCGGCATCGATCAGGTGGCGCGCGCCGTCACGCAGATGGACGAAGTCACACAGCAAAATGCCGCGCTGGTCGAGGAAGCGGCCGCGGCGGCGTCTTCGCTCGAAGACCAGGCAGGCAAGCTGCGTGCCGCGGTGGCGGTGTTCCAGTTGGACGAAAGCGGCCACCAGGCGACCGTGAGCGCCGCGCCGAGGCGTCGTGCGGCCACGCCGGTGCGTCCGGTCGCGGCCCGCAAGGTTTCTCACGCAACAGCGCGCGTCACGGCGCACCCCGCGCCGCAAACCCCGGCCGCAGCTGCGGCCAAGGCGCCCGCCGCGGCGCCTGCGAGGGCACCGGCCAAAGCCATGGCGGCGGTTAGCGCCGGCAGCGATCAGGATTGGGAAACTTTCTAATCCCTTGCATCTGTTGAAACATCCGTTTCCGGCGCCGAGGCAACTCGAAGCGCGCCGCGACGGATGACCGCGTCACCCTAAAAGACCGCGATTGCGCACGCATCGGCGGTCTTTTTTCATGGCTTGTGCATTAAGTAAGGCTCGCAGTCGCACTTCACGCCCTGGCGGGCGTCATGATCCGGTACATTGACGGGCGCGGCCACGGCTCGCAGCGGCGGCATGGCCGGCGCTGATCGTCGGCTTGAAGAGCGCGAGCCCGCTGCCTTTAATCGCTGTAACGCCTGGCCACGCCAACCGGCACGCCGTAACCAACCGCTCAACGCGCCAGCCATAAAGGACCGACATGACGCCACACGACCTCGCGCTCCGCCTCGTCGAAGCACGCCGGCAGCATCGCCCGATCGATGTGCCCGCACCCGACAGCCTGCCGCCCGACGCGGCAACCGCGTACGCGATCCAGCAGGCGGTCATCGCGGGCCTCGGCGACGCGACCGGCGCGTGGAAGATCGGCGCCAAGGCGCCGGGCGGGGCCGCCGCGGGCGCGCCGATTCCGGCGTCGCTGGTGTTGCCGTCGCCGGCGCGGGTCGCGCATGCCGGCTTCTTCCGTGTGCTGGTTGAACTGGAAATCGCCTTTCGCTTCGCCGAGGCGATCGAGCCGCGCGGGCGGGCCTATGCGCGCGACGAGGTGCTTGCGAAGGTCGGCGTCGTGCTGCCGGCCATCGAGATCGTCGATAGCCGCTTTGCCGAATGGCCGAACGTCGCGCCGCTCGCCCAACTGGCCGACGCGCAGAACAACGGCGCGCTGATCACCGGTCATCCGGTGGCCTACGCGGGTCTCGCGCGCGGCTTCGATTTCGTGTCGCCCGAACTGGAACTGAGCTTCGACGGCGGCTCGCTGGTGCCCGAAGTCACCGGCAATCCGGCGGGCGACCCGCGCGAACTGCTGGTGTGGTTCGTCAACCATTGCGCCGCCATGGGCATCACCATCGAACCGGAATGGACGCTTACCACCGGTTCGTACGTCGGCGCTCACAATGTGGACAAGCCCGGCATCGTGCGCGGCCATATCGACGGTCTCGGAGAAGTGGAGATCGAACTGACCTGAGCGTGCGACGCCGCGTCGGTTACAACGCACTCGTGACGGCTTTCTTGTAACGGCTCATTACGAAGTCTCATGCAAACGGCTGCCCTCGGGCGGCCGTTTTACATTTGATGGCGTCCGCAATGCGTGACCTGCCGCACTTTGCCGCGCACTTTGCCGTATACACCTATTGAAGCAAACCGCTGCTCTGCCGTCATCCAGTTATACGCGCGGCTAACCATGTTGCGGACGCGGTTAATACGAAGGGCGAAGCATCCAGGTGCAGGCTCTCTACGATTCATTGCGCGTTCGTATCGACGACGCGGAACAAAACCGCCCGCGCATTGACGAACCGCTTGGAGATGCACCGATGCAAGGCACGCCATGTGAGCAACGCAACGAACATGTAACAGGCGTTTTTTCGTGTAGACCAGATGCTCGCGCCGCGCGTTGATGAAGAAAATGGCCGGGCACGAAAAAAGCGTAGGACGTCCGTGCTTTCACGACAATGCGTGTGCGTGCAGACAGATCATCCGGCGCGGCAGTGAGTTTGTTCGATGAACGATACAACGTGCGCAATGGAGCATGGCCGTGACATGGACCAGCAGTGCAACAGAGTGTGTCGTGATGACAGGGCTGCAGCACAAGGAAGGGCCGCAAGCTTGAGCCGCGATTGCTGCAGCATGAGCGCAAGATTGTAGGTTGTCGAAACACCGTTTCCAAGTGATGAATATCGGTAGGCGGGTACGGCGCGATTTTCGCAACGTAGTTCGTGAAAAAAAATTTAAAAGGGTTTAGGATGAATTCGAGCGATGTCGTTTCCGAATAGCGCGCCGCGCACGACATCGGTCTAGACTTCGGCGAGGAGGTAGCATGGATATCTACAGCAGTTTCGCGACCCGCTTCGAGAAAACGCGAGAAGACGAACTCTCGCTCGAGGAGTATCTCGCGCTCTGCAAAGACAATCCCGCCGCGTACGCCACGGCTGGCGAACGCATGTTGACGGCAATCGGGGAACCCGAACAGATCGATACTCGCAACGATCCGCGCCTGTCGCGTATCTTCGCGAACAAGGTGATCAAGGTATACCCCGCATTCCGTGAGTTCTACGGAATGGAAGAGGTGATCGAGCAGGTGGTCGCCTACTTCCGGCATTCGGCCCAGGGCCTCGAGGAAAAGAAACAGATTCTGTATCTGCTGGGCCCGGTCGGCGGCGGTAAATCGTCGATCGCGGAGCGTTTGAAGCAGCTCATGGAGCGCGTGCCGTTCTACTCGATCAAGGGCTCGCCCGTGAACGAGTCGCCGCTTGGGCTTTTCGATTACGACGAGGACGGTCCGATCCTCGAAGAGCAATATGGCATTCCACGCCGCTACCTGAAAAGCATTCTGAGTCCGTGGGCGGTGAAGCGCCTGCACGAATACAACGGCGACATCCGCAAGTTCCGCGTGGTGCGCCGCTATCCCTCGATCCTTCGCCAGATCGGTATCGCCAAGACCGAACCGGGTGACGAAAACAATCAGGACATCTCGTCGCTGGTCGGCAAGGTCGACATCCGCAAGCTCGAACAGTACGCACAAGACGACGCCGACGCGTACAGCTACTCCGGCGGTCTGTGTCTCGCGAATCAGGGCCTGCTCGAATTCGTCGAAATGTTCAAGGCGCCGATCAAGGTGTTGCACCCGCTGCTCACCGCGACCCAGGAAGGCAACTTCAAGGGCACGGAAGGCTTCGGCGCGATTCCGTTCGACGGCGTGATTCTGGCTCACTCGAACGAGTCGGAATGGAAGGCGTTTCGCAACAACCGTAACAACGAAGCACTGCTCGACCGGATCTTCGTGGTGAAGGTGCCGTACTGCCTGCGCTACAGCGAAGAAGTGAAGATCTAC
Organism: Paraburkholderia sp.; assembly: GCA_035636295.1. GTDB lineage: Bacteria > Pseudomonadota > Gammaproteobacteria > Burkholderiales > Burkholderiaceae > Paraburkholderia. The sequence goes on from DASPZL010000345.1 coordinate 5,169, forward strand.
GAGAAGCTGCTGCGCAACTCGTCGCTGGCGAGTGCGGTATGCGCGCCGGGCACGCTGAAGATGATGGCGCAGATGTCGGTGCTCACGCGCTTGCAGGAGCCGGAGAATTCCAGCCTCTTTTCGAAGATGCAAGTCTACGACGGCGAGAATCTGAAGGACACCGATCCGAAGGCCAAGTCGTATCAGGAGTACCGCGATTTCGCGGGCGTGGACGAAGGGATGACCGGCGTGTCGACCCGCTTCGCGTTCAAGATCCTGTCGCGGGTGTTCAACTTCGATTCCGCCGAAGTCGCGGCGAATCCGGTGCATCTGATGTACGTGCTCGAACAGCAGATCGAGCGCGAGCAGTTTCCACCGGAAACCGAGCAGAAGTATCTGTCGTTCATTAAAGACGTGCTCGCCTCGCGCTACGCCGAATTCATCGGCAAGGAGATTCAGACCGCGTATCTGGAGTCGTATTCCGAGTATGGTCAGAATATTTTCGATCGCTACGTGACGTACGCCGACTTCTGGATTCAGGATCAGGAGTTCCGCGACCACGACACCGGCGAAAGTTTCGACCGCGCGGCGCTGAACGCCGAACTGGAGAAGATCGAGAAACCCGCGGGTATCAGCAACCCGAAGGACTTCCGCAACGAGATCGTGAACTTCGTGCTGCGTGCGCGTGCTGCCAATGCGGGGAAGAATCCCGCGTGGATCAGTTACGAGAAGCTGCGCGTCGTGATCGAAAAGAAGATGTTCTCGAACACGGAGGAACTGTTGCCGGTGATCTCGTTCAACGCCAAGGGTTCGGCGGAGGAACAACGCAAGCACGAAGACTTCGTCAACCGCATGGTGACGAAGGGCTATACGCCGAAGCAGGTGCGCTTGCTGTGTGACTGGTATCTGCGCGTGCGCAAGTCGTCATGATACGCATTGCGTGCTGCCCGCGCGGTCTGGCCGCGCGGGCACCTTGCGAGGCGCAAGCCGCATGGACATAGCTTTGCTGCGCATGCGGCGTGCGTCTCGCGCACCCGAAATTAGTGCAGCTGCATGGGATCGGAGTAAGTGCTTTGCATGGGACCAGAGTAACGAGTTTTGCGCGAACTCTGGTCGACAGCTGAGGCGCAAACTCCGATCGATACGGGAGACCGGGCGTGCTTCATCAAATCATCGACCGCAGGTTAGCAGGCAAGAACAAGAGCATTGCAAATCGCGAACGTTTTTTGCGTCGCGTTAAGAACTACATTCGTCGCGCCGTTTCGGAAGCGGTGCGCGACCGCAGCATCAAAGACATTCAGAACACCCAGAGCATCACGATCCCGCGCAAGGACATCGCTGAACCGTCGTTCCGGCATGGCCCCGGCGGCAAGCGGGAAATGGTGCATCCGGGCAATTCCGATTACATCCGCGGCGACAAGATCCAGCGCCCGCAAGGGGGCGGCGGCGGAGGCGGGGGCAATCAGGCCAGCAACGAGGGCGAAGGTCAGGACGACTTCGTGTTCGAACTGAGCCGCGAAGAATTCATGCAGTACTTCTTCGACGACCTCGAACTGCCACGTCTCGTCAAGACGCACCTAATGGCCGTGCCCACGTGGAAAAGCATCCGCGCCGGCTGGGCCGCCGAAGGCACGCCGAACAATATCGACGTGGTCCGCTCGTTGCGCAGCGCGCTCGGCCGCCGCATCGCGCTCGGTGCGCCGCTCGTCAATCAGTTGCACGAGATGGAGCGGCAACTCGAGGTGATGAAGGCCGACCCGGATGACCGCCGCGACGAGATCAAACTGCTCGAAGAAGAAATTCACCATCTGAAGGGACGCATCTGGCGCATTCCGTTTATCGATCCGTTCGATCTGCGTTACGTGAACCGCGTGAAGCAGCCCACGCCGTCCAGCCAGGCCGTGATGTTTTGTCTGATGGATGTGTCGGGTTCCATGGACGAGCAGCGCAAGGATCTCGCCAAGCGCTTCTTCATTCTGCTGTATCTGTTCCTCAAGCGTAATTACGAGCGCATCGAGGTGGTGTTCATTCGCCATCACACGCGCGCCGAGGAAGTCGACGAAGATACGTTCTTCCATTCGACCGAAAGCGGCGGCACGGTGGTGTCGAGCGCACTGGAGCTGATGCAGAAGGTGATGGACGAGCGTTATTCGCCCACTGAATGGAACATTTACGGCGCGCAGGCATCGGACGGTGACAACTGGACCGACGACTCGCCGAAGTGCCGCAAGATACTGGCGGATGACATCCTGGAGAAGGTGCGCTATTTTGCGTATATTCAGGTGACGCCCGAAGAGCAGAATCTGTGGCTCGAATACGCGCAACTGGCCCTGAGCCAGCCGCATATGGCGATGAAGAAGGTCGAAACCGCAGCTGACATTTATCCCGTCTTTCGTGAGTTGTTTGAAAAGCAGGTGGCGTCCTCATGACGACCAAGCACTTGCACAACGAAGCGCGCGGCTATCAGCCGGAGCGTGGAAAAGGCGTGCCGCAGCGTCAATCGGGGCATGCCGAGGCCGGGGCGGAACAGGCAGGCGCCTCCGCCGCCGGAGCAGTCGACACCGCTGCCGCGCGGGGACACACCGGAACGCCCAATGAGGGGCAAAGGGAAGTCCGTATGAACGTAGCCGATAGACGGCCTCTGCCGTGCCCGTCCGACTGGACCTTCGAATTGATCGAAGAGTACGACTCGCATATTGCCCGCGTTGCCGAGCAATATGAACTCGACGTGTATCCGATCCAGCTCGAACTTATCAGCGCCGAACAGATGATGGATGCGTACGCGTCCGTCGGCATGCCGGTGAACTACCGTCACTGGTCGTTCGGCAAACACTTTCTCTCTACCGAAAAAAGCTACCGTCGCGGGCAGATGGGGCTCGCGTACGAGATCGTCATCAATTCGAACCCCTGCATCGCGTATCTGATGGAAGAGAACACGATGACGATGCAGGCGCTCGTCATCGCGCACGCGGCGTACGGGCACAACTCCTTTTTCAAGGGCAACTATCTGTTCCGGCTGTGGACGGATGCGCATGCGATCATCGATTACCTCGTCTACGCAAAGAACTACATCGCGGAATGCGAGGAGCGCTTCGGGCTCGACCGGGTGGAGGAATTGCTCGATTCGTGCCACGCGTTGATGAATTACGGCGTGGACCGTTACAAGCGTCCGCAGAAGCTGTCGCTCGAAAAGGAATTCGCCGCACGCCGCGAACGCGAGGCGTATCTGCAATCGCAGGTGAATGAACTGTGGCGCACCTTGCCGACACGGCACACGCCGTTGCCGGAGGAAATCGAGGAGCGTTATCCGCCGGAGCCGCAGGAAAACCTGCTGTACTTTGCGGAGAAGAATGCGCCGCTGCTCGAGCCTTGGGAGCGGGAAGTGATCCGCATCGTGCGCAAGGTTGGCCAGTATTTTTATCCGCAACGGCAAACCCAGGTGATGAACGAAGGCTGGGCAACGTTCTGGCACTACACGCTGCTCAATACGATGTACAACCAGGGCAAGCTGGAAGACGGCTTCATGATGGAGTTTCTCCATTCGCACAGCAACGTGGTTTACCAGCCGCCGGTCACGAAGCCGTACTACAGCGGCATCAATCCGTATGCGCTCGGTTTTTCGATGATGAGCGACATCCGCCGGATCTGCGAGGCGCCGACGGAGGAGGACCGCAAGTGGTTCCCGGAACTCGCCGGCAGTCCGTGGCTGCCCGCGATGCACTACGCGATGCGCAACTTCAAGGACGAGAGTTTCGTCGCACAGTATCTGTCGCCGCATCTGATCCGTGAAATGCGCCTCTTCTCCGTACTCGACGACGACATGCGCGACGCGCTCGAAGTCTCCGCGATTCATGACGAGAGTGGCTATCAGTACGTGCGCCAGGCGTTGTCGCGGCAGTACGACATGCATCATCGCGAGCCGAACATTCAGGTGTGGGCGGTGAATACGCGCGGCGACCGGAGTCTGACGCTGCGGCATTTCATGAGCGACAACCGGCATCTGTCCGGTGATAGCGAGGAAGTGCTCAAGCACATGGCGCGGTTGTGGCAGTTCGACGTGTATCTGGAAAGCGTCGACGAGAACGGCACGGTGCGCAAGCGCTACGAGTGCCGATATGTGCCGCCGGCGGTGAGGGCTTGATGCGGCGCGGTAACGCACCGGCCGGATAAGCCGCTTGAATTGAAAAGCCCCTGTGGGTCTGCGAAGACTCACAGGGGCTTTTCCTCACTGGAGCCTTGGCGGACAAGGATTGGATGAATTTCAGTCATTTTATAAAAATTACTGAAAAACGGCGCTCCATCTCATTTTTCAGTAAAATACAAAAAACTACTGAAAAACCTCCATGTCGCCGTTTCCCCTTTATGAACAGCACGAGCAGGCCTACTGCTCGCAGTTCGCCAACATCGAACAGGCCGCCGCCACGCAGGACAAGGTGCTGATGGGCGCGCCCGGCACCGTCATCGAGCACAGGCGGGGCGGAGCGGTCTACTACGGGCGACAGTACATGGGCCCGGAAGGCCGCAGGCAGGAGGAAAGTCTGGGCGGCCCGCAGGGCGACCCGGACGTGGACACCCGCGTTCGGCTCGTGCGGCAGCGTATCGATCTGAGCAAGGATCTCATTGCCCGGATCCGTGACCTGAGCAAGCTCGGCTTCCAGCTGGCGGACAACAAGACCTATGCGACGGTCGGCGTGCTGTACAACTACGGCCTGTTCGAGGCCGGGGCGGTGCTGGTCGGCTCGCATGCCTACGCCGTCATTCTGAACTCGCTCGGCATCAAGGCCGTGTCGTACGAGACCGAGGACATCGACATCGCGCGACGCCATCAGCTTGCGCTCGCCAATCTGCCTGAGGGCGGGCTGCTCGCGATGCTCAAGGAGACCGGCATCAACTTCGTGCCGGTGCCGTCGATGAAGCGCGGCGAGCCGTCCACCTCGTTCACCGAAGCCGGGAAGTCGCGCTTTCACGTCGATTTGCTGGTGCCGTCGCGCGACGACACGTTTCCCACCGTCCCGGTGGCCGAACTCAACGCGCACGCAACCGGTTTGCCCTATCTCGCGTACCTGCTGGGGAAGGCGCAAACCGGCACGCTGCTGTCGCGGCATGGCGCCGTGCCGGTCCGCGTGCCCGAACCCGCCCGATTCGCGATTCACAAGCTGCTGGTGTCGCGGCTGCGAACCAACACGCTCGTGAAGTCGCAAAAGGACGTGCGGCAGGCGGCCGTGCTGCTGGCGATGCTCGGCGAGCACCGCACCGGCGACATCGAGGACGCGTGCGCCGAGTTGCCGCGCTCGGCGCGCGCGCTCGTGCGCCGCACGTTGCCGGAGGTCGAGGCGCTGATGCACGACGCTCACCAGGCCGGGCTCGAGGAGCTCGAAACCAGTCTCACGGCGTAGACCGGCCTACAAACCTTCCATCTTTCCCTTGCGATTCTGTAAAATTCGCGCACGCGTGCGAACAGGGCCGCTGAGTGGCACCGCGGTGCCATCGCGGCACCTCGGCGCGCGTTGTGAAGGCGGCAGCAAGACCGCGACCTCCGTTTAAAAGACAAGGAAAGACACAAGCATGACCGACCTAACCGACCAAACCGTGGCCTCGGCTCACGACACACGGCGCCGCATCTTCGCTATCGTTGGCGCTTCATCGGGCAATCTCGTCGAGTGGTTCGACTTTTACGTGTATTCGTTCTGCGCGCTGTATTTCGCGCCGGCGTTCTTCCCAAACGGCAACACCACCACCCAGCTGCTCAATACGGCCGGCGTGTTCGCCGCGGGCTTCCTGATGCGTCCGATCGGCGGCTGGTTTTTCGGCCGCCTCGCCGACAAGCACGGCCGCCGTATGGCGATGATGGTGTCGGTTTTCATGATGTGCGGCGGCTCGCTCGTCATCGCGGTGCTGCCCACCTATGCGCAGATCGGCGCGCTCGCGCCGGCGCTGCTGCTGGTCGCGCGGCTGTTCCAGGGTTTGTCGGTGGGCGGCGAATACGGCACCAGCGCGACCTATATGAGTGAAGTCGCGCTCAAGGGCCGGCGCGGGTTTTTCGCATCGTTCCAGTACGTCACGCTGATCGGCGGCCAGTTGTGCGCGCTGCTGGTGCTGGTGATCCTGCAACAGACGCTCTCCACCGAGGAACTGAAAGCGTGGGGCTGGCGCGTGCCGTTCGTGATCGGCGCGATGGCGGCGCTGATCGCGCTGTACCTGCGTAGATCGCTCGACGAAACCACCACCGCTGAGACGCGTCAACGCAAGGAAGCCGGCACGCTGCGCGGCCTGTGGGTGCACCGGGTTGCATTCATGACGGTGCTCGGTTTCACGGCGGGCGGCTCGCTGATTTTCTACACGTTCACGACCTACATGCAGAAGTACCTGGTCAACACGGCCGGCATGCACGCCAGGACGGCCAGCAACGTGATGACCGCGGCGCTCTTCGTCTACATGATCATGCAGCCGGCGTTCGGCGCGTTGTCGGACCGCATCGGCCGCCGCCGTTCGATGCTGTTCTTCGGCTTCTTCGCGACGATCGGCACGGTGCCGCTGCTGCACGCGCTGAAAGACGTGACGAGCCCGTATGCGGCCTTCGGTCTGGTCGTGGTGGCGCTGGCGATCATCAGCTTCTATACGTCGATCAGCGGTCTGATCAAGGCGGAAATGTTCCCGCCGGAAGTGCGCGCGCTCGGCGTGGGTTTGTCGTACGCGGTGGCCAACGCGATCTTCGGCGGTTCGGCGGAATACGTTGCGCTGTGGCTGAAGTCGGTGGGCAACGAGTCGATGTTCTACTGGTACGTCACCGCGCTGTGCGCGATCGCCGGCCTCGTCGCGCTGCGCATGCGTGATCCGTCGAAAGAAGGGTATTTGCGTCACGAACCTTGAACGTCCGCGAGACGTTCGGACAGCGCGTATGAGCGCTGATTGATAGCGGCGGTCAGGGACAACCTGGCCGCCGTTTTTTATCGGCATCGGCAAGGCGTGGTGTGGCGGCATGACAACCCTGGCAGGGCGCGCTTCAAGCCACCACGATGTCCGTGCCGAACGCATGCAGCAGATCGCGCAGCGCCTCGGCCTGCGCCATCTTCGCGTCGCTGCGCAAGTGAATCTGCACCGCGCGCCCCGCGATCCCGTCGACGGGATGCGCAAGCCACAACTCCACCGCGAGCCCGAGTCCATCGGGCTGATTGACGACGACCGGTTCGATCACGCGTGGCTTGAAACAGGCACTGTCGGACATGGCGGCTCACCTTCGGCTGATGACGTTCGAGTTCATCGTAATCAGCATTGCACACCGGACCAAGCAACAAATACGCGTTTGCTAATCAGCGGATGCTTAGCAGAAAACGCGCTTATCGCACGCGCCACCACATTCAGCGATGAGGAAATCGACCCGCCGCATACGCCATTGCGCCGACTGGCGCACAGCGCGCAGCGGTCCACACGGGCCCGGCGTCAGACCGGCTCCGATTGCTCCGCGGCGAGTTCCTTGACGAGCTCCGTCACCGCGGCGGCCTGCTCGGCGGCCACGCCGGGCACGGACGCCACCGCGGCGACCGTGGCCGCCGCGGCTGCCCGCGGCCGCATGCGCAGCGCCGCACGCGAGAGCATCAGCAGATGGTAGTAAAGCCGGATACTGAGCCCATACTTGTACGCGGACAGATGGGTGAGCGCGATCTTCAGTCCGCCGGGCGCCAGACGGTTCCTCGCATGGACCGATACGACGATCGGCGCGAGACGGCGCAAGCTGAGCTTGCGCGACGGCTCGAGTTGCGGCGGCAGCTTCAACGCCTTGACGAACGCATACGCGCTGACCGCCGCCGCGGCCGTCGTGCCGCGTGTGCTGTGCGAGATCGACGTCGCCGTCTTGCGATACACCGACACATAGTCGTGCAGATAAAACACCTCGCGCGCCGCGAGACAGAGTTCGGTGCCGAACACGAAATCGCAACACACCTCGTACTGTTCCTTGTAGCCGATCCGCTTCACGAGTTCGGCGTCGGCCATCCAGCCGTTGTTCGGAAACATCTGGATCAGACCGGTTCTGCCCGGCAGCGGCTGCAGGCCTTCGGCTTCCTTCGTCCGCCGAAATGCGGTGTTCAGGCGCGTGCTGGCCGGCAAGTCGACGGCGCCCGTGTGATCGGCCTCGTACTGATCGCCGAATGCCGCGTCCAGTCGCGGATGAAGCTTCCATAGCGACACGAGTTTCTCGATGCCGTCCGTGGTGAACAGATCGTCGTCGTGAATCAGCACGATCTTGTCGCCGCTCGCGCGCTCGAACAGACTCGCCACATTGCGCGCCTGGCCGAGCGGCGGCTGGTTCAGCGTATAGCGGATGCGCGGTTCTTTCCCATAGCGCGCGGCGATCATCTGCTGGGTTTGCGCGTTCTTCGAATCGTCGCCGATCAGGATTTCCAGATTGCCATAGGTCTGCGCGAGACACGAATCGATGCACTGCACGATCAGTTCAGGACGCTCGCAGGTGGGCAGGCAAATCGAGACTTTGGGGACCTGAGGGGAGATTGATGGGATGGACATGGCGTCGCCTTTATTATCAGTTGAGGGGCGGCAGCCGGTTCGCTTGGCGCACACATCGCTGCAAGCAGAAAAATAGTCCATCACGCCAAAAAAATAATTGGTAATAAATCGGAAAAAATGTCTGGCTTCTGAAAGGGTTTCAAAAGGAAAATTTATGCGGCTTCGCCGCCGAAACGCAGCAAAGCCGCCTCCAGGCCGGCGCTTGATATTTCAGCCGACCGACGGTTCGCCTTCACCGGGCTTCCGGCCCGGACTGTCCGCCGGCGACTGATTGCGCCCCTGGTCGTCGCGTTTGGGGAGCTTGCTCTTCTCGTTATCGCTGTGCACGACGGGTTGCGGATGCTCGATGTCAGCCGGCTTGTCTTTGGCGCGTTCCTTTGTTTCGCTCATCATCTGGCTCCTGGTTTGAAGACGTTTACACGTCAGCAAGGCTCAGACCCGCGTGCAAAGGCGGCGCTTTTCGCAGGCGGCTGGACCGCGCCAAAACGCGCATCGGATGCATCCGCGCGGTGCCGATGCGCTTCGCCGGAATGCAGCGATGCGCTCACCAGCGGGCCGTTCATCACGACGCGTCGCCGCGCGCGGCGCGTCGTGCACTTGCTTGCCGAAGTGGAATGAACCTGGTGCCGTCCCCTCCTTATAAACGAGGGCTTGACCGCCTGGGCCTTTCAGCGCACCGTGAAGAGGAAACACATCTCGCGGGGCACGATATGTCTCTCAACTTTCCGAACCCAAGCCGCAGCTACGACGCCTTCCATCATTGCGTCAATTTCTGGGGCTACGACAACGCGCGCGAAATCGCCTTCGCCATTAACCAATCGGTGATTTCGAATCTAAGCCCCAGCGTGGGCGCCGACGAACCGGCCGTGCTGGCCGCCTTCGACCGGCATCGCGAGCAGATTCTCACGCTCGCTCGCGGCGTGTACACGAGCGGCCCGCAAAATCGCTACACGATCTCCTGATACAGCTCACCTGGCGCAGCGCGGCGCGGCACGTCCAACCGGATTTGCCGCGCGCCGCCCTGTTCCACAGCCGAAGCAGCGTCGCGCGTACTCGCGCCTCGCCTTGCTTCGTCGCGGGATTGGGTAAAGCCGGTCGGCCCATCAACCGGCCGGTTCGCGCGGCGCGCCGCCGGTCAGCGAAACGATGAAGTCGAAGAACGCCCGCACCTTCGCCGGTGGATGATGCCGCGAAGGATAGAGCGCATACAGCGGATAAACCTCGTCGCCCCAGTCGGGAAACAGTTCGACCAGTTTGCCGTTGGTCAGCAGCGGCTCGGCGCCGAGCGCGAGAATCTGCGCGACACCCTGGCCGGCCTTGCAGGCACTATGCAACGTGCCCACGTCGTTCACGGTCAAGCGGCCTTGCGGCGTAAGCACCATCTTCTTGCGCCCGCGATGAAATTCCCAACTGAACGGATAGCCCGTGAGCGGATCGCGAAACTTGATGCACACGTGCTTGCCGCTCTCGAGTTCGGCCGGGCTCGCCGGATGTCCATGCTTCTTCAGATACGACGGCGCGGCCACGGTCAGAATGCGCGTATCCAGCAGCTTGCGGGCGATCAGCGTCGACACCGGCGGCTCGCCGAAACGGATCGCCAGATCGAAACCGTCGGCGACCATATCGCCCAACTGGTCACGTGTAATCAATTCGAGTTGCAGATCGGGATGTTTGTCGATGAAGCCGCCTAGCCTCGGCCCCAACACGAGGCGCGAAAAGAACGGGTCCATGTTCACGCGCAAACGTCCGCGAACGGCGGTCGCGCCCTGGGCCGCCGACGCGGCCGCTTCCTCGAGTCCGCCCAGCAACGGCACGATCTGCTCGTAGAAACGCCGGCCCTCGTCGGTCAGCGTGACCGAGCGCGTGGTGCGGTCGAATAGCCGGATGCCGAGGCGCGCTTCGAGCCGTGCCACCGAACGGCTGACTCCGGATTGCGACATATCGAGCGCTTCGCCGGCCGCCGCGAAACTGCCGCAATCGACGATCGCCGTCAACACGCCCATGCCGTTCAGCATGCGCTCGTCAAATGGCATCTGATAGTCCTTTGTTATGCGTTCATTGCACGACATGCTAACGCGAAAGTCTGTTTTAAATCATGCGCCGGCTCGCACTAATGCCGCACGTCAAGGAGAATAGATGATGCAGTGTCATGAGTGGAATGACAGCCACGCTATCGCGTCAATTGTCCGGCGCGCGCTAATCTGTGTGAGTTCGCCCGATACACGATGAAATGCGGTTCTCGTTATGCATCTGGCATATTTAAACCGATTAACGGAGGTCCCCATCATGTCGCGTGTTTTTATAACCGGTTCCGCCGACGGCCTCGGTCAGATGGCCGCCCGCCTTCTCGTCGATGCCGGACATCAGGTGGTTTTGCACGCGCGCAACGCGGCGCGCGCCGAGGACGCGTTAAAAGCGATACCGGAGGCGGAAACCGTGCTCACAGGCGACCTGTCGAGCATCGCGGCCACCGTCGCACTGGCGGAGCAGGCGAATCAACTCGGCCGCTTCGACGCGGTGATCCACAACGCGGCGATCGGATATCAGGAGCCGCGCCGGATCGCCACCGTGGACGGTTTGCCGCATGTGTTCGCGGTCAACACGCTGGCGCCCTACGTTTTGACGGCGCAGATCGACAAGCCCAAGCGGCTCGTCTATCTGAGCTCGGGCTTGCATCGTAGCGGCGACGCGAGCCTTGACGATCTGGCGTGGGAGCGGCGCCCATGGCAGGGCACGGCGGCGTATTCGGACTCGAAGCTGCATGACGCGCTGCTGGCGTTTGCGATCGCACGCCGCTGGCCGCAGGTGCTGTCGAATGCATTGGAGCCGGGCTGGGTCGCGACGAAAATGGGCGGCGCGGACGCACCGGACGATCTGCGGGCCGCGCCCAAAACCCAGGTATGGCTCGCCGTCAGCGACGAACCGGCGGCGGCCGTTAGCGGCGAATACTTCTATCACATGAAGCCGCGCGAGACGCATCCGGCGGTGCGCGATGTCGCCGTGCAGGAGCGTTTGATCGAAGCGTGCGCGGAATTCTCGGGCATCCGTTTGCCGGACTGAGGAGTTGAAAAGCTGAGGGACCGAGGACGGTATCCCTCAGCGCCCCGCGCCCTGTGTCGCCTGCCCACGCACCGCGTGCGCGGCGGGCGCTTCGTCGAGATGACGGAACACCCAGGCCGACACCAGCGTGATCACGCCGACGCATACGAAGCTCAGGCGAAAGCCGAGCGTGGCCGAGCCCCATTGCGCCGAAAACAGATTGACCAGACCGCCGCCGATCGACACGCCCAGCCCGATCGCCAGCATCTGTACCATCGAAAAGAGGCTGTTGCCGCTGCCGGCATCTTCATGCGAGAGCCCTTTGAGCGTGACGCTGTTCATCGCCGCGAATTGCATGGAGTTGGCCGCGCCGAACACCGCGAGAATCGCAACCTCGACGGCGAGCGGCGTGCCGCGCGAAATCAGTGCGAACGCAACGATCGACAAACCGACGATCACGGTATTGACGAGCAGGAACAGGTCATAACCGTAGCGGCGCACGAGCGGCGCGATCCAGCGTTTGGCGACCGTGCCGGCGAGCGCCGCGGGCAGCATCATCAGGCCCGAATGCAGCGGCGAGTAGCCCAATTGCAATTGCAGCAGCAAGGGCACGAGAAACGGCACGGCGCTCGAGCCAATCCGGCATAACAGATTGCCGATCAGGCCGACGCTGAAATTCGGCTCGCTGAAGAGCGACAGTTTGAAGAGCGGATCGCGCCGGCGTTTGGCGTACGGAATATAGGCGAGCGCGCTCACGGCGGCGAGCACGAAGAGCCCCGCCGACCATGCCGCGCGATGCGTCTCGACGGGCGCGTCGATCGCCAGCGAAAACGCGATCATGCAAAGCGACAGCAGCCCGCAGCCGACGAAGTCGAACGGCGGCGCCTGGGTTTCGCCATGCGCCGGCAGAAACCGCTGCACCGCATAGAGGCCCAGCGCACCGATCGGCACGTTGATCAGAAAGATCCAGTGCCAGGTGATCGCCTGCACGAACCAGCCGCCGAGTGTCGGCCCGACGATCGGCCCCAATTGGCCGGCGATCGAAATGAACGCCAGCGCCGACACGTACTGCTCGCCCGAGACGCTGCGCAACACGGCGAGCCGTCCGATCGGCAGCAGCATCGAGCCGCCGACACCTTGCAGAATCCGCGCGACGATCAATTGACCAAGCGTATGCGCGCTCGCGCAGCAGATCGAGCCGAGCACGAACACGAGGATCGCCGCGAAGTAGACGCGCCGCGTGCCGAAGCGGTCGGCGAGCCACCCGGAGGCGGGCGTGAGCATCGCCATGGTCAGCGTGTAGGCGACCACGATCGGCTGCATCGCAAGCGGCGCGGCCTGCAGGCTGTTCGCGATCGACGGCAACGCGGTGTTGACGATCGTCGTGTCGAGCGACTGCATGAAAAAGCCGGCGGCGACGATCCACAGCAGCGCGGTCTGGGAAGAATCCTTGGTCATGTTTAACAAGGCGGCGGGGCGGTGGGTGCCCGCGCTTCGGGCAATTCATTGGGGATTCCGTCATCATATTGACATCCGCGTCAATCGGGAACCCCACTGAGGATATTGA
>DASPZL010000346.1:0-6762 GCA_035636295.1 Paraburkholderia sp.
TCGAGCCACGCGCAAGGCGTGCAGATTTTCATTGGCGGCGAGTCGAACCTCGTCCCCATCGAGGAAATGAGCGTGGTGACCGCGCCGTATGAAGTGAACGGCAAGATAGTGGGCACGCTCGGCGTGATCGGCCCGACGCGCATGGCCTACAACCGCGTGATTCCCATCGTCGACATCACCGCGCGCCTGCTTTCGATGACGCTCAGCCAGGGGTAGCGTCGAGCTCGGCATGGTGTTCATCATGCGCGGCGTTTTTCGCCGTGCCAATTGGCCGAACGGCCAGGTATCGGCGGCAGACCGCGCCGCTATAATGGGCTTCCCGATTCATTACGTGCCGCGCGCTTGCGCGGCTCTTCCCTTTGCCTATGCGCTTCGACCTCGAGCGGCCCTCGCAGAATGCTGCGGCACATCGTGTCGCCGTGTTGCTGATCAATCTCGGCACGCCCGATGCGCCGACGCCTCGCGCCGTCCGGCGCTATCTCGCGCAGTTTCTGTCCGATCCGCGCGTGGTCGAGATTCCGTCGTTCGTGTGGCAAATCATCCTGCGTCTGTTGATCCTGCCCTTTCGCGGCGTCGCTTCGGCGAAGAAGTACGCGGCCGTCTGGATGCCTGAAGGCTCGCCGCTGCGCGTGCATACGGAAAAGCAGGTCGAAGGGCTACGGCATCTGCTGCATCTGAACGACTACACGGTGATCGTCGACTATGCGATGCGTTACGGCACGCCCGGCATTCCCGCCATGCTCAACCAGCTGAAGCTGGCGGGCGCCGAGCGAATCCTGCTGATGCCGATGTATCCGCAGTATTCGTCGTCGACCACGGCCACGGCTTTCGACGATGCGTTCGCCGCGCTCAAGCGGATGCGCAACCAGCCTGAAATCCGCACCGTTCGCCAGTACGCGGATCATCCCGCCTATATCGCGGCGCTCGCGGCGCAGGTGAACCATTACTGGCATGCGCACGGCCGCCCGGACTTCGCGGCGGGCGACAAGCTGGTGCTGAGCTTTCACGGCGTGCCCAAGCGCACGCTCGACCTGGGCGATCCGTATCACGAGCAATGTCAGCAGACGGCGTCGCTGTTGATGCACGCGCTCGGGCTCACAACTGTGGAGTGCCGCGTGACGTTTCAGTCGCGCTTCGGTAAGGCCGAATGGCTGCAGCCTTATACGGCGCCGACGCTCAAGGAGCTGGGCGCGGCGGGTGTGCATCGCGCGGACGTGTTCTGTCCGGGCTTTACGGCGGATTGTCTGGAGACGATCGAGGAAATCGGCATGGAAGTGCGCGACGAATTCGTGCACGCGGGTGGGAAAGTTTTTCACGCCATTCCCTGCCTGAACGCGTCGTCCGCTTGGATCGCGGCGCTCGGCGAGATCGTCGCGCAGCATCTGCAAGGCTGGCCGGTGCAGGTGAGCGCGCCGCAAAGCGCGTCCGTAGCCTGAATTTTTCCGTATCCGGCATGCAATCTGCATTCGTGTATCGGCTCATGGCGTCTGGAAACGCCTGAAGAAGGACTGATGAACTACAAGATTTCTACCGAACCGGGCGCTCGCTTGCGCATCGACAAATGGCTGTGGGCGGCGCGCTTCTTCAAGACGCGTTCGCTGGCAACGGATGCCGTCGAGAAGGGCCGGGTGCGGATCGGCGGCGCGACGGTGAAGCCGGCCAAGGATGTGCGGGTCGGCGATCTGGTCGAGATCGAGATCGAACGGATTGTGTGGCAGATCCAGGTGCTCGGCGTGTGCGACGTGCGCGGGCCAGCGAGCGTCGCGCAGACGCTTTACGTGGAAACCGAAGAGGGCAGGCAGAAGCGCCAGCAGGAGAACGAGCGGCGCAAGACCTATCGCGAGCCAGCCGCCGAATTGCAAGGGCGGCCGACCAAGCGCGACAGACGCGTCATCGACAAATTTTCGCGTGAGGGTTGAATAGCTGTTCCATCGTCGCGTGAACGCCACCATATTCCGTGGTGTGTTCGTTGACGACGCCGGACATGCAGATGGTCGTGGTGCCTGCGATGAGTACCAATGCGACCACCGATATAGCGAAGGTCAGTTTCACGGTACTCCCCCATGGAGATTGCAAGCGGAAACGGGCGATTCAGCTGGTAGTAAGCCGTACGTCAGATTAGGGTTAACGTGCCTTTTCGGACGCTTTAGTTGAGTTTAGGACACTCGCGCAGCGCGCTCAATCTCAATATGATGTCGCGCTCGAAATGCTTGTTACGCCAGATTTCCGGGCCCCTGCAAGGTGCAAAAAGCATCGGCGGGAGCCTTGAAATACGGCGTGCGCACCCTTACTTGCACCGTTGACGCGCGGCCGGCATGTTGTATCGGCGCAACGCTCATCGAGCGAGTCCCGTTAAACTGCCGCCGTTTCTTGGCCATATCTATTTGAATTTCAGCGACATGGAAAACACGCAAGAGAATCCGACGAGCCAGAATCCCACGCCCGCCGACGAAGCCGCGCGCCAGGCCGCAGAGGCTGCATTGGGCGAGCCGCAGGCTCAGGCGCAACAGCCCGAGGCGGCTGCCGGCGCACAGCAGGCCGAAACGTCCGGCGTAGAAGCCGCGCTGGCCGAAACGCAGGCGAAGCTGGCCGAAATGCAGGAAAACTTCCTGCGCGCCAAAGCGGAGACGGAGAACGTGCGCCGCCGCGGGCAGGAAGACGTCACGAAGGCGCACAAGTTCGCCATCGAGAGCTTTGCCGAACATCTGCTGCCCGTCGTCGACAGCCTCGAAGCTGCCGTCACGCACTCCTCCGACGATCTCGTGAAGGTCCGCGAAGGCGTCGAGCTGACGCTGCGCCAGCTGACGGGCGCGCTGGAGAAGGGCAAGGTTGTTGCTCTCAATCCCGTCGGCGAGAAGTTCGATCCGCATCGCCATCAGGCCATTTCGATGGTCCCGGCCGACCAGGAGCCGAACACCGTGGTCGCCGTGCTGCAAAAGGGCTATGTGATCGCCGACCGCGTGCTGCGTCCGGCGCTGGTCACGGTCGCGGCGCCGAAGTAAGCGGCGCTCGCACCGCCATGGCCGGCATTCCCGTCGACAGCACCGCGTTCGCGGTCTTCGACATGCAGGCACTCACGGCCGATACCTTCGACGCCGGCATTCAGTCGGCGACTGACGATCTGGCCGTGGTGTTCTTCTGGGGGCTGGACTGCTTCAACTACGAAATCGCGAAGAAGGCGATGCTCGCGCAGCCGGACGCAATCCACGCGCTAGGCCTGCGCTGGTTTCACAGCAATGTGTACGAGCATCGCGAGCTGGGCCGGCGCTTCCTGCTGCATGGCGTGCCGACGTGGTTCTTCTTTCACCGCGGCAAGCGTCTCGGGCGGGCGACGGGCTGGCATGGGCTGGCGCAATTCGAAGCGGCTGTCGCCGCGGCGCGTGAGAAAATCCGCGCGGCCGGGTTAGGGCCGCCCTGGTTAGGGGCGGCCGGCGCGGGGTCACCGGGCTCAATCGACGGCTAAACCGATTGAAAAAATTTAATGACCGCATCGCATTAAGGGTCTTGAAAACGAGGCGGCTGCACTTATGTTGAGTGCAGGATGAATTTCAGGGCGGGACGCCCGGTGGCCGGATCGGCCAGCCAGCGATGCCCGCAGCGATCAAAGTCAGGAGATTAGTAAAAATGGGCAAAATCATCGGTATCGACCTCGGCACCACGAATTCGTGCGTGGCGCTGATGGAAGGCAATCAGGTCAAGGTGATCGAGAACTCGGAAGGTGCGCGCACCACGCCGTCGATCATCGCTTACATGGACGACAACGAAGTCCTCGTCGGCGCGCCTGCCAAGCGTCAGTCGGTTACCAATCCGCGTAACACGCTGTACGCGGTCAAGCGCCTGATCGGCCGCCGCTTCGAAGAAAAAGAAGTGCAAAAGGACATCGGCCTGATGCCCTACAAGATCGTCAAGCACGACAACGGCGATGCCTGGGTCGAAGCGCATGGGCAAAAGCTCGCGCCGTCGCAGATCTCGGCGGAAGTGCTGCGCAAGATGAAGAAGACGGCTGAAGACTACCTCGGCGAGGAAGTCACGGAAGCTGTGATCACGGTTCCCGCGTACTTCAACGACAGCCAGCGTCAAGCTACGAAAGATGCAGGCCGCATTGCCGGTCTGGAAGTGAAGCGGATCATCAACGAACCGACGGCTGCTGCGCTCGCCTTCGGCCTCGACAAGGCCGAAAAGGGCGACCGCAAGATCGCGGTGTTCGACCTGGGTGGCGGCACGTTCGACATTTCGATCATCGAAATCGCGGACGTGGACGGCGAAATGCAGTTCGAAGTGCTGTCGACGAACGGTGACACATTCCTCGGCGGTGAAGACTTCGACCAGCGCATCATCGACTACATCATCGGCGAGTTCAAGAAAGAGCAAGGCGTCGATCTGTCGAAGGACGTGCTCGCGCTGCAACGCCTGAAGGAAGCGGCTGAAAAGGCGAAGATCGAACTGTCGTCGGGTCAGCAGACGGAAATCAACCTGCCGTACATCACGGCGGACGCATCGGGTCCGAAGCACTTGAACCTGAAGATCACGCGCGCCAAGCTGGAAGCGCTGGTCGAAGACCTGATCGAGCGCACGATCGAACCGTGCCGCGTCGCGATCAAGGATGCGGGCGTGAAGGTCGGCGAAATCGACGACATCATCCTGGTCGGCGGTATGACGCGTATGCCGAAGGTGCAGGAGAAGGTGAAGGAATTCTTCGGCAAGGAACCGCGTCGCGACGTGAACCCGGACGAAGCCGTTGCTGTGGGCGCGGCGATCCAGGGTCAGGTGCTGTCGGGCGACCGCAAGGACGTGCTGCTGCTGGACGTGACGCCGCTGTCGCTGGGCATTGAAACGCTCGGCGGCGTGATGACGAAGATGATCAACAAGAACACCACGATCCCGACGAAGCACGCTCAGGTGTATTCGACGGCGGACGACAACCAGGGCGCCGTGACGATCAAGGTGTTCCAGGGCGAGCGCGAAATGGCAGCGGGCAACAAGCTGCTGGGCGAGTTCAATCTGGAAGGCATTCCGCCCGCACCGCGTGGCGTGCCGCAGATCGAAGTGAGCTTCGACATCGACGCGAACGGCATTCTGCACGTCGGCGCGAAGGACAAGGCGACGGGCAAGGAAAACCGCATCACGATCAAGGCGAATTCGGGTCTGACGGAAGCCGAAATCGAAAAGATGGTGAAGGACGCGGAAGCAAACGCGGAAGAAGATCACAAGCTGCGTGAGCTGGCCGACGCCCGCAACCAGGGCGATGCGCTGGTCCACAGCACGAAGAAGGCGCTCAACGAGTACGGCGACAAGCTGGACGCGGGCGAGAAGGAAAAGATCGAAGCCGCGCTGAAGGACCTCGAAGAAACGCTGAAGAGCGGCTCGAGCGACAAGGCTGCGATCGAAGCGAAGATCGAGACGGTTGCAACGGCCTCGCAGAAGCTCGGCGAAAAGATGTACGCCGACATGCAGGCGCAAGGTGCAGCGGGCGCGGCAGGTGCGGGCGCAGCCGGTGCGGAAGCAGCGGCGGGCCAAAGCCAGCAGGCCGACGACGTCGTCGACGCCGAGTTCAAGGAAGTGAAGAAGGACTAAGCCGGGTTGCTATCTGACCGCAAGGCTGCGCATGTCATCCATGCGCAGCCCGGCTGCAAAGGGTTGAGCGCCATCCACGGCGTCTGAACCGATCACGCGCCTGGCGAGCCTTTCGGCTCTCCGGGCACATTTGTTTTATGGAGGGCGCGGCTTTTGACCCGTAATTGCGGTCGAGGCCAGAGCCTTACGAGTCGCGAGACTCCAGCATTCAAGAGGAGCCGCCGCGCCGCATCGCGCGGATGGCGTTGAACCGATATGGCGAAACGGGATTACTACGAGATTCTGGGCGTTGCAAAGAACGCGAGCGACGACGAAATCAAGAAGGCTTATCGCAAGCTCGCGATGAAGCACCACCCTGACCGCAATCCGGGCAACAAGGATGCGGAAGAGCATTTCAAAGAGGTGAAGGAAGCCTATGAAATGCTGTCGGATTCGCAAAAGCGTGCAGCGTACGACCAGTACGGCCACGCTGGCGTCGATCCGAACATGGCGGGTGCGGGTGCCCAGGGTTTTGGCGGTTTTGCCGACGCATTCGGCGATATCTTCGGCGACATCTTCGGCCAGGCAGCGGCCGGTGGGCGCGGCGGCCGCGGCGGTCCGCAGGTGTATCGCGGCGCCGATCTGCGCTACAGCATGGAAATCACGCTCGAGCAGGCCGCGCACGGCTACGACACGCAGATCCGCGTGCCGAGCTGGGTGTCGTGCGAAATCTGTCACGGCTCGGGCGCGAAGCCGGGCACGAAGCCGGAAACCTGCCCGACCTGTAACGGCTCGGGCGCGGTGCGGATGTCGCAAGGTTTCTTCAGCATCCAGCAGACGTGTCCGAAGTGCCACGGCACGGGCACCTACATTCCCGAGCCTTGCACGCACTGCCACGGCGCGGGCAAGACCAAGGAAACCAAGACGCTGGAAGTGAAGATTCCGGCGGGCATCGACGACGGCATGCGTATCCGTTCGGCTGGCAACGGCGAGCCGGGCATCAACGGCGGTCCGTCGGGCGACCTGTACGTCGAGATTCACATCAAGGCACACGCCGTATTCGAGCGCGACGGCGACGATCTGCATTGCCAGATGCCGATTCCGTTCACGAAGGCGGCGCTGGGCGGCGAGATCGAAGTGCCGACGCTTGCCGGCCGCGCGAGCTTCACGGTGCCGGAAGGCACGCAGTCGGCCAAGACGTTCCGGCTG
>DASPZL010000347.1:0-2419 GCA_035636295.1 Paraburkholderia sp.
GTCTTCGTCTTCTTGAAGAGCGCGGCGATGCCTTCCGACGTCACGTCGTAACGCGGCGACACAGGGCGCTGGCGTCCCGCTTCGCTCGATGCGCGCATTTTTTCCGCCAACGCTTTACGCCAGCGATACGGCCACACCAGAAACAGCCACTGCGCGAAATGGTTGCGCGCGAAGCCACGAAAGCGCTGATATTTGCGGTCCGACGTGCATTGCGCGTCGCCGTGCGTGAGCGCGATTTTTGACCCGAACGCGGTGATGACGAACGGATCGGGCAGCCAGATCGCGCCCGCCGCTTTCATGAAGCGCTTGCCCAGCAGGAAGTCGCGGTTGCCGTGCATGATGTAGAGCGCGATGCCGCGCTCCGAGAGCGTGTGCATCAGCGCGGCCATGCGGGCGGGGAAGGGCTCGGCGAGCATGTCGTCGCCGATCCAGTATTCGAACAGGTCGCCCAGAATAAAAACGGAATCCGCATGCTCGGCCGTCACGCGGATGAAATGCTCGAACGCGGCGACCGTCTGTGGGATCGCCTCGCTCAGATGCAGGTCAGCGATAAAGAAAAACGGGCGCGCCGCGTGCGGGCGTTTGCCCTCGCCAGGCACGCCCGCAGCGACGCTTCGCAGCGGCGTCTCTTGCAGCATGGAAGTGTGCTTCTCTAGTTGCTCAGCGATTCTTAAAGAATAGGCTGTTCGTTTGAGTAATTCTCTTACTCGACGACGACGGCCTTTTCAATGATCACGTCGTCGTCGGGCACGTCATGGTGGATGTCCTTCGAGCCCGTCTTCACCTTGCGGATCGCATCGACGACTTCGAGGCCTTCGACGACCTTGCCGAACACCGCGTAGCCCCAGCCTTGCGGCGTCGGCGACGAGTGGTTCAGGAAGTCGTTGTCGTTCACGTTGATGAAGAACTGGGCGGTCGCCGAGTGCGGATCGTTCGTGCGCGCCATCGCGACCGAACCCTTCACGTTCTTCAGACCGTTGTTCGCTTCGTTAGCGATCGGCGTGCTGGTCGGCTTCTGCGTCATGCCCGGTTCGAAACCGCCGCCCTGGATCATGAAGCCGTCGATCACGCGGTGGTACACCGTGTTGTCGTAGTGGCCGGCTTTCACGTAGGCGAGGAAGTTTTCAACCGACTTCGGCGCCTTCTCGGCGTCCAGTTCCAGCTTGATGACGCCGTGGTTCGTGTGCAGTTCAACCATGATGATTTCCTTTGGGTCTAGGTGAGTGGAGGGCGTGGCGCATCGCCGTCTGAGCGGCCATTGGCCTGCGCCCGTGGCATGGTTAGTTCCGGTGCAGCGCGGCTCCGTGCAGTGCATCGAGTTGCCGGCGGCTCGCGCGTCACCCTGTTTGCAAATGCGTCGTCTGCTCGTTTGCTATCGAGCGCCTTCTCGCGGCCTGCACGGCCGCTTCATTGCCAATCCTTGTTCCCGGCTTATTTGCCGACTTACTTGCCGACAATTGTCGCCGACTGGAGCACGATCTGCTTTTGCGGCACATCGCTCATCGGGCCGCGCGACGTGGTCGGCGTGCCCTCGATCTTCTTCACGACGTCCATACCCGAGGTCACCTTGCCGAACACCGCGTAACCGTTGCCGTCCGGATTCGGATAGTCGAGGCCGGCATTGTCGACCGTGTTGATGAAGAATTGTGCCGTAGCCGAGTTCGGGTCGCTTGTGCGCGCCATCGCGATCGTGCCCGTCATGTTCTTCAGGCCGTTGCGGCTTTCGAGCTGAATCGGCGCGCGTGTCGGTTTTTCCGCGTAGCTCGTCGTGTAGCCGCCGCCCTGGACCATGAAGCCGGGAATCACGCGATGGAAGATCGTCCCGTTATATTGACCGGATTTCACGTAGTCGAGGAAATTGGCAACCGTCTTCGGCGCTTTCTCAGGATACAACTCGACGCGGATATCGCCTTCCGACGTCTTCAAGAGAACGGACGGATGCGCAGCCTGTGATCCGTTTTGCGCAAAAGCCGGTGCGTTCGCGATCAGGGCGGCGCTGCCGAGCGCCAACATCAACCATTTCATGTAAATCCTCGGGGTGAAAACAGGGTGAACTCAGATGAAAAACGTCGGCAAGCGCGCTGCCCGAAAGCGTGCGCGCCAGCGCTCACTGCGATGGTGCAACGTACGGCGGCGTCGCGAGCGAACCGTTTGGGCCGCCGAACGTGAAGCTCGGCGTCTCGGTAATGTTCTGCATGGCGCGATTCGTGTAGTCGGTATCAGCCGGCTGGCTGGCCTTCTTCACGGGCGTCTTGCGCGGCGTGACGATTTTCTCGATGTCGGCGATACGCTGGGTCGTCGTGCCGTTGCCGGCGCCCAGACTTTGTGCGCGGCGATACGCCTGATCTGCCATGCGCAGGTACAGGTCG
Source organism: Paraburkholderia sp. (assembly GCA_035636295.1). GTDB lineage: Bacteria > Pseudomonadota > Gammaproteobacteria > Burkholderiales > Burkholderiaceae > Paraburkholderia. Next base: position 2,370 of record DASPZL010000347.1, read on the forward strand.
CCGAGATTCTCATACGCGAGGCCATAGCCTGGGCTCGCCTTGACGGCCGT
>DASPZL010000348.1:0-3429 GCA_035636295.1 Paraburkholderia sp.
GACGATCACGCCAAACCGGTTGAACAGCATCGGCAAGTGGACCGGCGTATGCAAGAGCGCGGATAGCGCCTGATTCACGAGTCCATCGCGTCCGAGCAGCACGGTGAATGCGTAGCTCTTCACGAGGATACTGGTCCAGAACGGCACCAGTACCAGCACCATGTAGACCGCGCGTTTGCGCGGCGTCTGGCGGGCGAGATGCATCGCGATCGGATACCCGAGCAGCATACTCGCCGCCGCCGCGCTGATGCTGATTTCGAACGTGGACCACAGCGTACGCAGGAACAGTGCGCTGCCGAAGAGCCGCTGATACGCGGAAAGCGATGGTCCGCTCGCGGTCCAGAAACTCGTGTACACGACATAGAGCAGCGGCACGAAAAGCACGAAAAACAGAAACACGGTCGCCGGCCCGGCATACAGCAGTCCATCGTTACGTCCTTTCATCTCTCCTCCTTCTGACCAGAGCGGCGCGCCGCACGCGCGGCGCCTTCCTTGCGAATCAGCCCAGCACCCACTCCTTGAAGCGCAGCGTCAGCTCGTCGTAGTGATCCGCCCACCACAGGTCATTGCTGACCACGTTCATCTTGCTGCCCGGGTCCGACAGCCACTTGCGCGTTTCCGGCTTCATCATGGTCAATGCCGAACGGCTAGCCGGTGTGTTGATCAGATACTCCATCAGCGCGGCCTGACGGTCCGGCCGCATCGCGAACTGCACGAACTTCATCGCATTGGCCTTGTTCGGCGCGTTTTTCAGCACGACCAGATACTCCAGACCGACGATGTTCTGCTTGAACGAGAAGTCGATCGGCTTCTTCGCGTCCTGCGCAGCCTTCACGCGGGTTGAATAGGTGTAGCTGAAATCGACCTGGCCGGTTTCGACGAGCGTCACCGTCTGCGGCGTCTGGTCAATCCAGTTCGAGATATACGGCTTGATGCGATCGAGCGCCTTGAACGCACGGTTCACATCGAGCGGATACAGCTTCTCCGGCGGTACGCCATCGGCAAGCAACGCGATTTCGAGCGTCTCACTCGCGCGGTTGCGCAGCGTGCGATGACCCGGAAATTTCTTGACGTCCCAGTAATCGGCGAAGGTCTGCGGGTGCTTGCCATCCGGGAATTTGCTGTTGTCCCAGCAGATGCCGCCGGTGAAGCCGTAGAACGGCACGGCTTCCTTCGTCATCGGTGCGATCAGATCCTTCGTGTTGAAAAGCGCCGGATCGAGCGGTTCCCAGTAGCCATTTTTCGAGCCGGTCATCGCCATCGGGCCGACTGCGTCGAACACATCCCACTGCACGTTGTTGGTCATCACCTGCGCCTTGACCTTCGCGAGGTCGGGCGTATCGACCAGCGTGACGTGCACGCCGAATTCCTTCTCGAACGGTTTGGCGAGCGCCTCCTCGACACCCTGGTGATAGTTACCGCCCCAGCTCACCACCACGAGGTTGCTCGCGGCCATCGCCTTGCGGGAAGTGATGACCATCGGCGCGCCGATTGCGCCGGACAGCAGGGTCGCCCCTGCGCCTTGCAGGAACCTGCGGCGCGGTAAACCGGTTTTCGGATTCGAAGACATGACTGAGCCCCTTGTTATCGACAGTGGTCTACTCGGATTCCCGCGCGACGAGCGCCGGGAGAATGTCGGCCAAACGGCCACGCAGCGTGTCGGAGGCCGCCGACAGGGGCGATAGCAGACCGCCGAAGTCGAGCCCGCGCAATTGCAGCGCAGCCTTCACGCCCGCCGGATTCGGCTCGGCGAACATCGCGTCGATCAGGGGACGCATCGTCGCATGGAGCGCTACCGCCTCGGCGAGCTGCCCGTTGATCGCGAGCCGCAGCACCTTCGCCCACTGTTTCGGAATCAGGTTGGAGCTGACAATGATCGCGCCGACTGCGCCCATCGCCACGTGCAGTGGAAGCACGTCTTCTTCGCCAGTCAGGATCGCGATCTTCGATTTCGCCAGTTCGGCGGCGCGCATCTGCTGCGCGAGATCCGGGTTGCACGCCTTGATGCCCACTACACGCGTCAGGTCGGCGAGCTTGTCGACGGTTTCGTAGTGCAGCGATACACCCGTGCGATACGGAATTTCGTACAGGATGATGTCCGCGTCCACCGCATCGGAGAAGCGCTTATAGTAGTCGACGATGCCCTGCTGGGTCGGCCTGTAGTAATACGGCGTGACGACCATCAGCGCCTTCGCGCCCGCCTTGACGTAGGCACGGCCTGCTTCGATCGCATCGCCGAGGCCCGGCGGCAACACGCCCGGTATGACGGGGAGCTTGCCCGCGCCAGCTTCGAGCGCGGTCTCGACTACCCGCAGGCGGTCGTCCGGCGTCAAGGCAATGTATTCGCCGCTGCCGCCGAGCGGCACGATGCCGTCCGCGCCCGCGGCGATCAGATTGGCGATGTGCTGCTTGAGCGGCGCGGTATTGAAGCGGTGCTCGGCATCGAGAGGCGTCGGCACCGCAGTCAGAATCCCGGCGTAGGGGTGGTTCGTGCTCATCGTCTTAGGGTTTATTCGTCAGTTCAGGATGGATCGGGTGGCGGCGTCGGCCTGCCGTCGTTTCGATCAAAGATAAGAAGCCAAAAAAACGGGCTGCGTTCCATCACGTTTTATTGGCTTCTTTATAAGGGCGGGTAATTCAAGCCCTGTCTCCGGCGCCGCGCTGCAGAGGTGGCGCTCGCCCGGTTGGGCGACGGCGCTGCGCCTTTCCCGCAGGCAGAACGCAGCGCCACGTGGTCGCGGCGGATCAGCCGCCGAAGGACCACTCGCGCGGCGGCAGGTAAGTTTCCTTCACCACGCGCGGCGAGACCCAGCGCAGCAGGTTCAGGTACGAACCCGCCTTGTCGTTGGTGCCGCTCGCCCGGCCACCGCCGAACGGCTGCTGGCCGATCATCGCGCCTGTCGGCTTGTCGTTCAGATACAGGTTGCCCGCGGCGTTGACCAACGCGGCTTCTGCCTCATGCAGCGCGAACCGGTCGGTGCAGAAGATCGAACCGGTAAGCGCGTAGGGGCTGGTCGAATCGATCAGCGCGAGCGTCTCGGACCACGCGTTGTCCGCGTAGACGAATACCGACAGGACCGGCCCGAACAGTTCCTCGGTCATCAGCGCGTGCTTCGGATCGCTCACTTCGAGCACCGTCGGCTCGACGAAGAAGCCCGGCTCCGACCAGGTCTTGCCGCCTGAAACGACGGTCACCTTGCTGTCCTCCTTCGCGGCGTTCAGCACGGCCGTCAGCTTCGCATGCGACGCCTGCGAGATCACCGCGCCCATGAACGTTTTACCAATATCGGCCGGATCGCCGACCTTCAGTTGCGCGAGGCGCGAGACCATTTCGTCGCGCACCGCCGGCCACAGGCTCTGCGGAATGTAAGCGCGCGATGCTGCGCTGCACTTCTGGCCGCAGTATTCGAACGCGCCGCGAATCAGCGC
>DASPZL010000349.1:0-7905 GCA_035636295.1 Paraburkholderia sp.
ACTACTGATCGAATGCCGCCAGATACTCGGCCCACTGCGGCGCCGTTTCCAGCGCCAGCGCATTCTTGACCAGGTTGATTTCGTCAGCATACTCTTCGGCCGAAAACGCGCCGCGAATCAGCTGGAAGCGGCAATAGAGCAAGTACGTATTGACGACGTCGGTCTCGCAGTAATTGCGGATTTCCTCGATCCGGCCTTCCTGGTATGCATGCCACACCTGGCTGCCGTCCATGCCCATCTTGCCGGGAAAGCCGCACATTTTGGCGAGCGCGTCGAGCGGCGCGTTGGCGCGCGCCTGGTACATCGCGAGCACGTCCATCAAATCCGTGTGACGGGCATGGTAGCGGCTGATGTAGTTGTTCCACTTGAACTCGCGGTCGTCCTCGCCGAGATCCCAGAAACGGTAGGCGGGAATGCCGTTCACGAGCGCCCGGTAATTCAACACCGGCAAGTCGAACCCGCCGCCGTTCCACGACACGAGCTGCGGCGTGTACTTCTCGATCACGCGATAAAACGACTGCACCAGCGCGGCCTCGCCGTCTTCGAGCGTGCCGAGCGAGCGCACGCGAAAACCGTTGTTGTCGCGGAACACGCAGGAAATCGCGGCGATCCGTTGCAGGTGATGCGGCAGGAAATCGCTACCGGTCTTTTCACGGCGCGCGGCGAACGCGTGCCCGGCGACTTCGGCGTCGCTCATCGTGACGGGCAAATCCTCGAGGCGGCGAATGCCGGCGACATCGGGAATCGTCTCGATGTCGAAAACAAGAATCGGTGTCATCAGGTTAGAGAACGGCGTCCTTGCGAACGCCGTTGGAAGCGAAGAAGCGCTTTAACCGCACGAGCGCTTCCTGTTGGATCTGGCGCACACGCTCGCGCGTGAGGCCCATTTCGTCGGCCAGCTCTTCGAGCGTGGCGGGTTCGATGTGATTGAGCCCGAAGCGGCGCTCGATCACATGACGATGCTTGTCCGACAAGCGCGCGAGCCACGCACGCGTGAGGGTTTCCAGTTCGCGATGCTGCACTTCGGCGTCCGGCGACTGGCTTTGGTCGTCGGACAGCAGATCGAGCAGGCTGCTTGCCGGATCGAGATCGAGCGGCGCATCCAGCGACGCGGTGTGCTCGTTCAGCGCGAGAATGTCGATGACTTCGTCGGCGGTCTTGCCGGTCAGATAGGCAATGTCGTCGATGCTGGCGTCGCGGCGCTCGGCTGCCTCGCCGGAATTCATCGAATTTTTTTCCAGATGGCGCTTCGCGCGCAGCACCTGGTTGAGCTCGCGAATCACGTGCACCGGCAAACGCACGGTGCGCGCCTGGTTCATGATCGCGCGCTCGATGCTCTGTCGGATCCACCACGTGGCGTAAGTCGAAAACCGGAAGCCGCGCGTGGGATCGAATTTCTCGATCGCGTGCATCAGGCCGAGATTGCCCTCCTCGATCAGGTCGAGCAACGGCACGCCGCGGTTCAGATAACCCTTCGCAATGCTGACGACGAGCCGCAAATTGCGTTCGATCATCACTTGCCGCGCGTCGAACTCGCCCGACTTGGCAAGGCGCGAATACTTCTGCTCTTCCTCGACGGTGAGAAGCGGCTTGACGCTGATCCGGTTCAGGTAGTGCTGGATCGTGTCGGCCGTCAGCTCGGCCTGCAGCAGCGCGCGAAAATCGTCCGCGTCGGGTGCGGCTTCGCTTGTTGCGCCTTCGCGGGTGTCGCCGGCTTCCTCCGCGCCGCGCTGGCGCTCGTCGAGATCGCGCTCTTCCGCGATCTCGTCTTCCACTTCCGAAGCGCCGCTTTCATCCACCGCAGCGGACGTGGCATGGCTGATCGCCTCAGATTCGGCTTGCGGCAGGCGGCGCTTCGATTTCGGCATGGTCGTATCGCTCTATTGCGGCGGCAAATACTTAAGCGGGTCGACAGGTTTACCCTGCCGGCGAACTTCGAAATGCAACATCACACGGTCGGAATCGCTATTCCCCATCTCAGCGATCTTCTGCCCCTTCGTCACCGCGTCCCCCTCTTTTACCATCAAAGAGCGGTTGTGTGCATATGCGGTGAGATAAGTTGCATCATGCTTGATGATAATGAGATTGCCGTAACCACGCAGCCCATTTCCTGCATAAACCACACGTCCATCCGCCGACGCCTTGACTGGATCGCCCGAGGCGCCGCCGATATTGACGCCCTTGTTAGTCGAATCGTTGAAAGTGCCGAGAAGCGGTCCGCGCACCGGCCAGGAAAATGCGACATTGCCGGACGCGCCGGCCGTCGAATCGCTGGCCGCGCCCGGATTGGCCGGCGGCGTGAGCGCCGCGTTATTCGCGCTGGAACCGTAAATCGGCGGCGCGGCGACGCCGCCGGCCGCGGGGCCTGTGGACGGCGGCGTGCCGCCGAGCGGCGCAGTCTGCACCGTGCCGCTGTTGCCAAGCGGCGCTGTCGAAACGCCAGGCGTCAATGCAGCGGTATTCGCACCCGGCGGCGCGACGCGCAGCAACTGATCGACTTCGATCTGGTTCGGGTTGGTGAGATTGTTCCACGCCGAAATATCGCGGTAGTTCTGACCGTTCTCCAGCGCGATCCGGTATAGCGTATCGCCCGGCTTCACGCGGTAGTAGCCCGGAGGCGGCGGGCCGAGCGGCGCGGCCGGCTGCTGCGCGGCCTGCGTGCCGAGCACGCCGCCACCGGAGCGGTCGACGACCGGCGCCTGATCGAGCCGGGATGCACAGGCCGTCATCAACAGGGACAAGGCGAGCACGCACACGCTACGCTGGGTTACGGTCATGGGGACATTCAGTCTGGTTCTTTGCATCGCGCGCAACATACTCATCGGTGTCAAATCACTCCGGATTTTAAGGGTACAAAGAAAACGCGATCAAGCCGCGACTCGCGCCACTGCGCGGGTCCGAGGCGCTCGACCAGAGTCAGCACCTGGTTCTGCCCGTCCTGCGAGCCGACCGGCGCGACCAGACGACCGCCGATCGCGAGTTGTTCAAGCAATGCCTGCGGGACGTCGAGCCCTGCAGCGGCGATCACGATCGCGTCGAACGGCGCCGCCGACGGCAAGCCCAACCGCCCGTCGCCATAGTGCAGCCGAATGTTCGGAATGCGCAGCGGACGCAAGTTCGTCTTCGCGCGCTCCGACAACGGCCTGATGCGCTCGATCGAATACACCTCGCGCGCGACCTGGCTCAGCACGGCCGCCTGATAGCCGCAACCGGTGCCGATTTCGAGCACGTTGTTCAACGCGCGGCCGGCTGCCGCCAGTTCGATCATTCGCGCGACCACCGAGGGCTTCGAGATCGTCTGGTGATGGCCGATCGGCAACGCGGCATCTTCGTAGGCCTGGGCCGCGAGCCCCGGATCGACGAACATGTGGCGCGGCACTACCGACATCGCGTTCAACACGCGCTGATTGGTTACGCCATTCGCTCGCAGGCGTTCGACCATCCGTTCGCGAACCCGTTCCGAAGTCAGCGCCAATGCGCCGTTCAAAGCCACGTTCGGCGCGGCGGCGCGGTCGTTGGATTTGGCGGCGAGTTTATTCGACGGCACGCCGTTGGGCGCGGCGCGCGGTGCCAGGATTTGCGCGGCGGCCTTCGCCAGGGGTTTGGGTTGCGGTTGGACCTGGGGCGTGGATTGGGGTTTGACCGGAGCTTGGGCCGGCACCCTTGCTTGGGGTTGAGCTTGCGGCCTGGCCCGCACCTTGACCGCCGGCTTCACCTGGGCCTGGACTGGCGCCTGCGGCTTCGCTTGAACCGGCTTCGGCTGAACCGGCTTTACCTGAACGCCCTTTCCCGTCGAACCGAGCGGCGCGTTTTTCGCCGCCGGCTTGCGAGCGTTGAGCGCCGCGCTCGCGGCGAATGCCGCCGCGCGGATTTCTCCCGGACGCCCTTCGGGCCGGCGCGGTTCGCGCACCAGGTCCTCGAGGCCGAGCGGAAAGCGCTTCGCGCGCTCGTTCGTCATGAAGCGCCGCTGCCGGCGCGCGCCCAGTCGCGCGCTGCGGGCAGCATTTGCGTGTGGGTCAGATCGAGCTGCAACGGCGTGATCGACACATGGCCGTTGGCGACGGCGTGAAAATCCGTGCCTTCGCTCGCGTCGCGCGCGGTGCCCGACGGGCCGATCCAGTAAATCGGTTCGCCGCGCGGATTGGTCTGGCGGATCACCGGCTGCGACGGATGCCGCTTGCCCAGACGCGTGATTTTCCAATCACGCAATTGCTCATACGGCAAGTTCGGAATGTTGACGTTCAGCAGCGGATGCCCCGGCAGCGGTTGCTCGAGATAATGCGCGACGATTCCAGCGGCGACGCGCACGGCGTCTTCGAGATGCACCCAGTCCTTGTCGACCAGCGAGAACGCGATGGCCGGCACGCCGAACATGATGCCCTCGGTGGCGGCCGCGACGGTGCCCGAATAGAGCGTGTCCTCGCCCATGTTCTGGCCGTTGTTGATGCCCGAAACGACGAGGTCCGGCGTATGGTCGAGCATGCCCGTCAGCGCGATGTGCACCGAGTCGGTGGGCGTGCCGTTCACGTAGTAAAAACCGTTCGCCGAACGCAGCACCGAGAGCGGACGTGACAGCGTCAAGGAATTCGACGCGCCGCTGCAGTTCTGTTCGGGGGCCATCACGGTGACGTCCGCGATCGGCTTGAGCGCTTCGTAAAGCGCGGCAAGACCAGGCGCCAGATAACCGTCGTCATTGCTGAGTAGGATTCGCATGCGGCGATTGTAACCGAGGAAAGAAGACGCGCGAACGACACGGCGGACAGCGTGCACCCCGCATGCAATGCGCATGCGCACTGTCCGCGGCGGGCGGGCTGGGATCGCGCATCGGCCGTATGCGAAGCGGTGAAAGCGTACGATCGTGCGGATTGTTTTACACTCAGAATGGTTGCGGCGCCCCGAAGGAAGTCCCCTTGGGGGGCCCTGATCGATACGGAGATACGATGCGCGCGATTCGCTGTAATCAATACGGGCCGCCGGAAAGCCTGGTGGTCGAAAATCTGCCGGACCTCGAGCCGCCGCCCGGTCACGTCGTGATCGACGTCAAAGCCGCGGCCGTCAACTTTCCCGATGTGCTGATCATCGAGAACAAATACCAGTTCAAACCGCCGCTGCCCTTTACGCCCGGCTCGGAAGTCGCGGGCATCGTGCGCGCGGTCGGTGCCGATGTCACGCGGTTCAAGCCGGGCTCGCGCGTGGTCGCGTTCACCGGTTCGGGCGGCTTCGCCGAGCAGGCGGTCGCGCCGGTCGATGCATGCGTGCTGCTCGCGGACGATGTCGATTTGGAGCTGGCCGCCGCGTTTACGCTGGCTTACGGTACGTCACATCACGCGGTGGTCGATCGCGGCGCATTGCAAGCGGGTGAAACGATGCTGGTGCTGGGCGCGGCCGGAGGCGTCGGGCTGGCGGCGGTCGAGATCGGCAAGGCGCTCGGCGCGCGCGTGATCGCGGCGGCGTCGAGCGACGAGAAACTCGCCGTCTGCGTCAAGCACGGCGCGGACGCCACCATCAATTACAGCACCGAGGACCTGCGCGAACGCATCAAGGCGCTTACCAATGGCAAAGGCCCGGACGTGATCTACGATCCCGTCGGCGGCGTGTATGCGGAGCCGGCGTTTCGCAGCATCGGCTGGCGCGGGCGTTATCTGGTGGTCGGCTTTGCGAACGGCGAGATTCCGAAGCTGCCGCTCAACCTCACGCTGCTCAAAGGCGCAAGTCTGGTCGGCGTGTTCTGGGGCGATTTTGCGAAGCGCGAGCCGCAGCGCAATCACGCCGCGTTCGAGCAGATGACCGGCTGGATCGGCGAGGGCAAGCTCAAGCCGTACGTGTCGGCGCGCTATTCGCTCGAGGACACCGGCCGCGCGTTGCGCGATATGGCTGAGCGTCGCGTGATCGGCAAAGTGGTGATCAGGCCTTAGCCGGCGCGCGCTTGAGCGGTGTTTTTTGGGCGGCAAAAGAAAAACGGCGTGCGGTTTGCGAACCGCACGCCGTTTTTTGAGGCTTGCGCCTGCCGAGCCTTGCGCTTGTTCGGCCCCAAACTCGTTGAGTCCTGCGCTCGTTGTGCCGCACGCCTGTCAGCGCCCTTTGCTCAAGCGCCTACAACTTCTCAGTATCGCCCGTCTTCGGTTGCCACTTCATCAAGCGCCGCTCGCCGATACCGACAATCGCATCGAGAATCAGCGCGAACGCTGTCAACACCAGAATCCCCGCGAACACGGTATTGATATCGAAGGTGCCTTCTGCCTGCAGAATCAGATAGCCGACGCCGCGCGCCGAGCCGAGATACTCCCCCACCACCGAACCGACGAACGCCAGCCCCACCGAGGTATGCAAGCTGGAAAACACCCAGCTCATCGCGCTCGGCAAATAGACGAAGCGCAGCAACTGCTTGCGGTTCGCCCCGAGCATGCGCGCGTTGGCGAGCACGACCGGGCTCACTTCCTTCACGCCCTGATAGACGTTGAAGAACACGATAAAGAACACCAGCGTGACGCCCAGCGCCACCTTCGACCAGATGCCGAGGCCGAACCACACGCCGAAGATCGGCGCGAGAATCACGCGCGGCATCGAATTGGCGGCCTTGATGTACGGATCGAAGAGCGCACTGGCGAGCGGCGACAGCGCGAGCCACAGGCCGACGCCAAGCCCGAACGCGGTGCCGAGCGCGAACGCGAGCACGGTCTCGACGAGCGTGATCCACAGATGCAGATAGATCTCGCCACCCGTGAACCATTCCCAGATCCGCTGCAAAACCTTTTGCGGCTCGCCGAAGAAGAAGGCGGCCTTATTGGGGTCGTCGAAATAGAACGCCGGCAGCAGCGTCGGGCTGGTTAGCACGTACCAGAGCGCGAAGCACAGCACGAGAAGCAGCCACTGCCAGATCACCAGATTCGCCCGGTTCGGGCGCAACGTCTTCCACATGTCTCGATTTGCCTTGGACGATTGATAAGCGCAACTGCCGAACGCAACTGCTTGACGCGGTTAAACGCGCCGTTAAACGGCGGTCAGTTGCTGCTGGTAACCCTTGAGAACCTCATCGCGCAGCACGCTCCAGATCTGCGCGTGCAACTCGACGAACCGCGGATGCGCGCGAATCTCGGCCACGTCGCGCGGACGCGGCAAGTCGATCGTGAATTCGCCGATCGGATGCGTGCCCGGCCCCGCCGAGAGCACCACCACGCGGTCGGACATCGAGATCGCTTCGTCGAGATCGTGCGTGATGAACAGCACCGCTTTGCGTTTGGCCGCCCACAGGTCGAGCAACTCGTTTTCCATCAGCTGGCGCGTCTGGATATCGAGCGCGGAAAACGGCTCGTCCATCAGGATGATGTCGGGATCGAGAATCAGCGTCTGCGCCATCGCGACGCGCTTGCGCATGCCGCCCGACAGTTGATGCGGATAGCGGTCGCCGAAACCGCCGAGACCGACGCGCTTTAACCACTCGTCCGCTTTGCCGCGCGCTTCGGCCGGCGGCACGCCCTGGAACGCGAGGCCCGCCATGACGTTGTCGATGGCGGAGCGCCACGGCATCAGCGCGTCGGCCTGGAACATGTAGCCGGCGCGCCGGTTGATGCCCTTGAGCGGCTCGCCGAATACGCTGATCGTGCCCGACGACGGCCCCAGCAAGCCCGCGCCGACGTTCAGCAACGTGGACTTGCCGCAGCCGGTCGGGCCGACCACCGAGACGAACTCGCCCGGCGCGATGCGCAGCGTGGTGTCCTTGACCGCCGTGTAGCGCTGCGCGCGATTGTCGCGCGCAGCGAACGTGCAGGTGATGTTTTCGAGCGCCAGGGCGGCAACGGTCATCGTTCGGCTCGCTTCGAAGATCGGTTTCGGTTTGTGATGTCGTCAATCAAGGTGGCCGCTTGATCGAGACGAACGCAGCGCGTGTCGCCCTCGACCCTGCCC
>DASPZL010000350.1:0-9476 GCA_035636295.1 Paraburkholderia sp.
CATTAACCGCGCGATCGCCGAAGCCGCGTCGAACTCTGCCTCCATCCTGCGCGTGCTGCCGCCCGGCACGCTGCCGCCGAACATCATTACGTACAACGCGTCGACGGTGCCGATCCTGCAACTCGGGCTCTCGAGCGACACGCTCTCCGAACAGCAGCTCTACGACCTCGGCAACAGCGCGATCCGCACGCAACTGGCGACGGTGCAAGGCGCGTCGGTGCCGTTGCCGTTCGGCGGCAAGGTGCGGCAGATCATGGTCGACATCGATCCGCAGGCGCTGCAGGCCAAGAGCCTCGCGCCGATCGACGTGGTCAACGCCGTCAACGCGCAAAACCTGATCCTGCCGGGCGGCACCGCGAAGATCGGCACGAAGGAATACAACGTGCAGATGAACGGCAGCACCGACACGGTGGCCGCGCTGAACGATCTGCCGGTCAAGACGGTGGCGGGCGGCGTGGTGTACGTGCACGACGTCGCCCAGGTGCGCGACGGCTACGCGCCGCAAACCAACATCGTGCGCAGCGACGGCAAGCGCGCCGCGCTGCTCACCGTCGAAAAATCCGGCAGCACCTCGACGCTGACCATCATCCAGCAAGTGAAGGCGATGCTGCCGCATATCGCGGCCGGCTTGCCGAGCGCGTTGCACATCACCGCGCTCTCGGATCAATCGGTGTTCGTCAAGTCGGCGGTGGTGGGCGTGGCTCGCGAGGCGCTGATCGCCGCCGCTTTGACCGCGCTGATGATCCTGCTTTTTCTCGGCAGCTGGCGCGCCACGCTGATCATCGCCGTGTCGATTCCGCTCGCGGTGCTCACCTCGCTGATCGCGCTTGCCGCGCTCGGCCAGACCATCAACATCATGACGCTCGGCGGCCTCGCGCTCGCCGTGGGGATTCTCGTCGACGACGCCACCGTCGCCATCGAAAACATCACGCATCATCTCGAGAACGGCGAGCCGCTGCACGATGCGATTCTGAACGGCTCGGGCGAAATCGCCGTGCCGACGTTCGTGTCGACGCTGTCGATCTGCATCGTGTTCGTGCCGATGTTCCTGCTCTCCGGCGTCGCGCGCTATCTGTTCGTGCCGCTCGCCGAAGCGGTGGTGTTCGCGATGATCGCGTCGTATTTCTTCTCGCGCACGCTGGTGCCGACGCTCGCGATGTACCTGATGCGCGCGCGCGGCAACGCGCCCGTCGCGGGCAACGGACCGGTCGCGCGGCTGATCCGCTTTCAGGCCGGCTTCGAGCAGCGCTTTCAGATGCTGCGCGAGCGCTACCACGGTGTGCTCGGTACGGCGATAGCGAGCCCGCGCCGCTTCGTCGCGATCTTTCTGCTGCTATGCATCGGCTCGCTCGCGCTGTTGCCGTTTGCCGGCCGCGATTTTTTCCCCGCCGTCGATACCGGCGAAATCCGCCTGCATCTGCGGGCGCCGACCGGCACGCGTATCGAAGACACCGCGCGTATCACCGACGAAGTCGAAGCCCGCGTGCGCGGCGTGATTCCGCAGCCGGAACTCGCGGCGGTGCTGGACAACATCGGCGTGCCGGTGAGCGGCATCAATCTGACCTACGATTCATCGGACCCGATCGGCCCGGAAGACGCCGACGTGATGATCACGCTCGCGGCCGGGCACAAGCCCACCGCGCAGTACGTGGCGACGCTGCGCAGCACGCTCGCCAGGGATTTCCCCGGCGTCACGTTCGCCTTCCTGCCCGCCGATATCGTCAGCCAGATTCTCAACTTCGGACTGCCGGCGCCGATCGACATCCAGATCGTCGGCAACAAGCTCGATGCCAACCGCGCGGTAGCGAACCGCCTGCTCGCGCAACTGCGCGGCGTGCGCGGGCTCGTCGATGCGCGGATCCAGCAGCCGGGCGACGCGCCCGCGATCAACGTCAACGTCGACCGTACGCGCGCGATTCAGGCGGGTTTGCAGCAACGCGACGTGTCGCAGAACCTGCTGATCGCGCTCTCCGGCAGTTCGCAGACCACGCCGAACTTCTGGCTCGATCCACGCAACGGCGTGAGCTATCCGCTGATGGCGATGATGCCGCAGTACGACGTCAACTCGCTGCAGGCGCTCGCCAATATTCCGGTCGCGCAGAACGGCGGCGGCATCATGACCGCAGGCGGTGCGGCGAACGGCAGCGGCCCGGCGCCGCAGAATCTGCTCGGCGCGTTGAGCACGCTGACGCGCGGCACCCAGCAAGCCGTCGTGTCGCACTACAACGTGCAGCCCGTGCTCGACATTTTCGCGTCGACGCAAGGACGCGACCTGGGCGGCGTCGCAGCCGACGTGACCCGGCTCGTCGATCAGATCCGGCCGCAATTGCCGCCGGGCGCGTCGATCGTCGTGCGCGGCCAGGTGCAGGCGATGCACGACTCGTTCAGCGGGCTCGCGAGCGGCCTCGTGTTCGCGATCGCCCTCGTCTATCTGCTGATGGTCGTCAATTTTCAGTCGTGGCTCGATCCGTTCATCATCATCAGCGGCTTGCCGGGCTCGCTCGCGGGCATCGCGTGGATGCTGTTCAGCACCGGCACCCGCCTGAGCGTGCCAGCGCTGACGGGCACCATTCTGTGCATCGGCATTGCCACGGCCAACAGCATTCTCGTGATCAACACCGCGCGTGAATTCCACCACGGCGGCAAGCCGCCGCTGCAGGCCGCGCTCGAAGCCGGCTTCAGCCGCTTCCGTCCGGTGCTGATGACGGCGCTCGCGATGCTGATCGGCATGCTGCCGATGGCGCTCGGTCTCGGCGACGGCGGCGAACAGAATGCGCCGCTCGGACGCGCGGTGATCGGCGGCCTCGCGCTCGGCACGGTGTCCACGCTGCTGTTCGTCCCGGTCGTCTACGGGATGGTGCATGCGTGGCTCGATAAACGCCGTGCGGCTCGCAGCGAGACAGAAGAATCCGGCGTCCCCACCCACACCCATTGATACCGACGAGACCCTGCTCATGAACAATTCGTCACTTCCGCCCGAGCTTGGCGACCGGTCCGAACAGCCCGCTGAAATGGGTCAAGCCGCCGAGGCCGCTAACGGCGATCAAGCCGCTAGAGTCGATGCAGCCGCCCCGCCCGCGAGGCCAACGAGCGGCAACGAAGCAACGCATGCCGGCGGCACGACCGCGCCTCGCGCCGAAGCACCCGCCGGCACCAAACCGCGCCGCCGCCTCTGGCCGCTCGCATTGACCGGCCTCGCCGTGGCGTTGCTGATCGCCGGCATCGTGCCGCGTCTCAATGCGAGCACCGCGCTCACGCAACAGACACGAGCGCAAAGCATGCTCACCGTCTCGGCCGTCACGCCGCGCGCCGCGCCCGCCGTCCACGAACTGCTTCTGCCGGGCGCGGTCACGCCGTTCGCCGAAGCGTCGATCTACGCGCGCACGAGCGGCTATCTGGCGCACTGGACGAGCGACATCGGCGCCCAGGTCAAAAGCGGCCAGACGCTCGCGACGATCGACGCCCCCGAACTCGACGCGCAGCTTCGCCAGGCGCGCGCCGACGAAGCCACCGCCCAGGCCAATTTCGACTTCGCGAAAACCACCGCGCAGCGCTGGCAGGAAATGCTGAAAACGCAATCGGTCGCGCAGCAGGACGCCGACACCAAGGTCAGCGACATGGAAGCGCGCCGCGCGATGCTGGCGTCGGCGCAAGCCAACGTCGCGCATCTCGCCGAACTGGTCTCGTACGAGAAAATCACCGCGCCGTTCGACGGCACGATCACCGCGCGCAACGTCGATGTCGGCGCACTGGTCACGGCGGGCGGCACGCCCGGCACGGCCGGTATGTCGGGCGAGCTGTTTCACATCCAGCAGACCGGCGTGCTGCGCGTCTTTGCCGACGTGCCGCAGAACGACGCGCCGTATGTCACGCCCGGCACGAGCGTCTATCTGACCGCCCAGCAATATCCGGGCCGCCACATCCCGGCGCGGGTCGCGCGCAGCACGGGCTCGATCGATCCGTCGAGCCGCACGCTGCGTGTCGAGGTCGACGTCGGCAACAAGGACGGCGCGTTGATGCCCGGCGCTTACGCACAGGTGCATTTGCAATTGCAGTCCGCTTCGCCCGCGCTCGACTTGCCGGTCAGCGCGCTGCTGTTCCGGCCGGACGGCGTGACGGTCGCCGTGGTGGACAGCAACGGCAAGGCCGCGCTCAAGACCGTGCACATCGGCCGTGATTTCGGCACGCATGTGGAAATCACGACGGGCCTCGCGGCCACCGACCGCGTGATCAACAACCCTGGCGATTCGCTGAGCACCGGCCAGCTCGTGCAGATCGCGCCGGCCACTCACGGCTGAGCGCACGTCACAGAAAGGATTCGACGATGCTTCCTGCCGCTTTTTCACGGCCATTGCCGCGCCGGTCGCTCGCGGTGACGCTGATCGGCGCGCTGCTCAGCGCCTGCTCCACGTTGCCGCCCTACCAGCGCCCCACCGCCGACGTCCCCGCGCGGTTCGCGGGCGCGGCGCCCGGCTGGGCGCAGGCCGCGCCTGCCGACACCGCGCCGCGTGGCCCATGGTGGACGATCTTCAACGATCCGGTGCTGAACCGGCTCGAAGCGCGCATCGACGTGTCGAATCAGACCGTGCGCAAGGCGGTCGCTCAGGTTCAGCAAGCGCGTTCGATGGTGGACTATCAGCACGCCGGCTTTTTTCCGACCCTTACCGCCGGCGTCGCGCAGGATCGCTTTCGGACCTCGCAGAACGTCCAGGGCCGGTCGCTCGCGGGCAAGACCGTGCCCGACTATTCGGCGGGCGTGACGGCGAGCTGGGAGCCGGACCTGTTCGGCCGCGTGCGCGATAGCGTGGCGGGCGCGCAAGCCGACACCGAGGCGAGCGAAGCGGACCTCGAAGGCGTGCGTCTGTCGATGAGCGCCGATCTCGCCGTCGACTATTTCGCGCTGCGCTCGCTCGACACGCAAAAGAAACTGCTCGACGACAGCGTGACCGCCTACGCCGCCGCGCTGAAACTGCTACAGCAGCAACTGAAAGACGGCGCGATCGACGCGTCTGCCGTCGCGCAGGCCACCACGCAACTCGAAGCGACGCGCACGCAGGACACCGACATCGACGTGACCCGCGCGCAAATGCAGCACGCGATTGCAACGCTGATCGGTGAGCCGGCTTCGACCTTCACGCTGCCGCCGAACGGCTCGGCGGCGACGGCGCCGGCGATTCCGGTCGGCTTGCCGTCGCAACTGCTGGAGCGGCGGCCCGATATCGCCGCCGCCGAGCGCCGCGTGGCGTCGGCGAATGCGCAAATCGGTGTGGCGCATGCGGCGTTTTTTCCCGATCTGGTTTTGTCCGCGAGCGCCGGTCTGGAAAGCACCTTCTTCGCGCCGTGGCTGAGCGCGCCGAGTCTGTTCTGGTCGCTCGGACCGCAACTGGCCGGCACGCTGTTCGACGGCGGCAAACGCAAGGCGAGTCTGCATGGCGCGACGGCGCAGTATGACGGCGCGGCGGCCGACTATCGGCAGTCGGTGCTGGTAGCTTTCCAGCAGGTCGAGGACAACCTCTCCGCGTTGCATTCACTCGCCGACGAAGCCGCGAGCCAGCAGCGCGCGACCACCGCCGCGGATCTGTCGCTGCGGCTCACGACGAACCGTTTCAACGCAGGCGCGGTCAGCTACCTCGACGTGGTGACGGCGCAGACGATCGCGCTGACGAACCGGCGCATCGCGGATCAGATCGCGGCGCGGCAGTTGGAGTCGAGTGTGTTGTTGCTGAAGGCGTTGGGCGGAACGTGGGATCGACCGGATAAAAGCGCGGCGGCGCCGGACGTTGCCGCCGCGAAGCCTGCTAGCGAACCCGCCGGAACGTAAGGACAAACCGCGTGCTTTGCGCATCGCTTTCCGCATGCACCGAGCCGCCATGCAACTCCATGATCGTGCGGACGATGGCAAGCCCGAGCCCCGTCGAACCCGCGGACGCTTGCGAAAAACCGGACGAAGGCAGCGAACTGCGCGACGGATCGATACGATAGAAACGGTCGAAGATCCGTTCGAGATGCCCGGCCGCGATCGGCTGCCCCTGGTTCGACACGGTGACGCGCACGGCGTCGGCCGATGCGCTCGCGTCCAGCACGATCTCGCCACGCTGCGGCGTATAACGGATCGCATTGGCGAGCAGGTTGCTGACGGCGCGGCGGAACAGTTCGAGATCCGCCGTCAACGTCGCCGCGCCGCTCACGCGCACGCGGACGTTCGCATCCTCCGCGATGCCTTCGAAATATTCGGCGATGTGGGTCAACTCCTGCTCCGCGTCGAACTCGCGCATGTGTTTGACGAATTGCGGATGTTCGGCGCGCGCGAGAAACAGCACGTTTTCGATCATGCGTGAGAGGCGGTCGCACTCTTCCACATTCGATGCGAGCAGCGACTCGTATTCGTCGACGGAACGCGGACGGGCGAGCGCCACTTCGGCGGCGCCGCGCATGTTGCCAAGCGGCGTGCGCATATCGTGCGCGAGGTCGGCGGTAAAACGCGACAACCTTTGAAAGCCCAGGTCGACGCGTTCGAGCATCGCATTCAGCGACGCCACCAGCGCCTTGAGCTCGCTCGGCACCCGCGCCACCGTGATCCGCGTATTCAGTCGATTCACGGTGACGAGGCTCGCGCTCGCCGCGATATCGCGCAACGGCCGCAGGGTTACGCGGATCAGCAGATAGCCCAGCAGCATCGCGAGCATCACGCCGACCGCGCCCGCCAGGTGGAGTTTGTCGCGGTAACGGTCCAGCAGCAGCCAGCGATCGCTCATGTTGCGCGCCACCAGCACGCTCGCTGTTTCGCCGTCGTTGAGCCGCGCGTCGGCGAGGATGCCGCGGATCGGCGCGCCGTTGCGGCCGGTCCAGTCGCCGATGTCGGCATCGGTGATGCGCGCCGGATCCGGAATGCGCGCGAGCGGCGGCAAGGCGGCAAGGGTCGCGGCGCCGCTCGCCGCGTCCGGTAACGTGGAGGTCTCGGCGATGTTATGTTCGATCGCCCTCTTCCCATCGGGGCCAAACACTTCCATCGACATGGCCTGGTTGCCGAGCACGATGCTGATCAAACGATCGCTGTGCTCATGAATACCTTCCGGCGTTTGCAGTTCCTGGGCGAGCCGCCGTGCGTGGCGCGCGGCGAGCACGATGTCGAGATCGTCCTGCGCCTTGATCTGCTTCTCCAGCGCGAGATACAGAAAACTGCCGACAAGCACGAAAACCGCCAGCGTGGTGACGCCGAAAGCCAGCGCGAGCGTCGCGGCAAGCGAGCGGCTGCGCATCAAGCGGCGTCCTTCAGTTCGAGCACATAGCCCACGCCGCGCACGGTGTGAATCAGCTTGACGGGAAAGTTATCGTCGATCTTCGTGCGCAGCCGGCGGATCGCGACTTCGACCACGTTGGTGTCGCTGTCGAAGTTCATATCCCATACATAGGACGCGATCTGCGTGCGGCTCAGCACTTCGCCCTGACGGCGCGCGAGCAGTTGCAGCAGCGAGAATTCACGCGGCGTGAGATCGATGCGCGTGCCGCCGCGTTTAACGCGCCGGCGGTTCACGTCCATTTCCAGATCGCCCACCTTGATCAATTCGCTTTCGCGCGGCGGCCCGCGACGCGCCAGCGTACGCACCCGCGCCAGCAACTCGACGAAGGCGAAGGGCTTGACCAGATAATCGTCCGCGCCGAGTTCCAGGCCGCGCACGCGGTCATCCACGTCGTCGCGGGCGGTGAGAAACAGCACGGGGGTGGTGCGCGTGCCGCGCAAGGTCTTGACGACGGTCCAGCCGTCCATGCCGGGCAGCATCACGTCGAGCACGATCACGTCGTATTCTTCTTCCTGCGCGAGCAGCAACCCTTGCGGGCCGTCGTTCGCCACGTCGACCGCGTAGCCGGATTCTTCCAGACCTTTCTTCAGATAGGCCGCTGTTTTCAGCTCGTCCTCGATCACCAGGATTCGCATCGTTTGCTCCGCTTTGCGTTGACGATGAAATCATACCGGCAAGCGCGCGAGGCGATGATTACGATTCGGTAATGTGGGCGGGGCGCTGGGATTTGGCGTTCAGTCACGCGCGGCATTCTCACCGAGCGCCGCAGGCGTCCGAACGCGCATCGCCGGCGCGAGAGTCGAACCTGCGTCGCCCGCGTCCGGCGACGCGGCGACGGCCTCGCGCAGGCCGTAGTACGGGTCGTAACCGGCAAAGATCGCGCTCGCCCACGGGTTGCCCACACTGACGATGATCGCGGCCACCGGCGCTTCGTCCAGCGTGACGACGATCAGGCGCGCCATCGAGGGCACATCGGACGAATGGATCAGTTTGGCGAGAAAGCACTCGAACTCGGGTGAATCGAGCCACGCGCTGCGCTTGCCGACGCGATCGCTCCCGCTGCGTCTGGCCGCGCAATCGCGCGGCAAACGGGACGCGGATCGTGTGCGGCGCGGACTGGAACGGTCGCGACGAGCATGCGCCGACGTTTTGCTCCGGTGTGTGCGGCGCCGCACGCTGCAAAGCGGCATAGCGCTGTTTTCAACAACCGACGCTTCGTGGCGTGCGGCCCCGGACGGTGAAGCCCGGACGCGTTGGCGAGCGGCATTGGCCGCCGCGATTCGACAACGGCGGGCGATCCGGCATACGCCGCGCCGCCGGTTGAACCGACGGCATGGGTGCTCAAGGGCAAGTAACTGTTATTCTTCCCTCTCTCCCGACCGTCACCTGGTCGCCTGCCGCTCACGAGCGGCATCCCCAAGCGGCGCGCTCACGCGCCCGGCATCCGAGAGACAGGAATTTGCATGTTCGGTTTTCTGCGCGGCTATTTTTCCAACGACCTCGCCATCGACCTCGGCACGTCGAACACTCTGATCTATATGCGCGGCAAGGGCATCGTGCTGGACGAGCCCTCGGTGGTCTCGATCCGTCAGGAAGGCGGTCCGAACGGCAAGAAGATCATTCTCGCCGTCGGCAAGGAAGCGAAACAGATGCTCGGCAAGGTGCCGGGCAATATCGAGGCGATCCGCCCGATGAAGGACGGCGTGATCGCCGACTTCAACATCACGCAGCAGATGATCAAGCGTTTCATTCAGATGGCGCATGAAACGCGGATCTTCGCGCCGTCGCCGCGCATCGTCATCTGCGTGCCATGCGGGTCCACGCAGGTGGAGCGGCGCGCGATCAAGGAGGCCGCGCACAGCGCGGGCGCCTCGCAGGTGTATCTGATCGAGGAGCCGATGGCCGCGGCCACCGGCGCGGGCTTGCCTATATCGGAGCCGACCGGCTCGATGGTGGTCGACATCGGCGGCGGCACCACCGAAGTGGGCGTGATCTCGCTCGGCGGCGTCGTCTATAAGGGCTCGGTGCGCGTGGGCGGCGACAAGTTCGGCGGGGCGTTTTCTTACGAGTGAAATCGGTGAGAGCAATGCCCGACACAAGACTCGCCCACTCGAACGGCGGCATGGTCACCAGCCCTCATGCGTTGGCGAGCGAGGCCGGCTGCGACGTATTGCG
>DASPZL010000351.1:0-1810 GCA_035636295.1 Paraburkholderia sp.
GGCGGCCTGTGCGGTTTGCGCGAGCGGCGCGGCGAGCGCCAGCGAGGCCGCGCCCCATGCAAAGGCGGTCAGCAGATTTCTTCTCTTCATGTTTTCTCCTGTCGTGTTTGTCGAATGCGTGTTTGTCGAACAATCTGGAACGTGTGGCCGGTCAATCAACCCGCCGAGAAAAACGGCTTGCCAAGCGATGCCGGCGCATTCAGGCGAATGGTGTTCGGATTGCGCGAAATCAGCACCAGCACGACAACTGTTGCAACGTACGGCAGCATCGCGAGGAACTGCGTCGGCACCGGCACGCCGATCGCTTGCGCGTAAAACTGCAGGCCGGTGACGGCGCCGAAGAGCAGCGCGCCGATCAACAGACGCCCCGGCCGCCACGTCGCGAACACCACCAGCGCGAGCGCGATCCAGCCGCGGCCCGAGGTGAGCTGTTCCTGCCACAAATGCAGATTGACGATCGAGTAATAGCCGCCCGCGAGCCCCGCCATGCCGCCGCCGAAGGCCACCGCGCCGTAGCGCACACCGACCACCGGAAAGCCGACCGAGTGCGCGACTTGCGGCGATTCGCCGACCGAGCGCAGCACGAGGCCCGCACGCGTGCGATAGAGGAACCAGCCGATCACGGCGAACATCAGAAACGCGAGATAGTCGAGCGGCGTGAGGCTAAAGAACGCGGGACCGATTACCGGAATCTTCGAGAGACCGGGAATGGTCCACGTGTCGATCGTCGCGCGCACGGCGGCCGACGTGTACGGCTTGCCGACATAGGCGGACAGGCCGATGCCGAAGATCGTCAGCGAGAGCCCCGTGGCGACCTGGTTGGCGAGCATCGTGAGCGTGAGAAACGCGAACAGCAGCGACATCGCGAGGCCCGCTCCGATCGCGGCGAGCACGCCGAGCCACGGGTTGCCGGTGATCGCGGTGACCGCGTAGCCGGTCACCGCGCCCATCAGCATCATGCCTTCGACGCCGAGGTTGAGCACACCCGACTTCTCGGTGACGAGTTCGCCCGCGCCCGCGAACATCAGCGGAATCGCGGCGGTAACGGCGCTCGAGGTGAGCGCGCTGGCTTGTTGAATATCCATGGAAATCCGGCGTGAAAATCGGTGAGCGAATCAGTGAACGTGCGGCGCCAGCGAACGGCGGCGCACGCGGTAGTTCACGAACAGGTCGGCGCCCAGCAGGCAGAACAGCAAAAGGCCCTGGAACACGCCGGAGAGCGCCTGCGGCAACTGCATCGAGGTCTGCACCGCTTCGCCGCCGAGGTACAGCAGCGCCATCAAGAGGCTCGCGAGCACGATGCCGACCGGATGCAGCCGTCCGACGAACACGACGATGATCGCGGTGAAGCCGTAGCCCGGCGACCACGTCGCCTGCAACTGGCCGATCGGCCCGGAGATCTCGCCCATGCCGGCGAGGCCCGCGAGGCCGCCGCTGATCAGGAGCGACGTCCAGATGGTTTTCTTGTCGGAGAAACCGGCGTAGCGCGCGGCGAGCGGCGCGAGACCGCCGACGTTCATCCGGTAGCCCGCGAAGCTCTTGCGCATGAAGAGCCACACGAGCGGGATCGCGATCAGCGTGACGAACACGGATGCGTTCAGACGCGTGCCGCGCAGCCATTTCCAGTGCCAGTCGCCGGAAAACGTCGGGTACAGCGCGTCGCCGCTGAACATTTCGGAGAGCGGAAAGTTCATGCCCTGCGGATCGCGCCACGGGCCGCTCACCAGATAGATCAGCAGTTGCGCCGCCACGTACGTGAGCATCAGGCTGACAAGAATCTCGTTGGTGTTGAAGCGGCTTTTCAGCAGCG
>DASPZL010000352.1:0-38274 GCA_035636295.1 Paraburkholderia sp.
CGAATGGCCGGTAAGGCCGCTCATTCTATGGCATCGGCGGCCTGGCGTTTGCCGCCACCTGGCCGCCCGTATGCATTTTCTTGCGCTGCGGCATAGCCTCGCATCTCCTTGGGGCGCACTTAGCGTTTTCCATCCCTTGCAACCTGAATTGCGGCGCACCATGATTCATTAAGACCGCGCTTCCCGCGGGTAGGGAGAAAATCATGGCGAGCTACAACAAAATCCTGCTGTGCTACGACGGCTCGCGCGAAGGCCGCAAAGCGTTGCGTTGCGGCGCCGACCTGGCGTTGGATCTGAAGGCGGAAACGCACTTGCTGTCCGTGGTCGATATGCGTTCGAGCATTGCGCAAAGCGCGGGCCTGCTGACCGATGTGGCCTGCGGCAGTTTCGAAAAGACCGCCCGCGACATTCTGCAGGAAGGAGTGGACTGGCTGACCGAGCGTGGCGTCATCGCGCAAGGGCACTTTGCCTTCGGCCATCCGATCGACGAGATCGCGAATCTCGCCAATGAGTTGAACGTGGACCTCGTGGTGGTCGGCCACCGTTGCCGCACCGGTTTGTCGCGATGGTGGATGGGCGCGGGCAATACGCCGCTGCTCGACCGCGTCTCGTGCAGCATTCTGGTGGCGTGTTCTTCCGCGCAGGAGCAGCAGCAAGCGGCGGCTTGATGCGCGGTAAAGAGGGCGCGTGGATAGCGTGTCGCAACAGCCGGCCGAACGGTTAGCTCGCTCAGGTCTGTCCGCGCGGCCACACAATCACTCGTTTAAGTTGACCGCGGCCAGCTTCCAGGTGAGCAAACCTTCGCGCTGGAAGATCGCCGAATAACGCGCGTCGCCGGCGCCATGCCGGTAGGTGACGGCGAACTCGTTGAGGCTGCGATAGCCCGCCGTGGTTTCCGGCGGCTGCGGGGGCGCGGCGTTATTGTTTTCGGCGCTGTTGGCCGAGCTTCCTCCAGCGGCGGGCGATGCAGGCAGCGGCCCGGGTGCGGGCGTTGCAGGCGGATTGTTGGCCACAGGCGGTGCAGGCGGCCGCTCGCCAGGATTGCCGCGCGGCGGCATGCCGTTCAGCAATGCCGCCACGCCGTCCGGCGTCGCATAAGCGTCCACCAGCGGACCGATCAATGCCACGCCGATCATCGCGCCGATCGCGGCTAACGGATTGCCGTTGCCCTGCGCGTCGAGCCGGCGTGTCAGCAAGCCGGTGACCTGCTGCTTCAGGCTTTCGCGCAATGCAGGAAAGTCGACGTACTGATTGACGGTTTGCGCGTCGCGCGCATCCGCCGCGCGTTTCAGGTTGTTCAGCGCGATATACGGCGACGCGTAAACAAACCCCAGCGCCGCGATCACCACAATCACGATCAGAGTGACGATCAGCGGCCCGCTGGCGCCGCGCTTCGTGCGTGTCGGAACTGCCATGGGGTGGGATTCTCCATCAGGTGTGATCTAACGTGGACCGTGGCCACGCAAAAACGATCCCACGCGATGCGATATCTGAAAGGCGTTCAGGACTCGAATACCGCCCCGTGCAGATTGGCCTCGTCAGCAATGCAGCGATCGATCATGCGGCACACGGCCTCCATGGTGCCGACCATGATGAGCCGCGACGGCCCGTGATAAACACGCACCGGTGCGCGCCGCGCCGGCTCCGCCATATTCAACCCGGCATTCAACGACACACGGGCAAACGCCGGCAACGACGACGGCAGGCTCGATACGCTGGGGGCCGAGTCGAACAGCGATGGCGTGCTGACTGCGGACGCTCCGTTCAGTGAGCAGGGCACCAGCTTGCGCAGACGGCGCAGACGACCGAACTGGCGAAAAGGCAGCAGGCGGGCAAGGCGTTCCATGAGTCTCTCCAGGCGATTCAACGTTGGGGCGGCTTCGATTCGGCGAACCGGCGAGCGGGTGGGTTAAAACTCTCCGGGGCGGATCAGCCCGACGGCAATACCCTCCAGCGCGAAATCCGCACTGCCGGTTTCAACGAAGATGTTGTCGTAATCGGGGTTCTCGGCGATCAGCTCGATGCCGTTGGGCCGGCGTTTCAGGCGCTTGACCGTGACGTCGTCGCCGAGCCGGGCGATGATGATCTGGCCGTCTTTCGCCTCGCTTCTCTTTTGCACCGCGAGCAGATCACCGTCGAAGATGCCGGCGTCGCGCATGGACAGACCGCGCACTTTCAGCAGGTAATCGGGCTTGCTCGAGAACAGCGCCGGGTCGCACGCGTAGTGTTGCGAGATATGTTCCTGCGCGAGTATCGGACTACCCGCGGCGACCCGGCCGATCAGCGGCAACGACAGTTGCATGATGCTCGCGTGCGGCAGGGTGAACTGGTACGGCGAATCTTCGGGGCCGGCGAGGAGACGTATGCCGCGCGACGCGCCGGCCGCCAGTTCGATCACACCCTTGCGAGCGAGCGCGCGCAAATGTTCTTCTGCCGAATTGGCCGAACTGAAACCCAGCTCGGCGGCGATCTCCGCGCGGGTGGGGGGAAAACCGGTGCGTTCGATGGCCCGGCGGATCAGATCGAAAACCTGCTGCTGTCGTGCGGTGAGTTTTGTCATGGCCACTGTATGTATGAACAGGTGCCTGTATTTTTATACAGTATCCGGCGCAATTCAAGCTTTACTTTAAGTTCGTGCCCAAGGGGGACGTTGGAGCGCCGAAAATGGACGTCTTAACGTCCGTTTTCGTGCCGCAACGCCTTATCCAGCTGTCATTACCACTTTTGCGTATTAAAGAATGAAGAAACATTATTTTTAATGATGAAAGCCCTTCGATAGACTGGCCTCCAGTTGGCGCTCACGTACAGGTGGCGGCACGCAAGACCACGCAAAACAACACCACACGCTGTTTTCAACGGACCACAACGCGGAGAAAGTTGGCATGAACCATCAAGGCACGGGGCTGGCAGGCAGGACGAAGAAACTCATCGCGGCGCTCGCCTTCGGCGCGGCGGCCGCGCTCGGCGTCGCGGCGCAGGCGCACGCCGCCGACACGACGCTGCTGAACGTGTCGTACGACCCGACGCGCGAGCTCTACCAGGACGTCAACCAGGCGTTCGGCAAGGAATGGAAGGCGAAGACCGGCGAGACGATCACCTTCAAGCAGTCGCACGGCGGCTCGGGCGCGCAGGCGCGCTCGGTGCTCGACGGCCTGCAGGCGGACGTCGTGACCCTCGCGCTCGCCTACGACATCGACGCGCTGGCTAGCAAGGGCTTGCTCGACAAGGGCTGGCAAAAGCGTCTGCCGGACAACGCGTCGCCGTACACGTCGACGATCGTGTTTCTGGTGCGCAAGGGCAACCCGAAGCACATCAAGGACTGGGACGATCTGATCAAGCCGGGCGTCTCGATCGTCACGCCGAACCCGAAGACCTCGGGCGGCGCGCGCTGGAACTACCTCGCGGCGTGGGCGTATGCCGCGCACCAGCCGGGCGGCAACGACCAGAAGGCCAGGGAATTCGTCGGCAAGCTTTATAAGAATGCCGGCGTGCTCGATTCGGGCGCGCGTGGCGCGACCACCAGCTTCGTGCAACGCGGGATCGGCGACGTGCTGATCGCATGGGAAAACGAAGCGTTTCTGTCGCTGAAGGAGTTCGGCCCGGACAAATTCGAAATCGTCGTGCCGTCGGTGAGCATTCTGGCGGAGCCGCCGGTTGCCGTGGTGGACAAGGTCGTCGACAAGCACGGCACGCGCAAGCTGGCCGAAGCGTATCTGAACTTCCTGTACAGCGAGCAGGGCCAGGAGATCGCAGCGAAGAACTTCTACCGTCCGCGTTCGAACAAGGTGCCGGCGGAGTTGACCTCGAAGTTTCCGAAGCTGAAGCTGTACACGGTGGACGACTCGTTCGGCGGCTGGACGAACGCGCAGAAAACGCACTTCGCCGACGGCGGCGTATTCGATTCGATCTATCAGCCACAGTAAGGCTGCCGGTGCCGGCAGCGGCATCGACAAAGAGACGCGGTAACGCGTCAGTCCCGAGCGCGCCCAGTGGGCGCGCTTTTGGCCAGCCAGGGCCCGGCGGCCAGAAAACGCAGGCGTGAATCCTGAAAGAGTATCCAGCATGACGACGTTGACCTTCCGAAAACCGAGCGCCTTGCCCGGTTTTGGCCTGACACTCGGCATTACGGTGGCTTATCTGAGCCTCGTGGTGCTGATTCCGCTTGCAGCAACCTTCCTCAAGACCGCGACGCTCGATTGGGCTCAGTTCGTGCGCGCGGTGAGTTCGCCGCGCGTGCTCGCGTCGTATCGCCTGACGTTCTTCTCGGCGCTCGGCGGCGCGCTGATCAACGCGGTGTTCGGCTTTCTGGTGGCGTGGGTGCTGGTGCGCTACACGTTTCCGTTCAAGCGCATTGTCGACGCGGTGGTCGATCTGCCGTTCGCGCTGCCGACCTCGGTGGCCGGCATTTCGCTCGCGGCCGTGTACGCGGGCAACGGCTGGATCGGACAGTTTCTCGAGCCGCTCGGCATCAAGATCGCATTTACGCCGGCGGGTGTATTGATCGCGCTGACGTTCATCGGTTTGCCGTTCGTCGTGCGGACCGTGCAGCCGGTGCTCGAGGAGTTCGAGCGCGAACAGGAGGAGGCGGCCGCGTGCCTCGGCGCCTCGCGTTGGCTGACGTTTCGCCGCGTCGTGTTGCCGGCGGTGTTGCCGGCCTTGCTGACGGGCTTCGCGCTGGCGTTCGCGCGCGCACTCGGCGAATACGGCTCGGTGATTTTCATCGCCGGCAACGTGCCGATGAAGTCGGAGATCACGTCGCTCCTGATCATCACCAAGCTCGAGCAATACGATTACGCGGGCGCCACGGCATTGGCCGTGGTGATGCTGGTGGTGTCGTTCCTGATGCTGTTGTTCATCAATACCTTGCAGTGGTATCTGCAGCGCCGCACGGGACGCGGCGGCGCGGGCCCAGCGCCTGCCCCCGCAAGCGTGGCGGCGATCGGCGGAGGTGTGCGATGAGCCGCCATTCCGCCAACGGCGCCGATCGCATGGATAGCGCGGATAGCTCCGATACCGCGGCCGCGGCCGTGGCGCCGCGCGCGCCGCTCAACGTCGCGCGCCGGCCCGATCCGGTGACCGAACCGCCTGTGGTGCGCTGGATTCTGACCGGCGTCGCGCTGCTCTTTCTTACGCTGTTTCTGGTCGTGCCGCTCGTCGCCGTGTTCTATCAGGCGTTGAACAAGGGCCTTGGCTTCTATCTGGAATCGCTCGCCGATCCGGATGCGCTGTCGGCGATCAAGCTCACCGTGATCACCGCCGCGATCGCCGTGCCGCTGAACCTCGTGTTCGGTCTCGCGGCTTCATGGTGTATCGCCAAGTTCGAATTCCGCGGCAAAGCGCTGTTGACCACGCTGATCGATCTGCCGTTCTCGGTTTCGCCGGTGATCTCGGGCTTGATCTACGTGCTGATGTTCGGCGCGCAAGGCTGGTTCGGTCCGTGGCTGCAAGACCATAACGTGCAGATCATCTTCGCGGTGCCGGGCATCGTGCTGGCGACGATCTTCGTCACGTTTCCGTTCGTCGCGCGCGAACTGATTCCGCTGATGCAGGCGCAAGGCAACGACGAGGAAGAAGCCGCGCATGTGCTCGGCGCGTCGGGCTGGCAGATTTTCCGCCGTGTCACGCTGCCGAACGTCAAATGGGGCCTGCTGTACGGCGTGATTCTGTGCAACGCGCGGGCGATGGGCGAGTTCGGCGCGGTGTCGGTGGTGTCGGGCCATATTCGCGGCCAGACCGACACGATGCCGCTGCACGTCGAAATTCTCTACAACGAATACAACTTCTCGGCGGCGTTCGCCGTGGCGTCGGTGCTTGCGTTGCTGGCACTCGTCACGCTCGCGCTGAAACTGCTCGCCGAGCGCCATATGTCGGCGGAACTGTCGGCCGCGCGCGATGTGCCCGCGTATGCCGGTCCCGTCACGCCGTCGTCCGCTTCACAGTCCGCCTCGCAGTCCGTCAATGCATCGCGGCAACACCCGCTCAAGCAAGGAGAGCTGTAATGGGTATCACCGTTCGTAACCTGCAGAAGCGCTTCGGCGATTTCGTCGCGCTCGATAACGTCTCGCTCGACTTCCCGCCGGGTGAACTGGTTGCGCTGCTCGGGCCGTCGGGTTGTGGCAAGACGACCTTGTTGCGGGTGATCGCCGGGCTCGAATACGCGGACGGCGGCCAGGTCGTGCTGCAAGGGCAGGACGTCGCGACGGTCGGCGCGCGCGAACGCGAAGTCGGCTTCGTGTTCCAGCATTACGCGCTGTTCCGTCATATGACGGTGTTCGAGAACGTCGCGTTCGGCTTGCGCGTGAAGCCGCGCAAGGAGCGTCCTTCGGAAGCGGTGATTCGCGAGAAGGTGCATGAACTGCTGAAGCTCGTGCAACTCGACTGGCTTGCGCAACGTTATCCGTCGGAACTGTCGGGCGGCCAGCGGCAGCGGATCGCGCTGGCGCGCGCGCTGGCGGTCGAGCCCAAGGTGCTGCTGCTCGACGAACCGTTCGGCGCGCTCGACGCGAAAGTGCGCAAGGAATTGCGCAGCTGGCTGCGGCGTCTGCATGACGATCTGCATATCTCGACGATCTTCGTCACGCACGACCAGGAAGAAGCGCTTGAAGTGGCCGACCGCATCGTCGTGCTCAATCGCGGGCACGTGGAGCAGGTGGGCAGTCCGCAGGACGTGTACGACCATCCGCAAACCTCGTTCGTCTACGAGTTTCTCGGCGCGGCGAACCGCCTGCACGGCAACGTCGATTCGAGCGGCTTCGTGGTCGACGGCGCCGCGCTGCCGGTCGCGATCAAGGCTGATTTCCGCGGTCCGGCGTTCGCTTATGTGCGCCCGCACGATCTGCAGTTGTATCGCCAGGCGTCCGGGCATCGCGAAGGCATCATTGTCGACGTGCGGCGCGTGGTGACGCTGGGCGGCTCGGTGCGTGTCGAACTCGCGGGCCGCGAGGGCAACCTGCTCGAAGCCGAACTCGATCGCGAAGCGTGGCGCGATCTGCAACTGGCGGTCGGCGATGGCGTGACCGCCGTGCCGCGTGCGCTGCGTGTATTTCCGGCGCAGTGAAAACGCGGTGAAGCGAGCAGCGACACCCGGCGTTTCAATCGAACTCAAATAACTCCACTCTGGCTGAACCGGAGACATACAGATGAACTTCCAGCAATTGCGCTTCGTGCGCGAGGCCGTGCGTCAGAACATGAATCTGACCGAGGTGGCGAACGTGTTGTACACGTCGCAGTCGGGCGTATCGAAACAGATCAAGGATCTCGAGGACGAACTCGGCGTCGACATTTTCATTCGACGCGGCAAGCGCCTGACGGGTCTCACCGAGCCGGGCAAGGCGGTGCATCAACTGATCGAGCGGATGCTGCTCGACGCGGAGAATCTGCGCCGCGTCGCGCGCCAGTTCGCCGATCAGGACAGCGGCCACCTGGTCGTGGCGACCACTCACACGCAGGCACGCTATGCGCTGCCGAAGGTGATCCGTCAATTCACCGAGGTGTTTCCGAAAGTGCATCTGGCGTTGCGCCAGGGCAGCCCGCAGCAGATCGCGCAGATGATCATCAACGGCGAAGCGGATATCGGCATCTCGACCGAAGCGCTCGACCGCTTTCCGGACATCGTCACGTTCCCGTGCTACTCGTGGCATCACGTCGTGGTCGTGCCGAAGGATCATCCGCTCGTGGGCCGTGAGAATCTGACGCTCGACGAGATCGCCGAATTCCCGATCGTCACGTACGACCAGGACTTCACGGGCCGCTCGCACATCGACCAGGCGTTCGCCAAAGCAGGCGCGTTGCCCGACGTCGTGCTGACCGCGATCGATGCCGACGTGATCAAGACCTACGTCGAGCTCGGCATGGGCATCGGCGTGGTCGCGGCGATGGCCTACGATCCGAAGCGCGATACCGAACTGGTGGCGCTGGATACACAGCATCTGTTCGAGGCGAGCACGACGCGGGTCGGTCTGCGCAAGGGGGCGTTCCTGCGCGCGTATGCGTATCGTCTGATCGAGATGTTCGCGCCGCAGTTGAACGAAGCGGAGATCGCCGCGCAATTGCGCGAGGCGGTTTGAGGCACGCGGCGCATCGCTTACAATCGCCGCCATGAATACTCCGACTTTCTCTTCCGCGACGCCTTCCAACCAGGGCGCGACGCCAGCGCTGCCGCGCATCGCCGTGCTGGCAACCGGTGGCACGATCGCCGGCGCGGCCGCGGACGCCACCAACACGTCCGGCTACCAGGCGGGCGTGGTCGGCGTCGATCAATTGCTGGCCGCGGTGCCGGCCTTGTCCGCGGTGGCGCGAATCGCGCCCGAGCAGCTCGCCAGCATCGACAGCAAGGACATGGCGCTGCCGCTATGGACCGCGCTCGCGCAACGCATCAACACGCTGCTCGCCGCCGACGACATCGACGGCGTGGTCGTCACGCACGGCACCGACACGCTCGAAGAAACCGCCTATCTGCTGCATCTGACCGTCAAATCGGACAAGCCGGTCGTACTGAGCGCGGCGATGCGTCCGGCGTCGGCGCTGTCGGCCGACGGTCCGCTGAATCTGCTGAACGCCGTGACGGTTGCGGCGAACGCGGGCTCGCGGGGGCAGGGCGTGCTGGTGGCCTTCAACAACAAGATTCACAGCGCGCGCGACGTGGTCAAGACGAGCACGTACGCCGTCGATGCGTTCCACTCGCCGGAGATCGGCGCGCTCGGCTGGGTGCAGGACGGCCGGGTCGAATTCCAGCGCGGCGTGGTGCGTCCGCACACGCTCGCGACCGAATTCGTGATCGGCGCGAAGTGGCCGCATGTGGAGATCGTCACGAGCTATGCCGGCGTATCGCGGATCGCCGTGGACGCGCTCGTTGCCGCCGGCGTGCGCGGCATCGTGGTGGCCGGCACGGGCAATGGCTCGATTCACGCGTCGATGCAACAGGCATTGGCCGATGCGGCCTCGCAAGGCGTGGCGGTGGTGCGCTCGTCACGCGTGGGTTCAGGGCACGTGATGCACAACGGCGCGGCCGCGGACGACTCACTCGGTTTCGTCAGCGCGGGCTCGCTGAATCCGTACAAGGCGCGTGTGCTGCTGATGCTGGCATTGGCCGCGGGTGGCACGGGACCGGTTATGCTGCAAAAGGTCTTCGATACGTATTGACGCGGCAGGAGTCACGGTCACACGCATGACCGTTCAATGACAACGCGGCGCTCGAGTCATCAACCGGGGCGCCGCGTTGTTGTTTCCGCGCGTGGCTTACCGCCTGCTGCGACGATTATCGCAACGGCTCATTACTGCGGCGGAATCACCAACACCTGACCCGGATAGATCTTGTCCGGGCTCTTCAGCATCGGCGTGTTGGCCTGGAAGATCACGTCGTTCTTCGCGCCGCTGCCGTAGTACTTCTCCGCAATCTTCCACAGATTGTCGCCGGACACGACAGTATGAAACTGCGTGGGCGCCGGCGCGGGCGTGGTGACGGTCAGTTGATCGTCGACTTTGTCGACGTTCTGCACGTTGCCCGCCGCCACCAGGATCTTGTCCTTGGTCGGCTGATCGGCCGCCTCGCCCGACACGGTGACGGTGTGGCTCGTGCCGTCGTACGCCACCTGCAGGTTGGCGGCGTCCAGACCCTGGGTGCGGATATACGTGGCGATCGCGTCGCCCGCGGTTTTATTCAGCGCAGCAAGGTCGGGCGCGGCAGGCGCGGCTTGCGCGGAGGTCGAGGCGGCGCCGAACAGTTTTTCGCCGGCTTCCTTGATGAAACTGAGAATACCCATGGATCACACTCCTAACGTGGTGGCGCAAGAACACTTTGCGCACGGGTTGTGCACTGGTTGCGAATCAGGCGAACGAAGCGGATGACGCTCACTGCGAAGAGCGGCACGGGACGCCTGAAACGCAAGCAAGCAGACTCAAGGAGTGTAGGAGAAAAGCGCTGAACGATGTGTCAAAAAAGGTGCGCGCGGGTGCGGGCAGTTGCAAGCAAATGCAAACAGACGTGCAAGCAAGCGGGGTGCATGGTGCACTCGCTGCGAGAGATTGGCGGAAAAAGCATGACGATGAAATCCGACAGCCGGACACCCGACGACGACGTCTGACCGACCAAGGCTTCCCCGGCGCCGCCGGGTGCCGCTGCGGACCCCACTGTGCCGCTCTCAGCCCAGAGCGGCACGATTTGCCCGCTCCGCCGCGCATGCCGCGCGACGGAACGGACGCCCCACCTGTGATTGCCGTGACAACGAAGATAAAGCTAACGAAGCAGCGGTCACGGCAACCCGTATTACGACTTAAGCAGCCTTCGCTTCGCTATCCGGCGCTTGCGCGACCTCATAATTCGCCATGATTTCCAAAGCGCGCACCATTGCAGAGTGATCCCATGCCTTGCCGCCGTTCGCCACGCACACGCTGAACAGTTGCTGCGCGCTCGCCGTATGCGGCAGCGCGATGCCGAGCTTGCGGGCGCCGTCGAGCGCGAGATTCAAATCCTTCTGATGCAGTTCGATGCGGAAGCCCGGATTGAACGTGCGCTTGGTCATGCGTTCGCCATGCACTTCGAGAATCCGCGACGAAGCGAAGCCGCCCATCAACGCACGGCGCACACGTTCCGGATCGGCGCCTGAGCGCGAGGCGAACAGCAACGCTTCGGCCACCGCTTCGATGTTCAGCGCGACGATGATCTGATTTGCGACCTTGCAGGTTTGACCTGCGCCGTTCTCGCCGATCAGCGAGATGTTCTTGCCCATCAGTTCGAACAACGGCTTGGCTAATGCGAAGGCTTTTTCCGGGCCGCCCACCATGATCGTCAGCGTGGCTTCACGCGCGCCGACTTCGCCGCCGGACACCGGCGCGTCGAGGTAATCGACGCCGAGCGCGTTGATCTTCTTCGCAAACGCTTGCGTGTCGAGCGGGGAGATCGAGCTCATGTCGATCACGAGCTTGCCCTTCGTGAGACCGGCGGCGACGCCGTCGTCGGCGAACAGCACGTTAGCGACGTCAGGCGTGTCCGGCACCATGATGATGACGATGTCGGCGGCTTGCGCGACAGCGGTCGAATTGGCGACCACGGTGGTCGTTTTGCCCAGATCTTCCGGCACCGGGTACGCGCCGTTCACGAACAGCGAATGACCGCCCTTGATGAGGTTGCGCGCCATGTGCGCGCCCATGATGCCGAGGCCGATGAAACCGATCTTTGCCATGTGTCTGAATCTCCAGTGTTGTTTGGGGTCCCTCAAGGGGACTTCCTTCGGGCGTGCTGTGCCTGGACCGATAAGTCAGGCAGCGGCGTGGGCCGCGCCGCGGGTCTGCCCGGCCACGCTCTGCACCCAGCCGAGGCCGGCCGTCGTGGTCGTGCGCGGCTTGTATTCGCAACCGACGTAGCCGTCGTAGCCGAGCGAGTCGAGCAGATCGAACAGGAACGGGTAGTTGATTTCGCCGGTGCCCGGCTCGTTGCGCCCGGGGTTGTCGGCGAGCTGGATATGCGCGATCTGCGGCAGGTTCTTCCTGATCGTCGCCGCGAGTTCGCCTTCCATCCGTTGCATGTGATAGATGTCGTACTGCAGGAACAGATTGTCCGAATCCACGGCGCGAATCACGTCGAGGCCCTCGGCCGAACGGTTCAGTGCGAAGCCGGGGATGTCGTAGGAATTGCACGGCTCGACCAGCAGCCTGATGCCGGCCTTCTTCAGTTCGCCAGCGGCGAAGCGCAGGTTCTCGACGATGGTCGAGCGCGCCTTGTCCGCGTCGACACCCGCAGTCGGAATGCCGACGAGGCAGTTCAACTGCGGCACCTTCAAAGCCTTCGCATATTCGATCGCGCGGCCGACGCCTTCCTGAAACTCGCTCATGCGATCCGGCAGGCACGCAATGCCGCGCTCGCCGGCTTCCCAGTTGCCCGCGGGCAGGTTGTGCAGGACGAGCTTCAGGCGATTCTGCTGCAGACGTTCGCTCAGTTCAGCGATCTGATACGGATACGGAAACAGGAATTCGACGGCGTGAAAGCCGGAGGCCGCAGCGGCCGCAAAGCGGTCGAGGAACGGGACTTCGTTGAACAGCATGGTTAGATTCGCTGCAAATTTCGGCATGGTGCTTAAGTCTCGCTGGTCGGTCAGGGGAGTGGCTTCTTGAGCGCGGTCCGGTGCTGCTGAACCGCGCTCATGTCGATGCTTATCTGTTCAAGGCGTCAGGAAGCTCAGTCGAGCATGCTGATCGCGGTCGGCGCGTCGTCGCGCGTCGCGGCCAGTTCCTCGAACTCGTTGATCGCGTCGATCTCGGCGCCCATCGAAATGTTGGTCACGCGCTCCAGAATCACTTCGACGATCACCGGGACGCTGAACTCTGAGAGCATCGATTGCGCTTTCAACAGCGCGGGCTTCAGCTCTTCCGGCTTGAACACGCGGATCGCCTTGCAACCCAGGCCTTCGGCCACCGCGACATGGTCCACGCCGTAGCCGTTGGTCTCCGGCGAGTTGATGTTCTCGAAGCCGAGCTGCACGCAGAAGTCCATGTCGAACGCGCGCTGTGCCTGGCGGATCAGGCCGAGGTACGAGTTGTTCACCACCACGTGCACATACGGCAGCTTGAATTGCGCGCCCGCGGCCAGCTCTTCGATCATGAACTGGAAGTCGTAGTCGCCCGAAAGCGCGACGATCGGACGTTGCGGGTCCGCCGCGCGCACGCCGAGCGCCGCCGGAATCGTCCAGCCGAGCGGGCCCGCCTGGCCGCAGTTGATCCAGTTGCGCGCCTTGTAGACGTGCAGGAATTGCGCGCCGGCAATCTGCGACAAACCGATCGTGCTCACGTAGCAGGTATCGCGGCCGAACACCTGGTTCATCTCTTCGTAGACGCGCTGCGGCTTCATCGGCACGTTGTCGAAGTGCGTCTTGCGATGCATCGTCCGCTTGCGTTGCTGGCAATCGGCGACCCATGCGCCGCGGTCCTTCAGCTTGCCCGCAGCCTTCCATTCTTTCGCGACTTCAACGAACAGTTCGAGCGCCGCCTTCGCGTCCGACACGATGCCGAGGTCCGGTCCGAACACGCGGCCGATCTGCGTCGGCTCGATGTCCACATGCACGAACTTACGGCCCTTGGTATAGACCTCGATGCTGCCCGTATGACGGTTCGCCCAGCGGTTGCCGATGCCGAGCACGAAGTCGGAGGCGAGCATCGTCGCGTTGCCGTAGCGGTGCGAGGTTTGCAGGCCGACCATGCCGGCCATCAGCGGATGGTCGTCGGGTATCGCGCCCCACGACATCAGCGTCGGGATCACCGGCACGCCGATGGTTTCGGCGAATTCGACGAGCAGGTCTTCAGCGGCCGCGTTCAGCACGCCGCCGCCCGAGACGATCAGCGGCTTGTCCGAGTCGTTCAGCAGGTTCAGCGCGGCTTCAATCTGTTTGCGCGTCGCTTTGGGCTTGTAGACCGGCAGCGGTTCGTACGTGTCGATGTCGAATTCGATTTCGGCGAGCTGCACGTCGATCGGCAGGTCAACCAGCACCGGGCCCGGACGGCCCGAGCGCATCAGGTGGAATGCCTGCTGGAACACGCGCGGCACCAGCGCCGGCTCACGCACGGTGACGGCCCATTTGGTGACAGGCTTGGCGATCGATTCGATGTCGACGGCCTGAAAGTCTTCCTTGTACAGACGCGCGCGCGGCGCCTGGCCCGTGATGGCCAGAATAGGAATCGAGTCGGCCTGAGCGGAGTACAAACCGGTGATCATGTCGGTGCCGGCGGGGCCCGACGTGCCGATGCACACGCCGATATTGCCGGGCTGGGCGCGGGTATAGCCCTCGGCCATGTGCGACGCGCCTTCCACGTGCCGCGCCAGCACGTGGCTGATGTTGCCCGCCTTGCGCATGGCCGAGTAGAACGGGTTGATCGCAGCGCCCGGAACGCCGAATGCGGTGTCGATGCCTTCTTTTTCGAGCACCAGCACGGCTGCGTCGACGGCTCTCATCTTGGCCATGAATGTCTCCTGAATGTCTGGGGCGGGCTAAACCCGCGAATGAAGCTGCAACGAACTGGCGAACTAAACATTGTCGAATGCACTTTAGGCCTGACCTAAAGGTTTGATAAGATCAGTCCGGGTCACTTATTTCGAAACAAAAAGTATGGAATGGCCCGAGACGGCAGGAGACAGACATGGACCGCTTCAAGCAGATCGAAACCTTCGTGCGCGTCGCGGACGCGGGCAGCCTCGCGGCGGCCGCGCTGGAAGAGGGCGTGTCGCCGGTGATTCTCGGCCGCCGGATCGACGCGCTGGAAAAGCGCCTGGGCGTGAAGCTGATGTACCGCTCGACGCGCCGGCTCGTCGTCAGCGAGGAGGGCGCCGCGTTTCTGGAGCGCTGCCGCGGCCTCCTGACCGAATGGGACCAGGCGGAAAACGAACTGAGCGCCGGACGGCGCGCGGTGAACGGTCATCTGATCGTGTCGGCGCCGGCCGCGTTCGGGCGCAAGCACGTCGCGCCGCTCGCCCCGGCCTTTATCGCCGACAAACCCGAATTGCAGGTGTCGTTCAATCTGACGGACCGGGTCGTGGATCTGGTGCGCGAGGGTTACGACCTGTCGATCCGGATCGGCGGGGCGGTGGATCCGAATTTCGTCGCGGTGAAGCTGGCGTCGAACCGGCGCGTGGTATGCGGCACGCCGGCGTACTTCCGCAAGCACGGCAAGCCTGAAACGCTCGAGGATCTGCCGCGTCACAACTGCCTCGCCTTCAATCTGCAAGGGGGACAGAACCGCGGCTGGTACTTTCGCCGCAACGGCAAGCTGGCGACGGTGCGCGTGGGTGGCTCGCTCGACTGCAACGACGGCGAGCTGCTGCATCGCTGGGTGTCGGAAGGGCTTGGGCTCGGCTGGCGCTCGACGTGGGAAATCCAGCAGCAACTGGCGCGCGGCGAGCTGGAAACCGTGCTCGACGAATTCGCGCTGCCCGATTACGACATTCTCGCGGTCTACCCGCAGCAGCGTTATGTGCCGGCCAGGGTGCGCTATTTCATCGATTATCTGAAAGAGGTGTACGCGAGCGACGATTACTGGAACCGTCCGGCCTATTAGCTGGCGGCTTTCCTCTCGTTTTTGCGGCGTCTAAACCTTTGAAAACACACCCGATTCGCGCGTCGCAATAACGGGATATCTTGCAACCCGGCCCCATTCGGGTTACACTCTTCGGCTTCTCACTTGCCACACCGGTTCCGACGCCCGGGTGGCTTTAATCCACAAGTCCACAAGGAGTGTGTATGCGTCATTATGAAATCGTCTTTATTGTGCACCCCGATCAGAGCGAGCAAGTGCCCGCCATGATCGAGCGTTACAAGAGCACGATCACCTCGCACGGTGGCCAGATCCACCGTATCGAAGACTGGGGCCGCCGCCAACTGGCCTACATGATCGAGAAACTCGCGAAGGCTCACTACGTCTGCATGAACATCGAATGCGACCAAACCACGCTCGACGAGCTGGAACACGCATTCAAGTTCAACGACGCCGTTCTGCGTCACCTGATCGTCAAGATGAAGAAGGCCGAAACCGGCCCGTCGCCGATGATGAAGGAAGTGCAGCGCGAAGAAGCCAAGAAGTCGGCTGCTACGCAACCGTCCGAAGCGCAGGCTTAAGACACACCATTTAAGCTACCAGATCAAGCGTCGCTCTCGTCAAAGGGCTCATGAACCGGCTGCAACTCACGGCCAGCGTCGTCGAACGCGAACCGGTGCGGTATACCCCCGCCGGCGTTCCGATTGCAGGCTGCACGTTGCACCACCGCACGGAAGTCGTCGAAGCCGGCATTACCCGGCAAGTCGAACTGACCATGCAGGCGGTAGCCGCAGGCGAGGCGAGCGGTAAGCTGGAAAGCTGTCAGATGGGCGTGGAAACGCTCTTCACAGGCTTTCTGGCGAAAAAGCACCGCAACGCAAGAACTCTGGTATTTCACATCACAGCATTGCAGGACATTGGAAAGGACTGAACATGCCCCGCCCGACTGGTAAGAAATTCGACAAGCGTCGTCAGCAACAAAATCCGCTCTTCAAGCGCAAGAAGTTCTGCCGTTTCACGGCCGCTGGCGTCGATCACATCGACTACAAGGACCTCGAAACGCTGAAGGACTTCATCGGCGAAAACGGCAAGATCACGCCGGCGCGTCTCACGGGTACGAAGTCGCACTATCAACGCCAGCTGGACACGGCAATCAAGCGCGCACGTTTCCTCGCGCTGGTGCCGTACACCGACCAGCACAAGGCCTAACCCGACGACGCGATAAGGAGCATCCGAATGCAAATCATTCTTCTGGAAAAAGTCGTCAATCTGGGCAACCTGGGCGATATCGTGAAGGTCAAGGACGGTTACGCACGTAACTTCCTGATCCCAAACAAGCAAGCTCGCCGTGCAACGAAGGAAGCCCTGGCTGAATTCGAAGTGCGCCGCGCTGAACTCGAAAAGACCGCCGCTGAAAAGCTGGCTGCCGCTCAGGCTCAAGGCGAAAAGCTGGCAGGCTCGACGATCCAGATCGGCCAGAAGGCCGGCGTGGACGGCCGCCTGTTCGGCTCGGTGACGAACGCGGACATCGCTGACGCACTGGTCAAGCAAGGCTTCACAGTGGAAAAGGCGCAGGTGCGTCTGCCGGAAGGCCCGCTGAAGACGGTCGGCGACCATCCGGTTCAGATCTCGCTGCACACCGACGTTCTCGTCGATGTGACGGTGTCGGTGCTGGGCGAACACGTCTAAGCATCATCTAGCATCCGCCAGGACGTTGCTGGCAAGGGGCAGGGGCCGGGTGACCGGCCCCTGCCTTTTTTTGTGCCTGTTTTCGATGCATCGAAGTATCGGTTTTTGATTTCCCTCGGCACGCATTTACCCCGATAATTCCTCTCCATGAACGCACCGTCCAAAGATCCCCAACTCGAGTCGCTGAAAGTCCCGCCGCATTCGATCGAGGCCGAGCAATCGGTGCTGGGCGGCCTGCTGCTCGACAACGCGGCTTGGGACCGCATCGCCGACTTCCTGTCGCAGAGCGATTTTTACCGCTACGACCACCGCATCATTTTCGAGCACATCGGCAAGCTGATCGCGGCCACGCGGCCGGCCGACGTGATTACCGTCTACGAGGCGCTGGGCACCGCGGGCAAGGCCGAGGAGGTCGGCGGTCTCGCGTACCTGAACGCCTTGGCGCAGAACACGCCGAGCGCGGCCAATATCCGCCGCTACGCGGAAATCGTGCGCGATCGCGCCGTGCTGCGCCGGCTCGTTTCCGTGGCAGACGAAATCTCGGCCGACGCATTCAACCCGCAGGGCAAGGAAGTCCGGCAACTGCTGGACGAGGCGGAATCGAAGGTGTTTTCGATCGCCGAGGACGGCGCGCGCGGTACGCAAGGCTTCCTGGAAATCGGGCCGCTGCTGACGCAAGTGGTCGAGCGGATCGACACGCTTTACCACACCGCCAATCCGAGCGATGTGACCGGCACGCCGACCGGCTTTGTCGATCTGGACCGCATGACCTCGGGGATGCACGGCGGTGAGCTGATCATCGTCGCGGGCCGTCCGTCGATGGGTAAAACGGCGTTTTCGATGAACGTCGGCGAATACGTAGCGGTCGAGTACGGCTTGCCGGTCGCGGTGTTCTCGATGGAAATGCCGGGCTCGCAACTCACCATGCGTATGCTCGGCTCGGTCGGCCGGTTGGACCAGCATCGCATGCGAACCGGGCGCCTGACCGACGAGGATTGGCCGAAGCTCACGCACGCCGTGCAAAAAATGAGCGAGGCGCAGATTTTCATCGACGAAACCGGCGGCCTGAATCCGATGGAATTGCGTTCGCGCGCGCGCCGGCTGTCGCGCCAGTGCGGCAAGCTCGGCCTCATCATCATCGACTACTTGCAACTGATGAGCGGCTCCTCATCCGGCGAAAACCGCGCGACCGAAATCTCGGAAATCTCGCGTTCGCTGAAGAGTCTCGCCAAGGAACTCGACGTGCCGGTGATCGCGCTGTCGCAGCTCAACCGGGGGCTTGAGCAGCGTCCGAACAAGCGGCCAATCATGTCCGACCTGCGGGAATCCGGCGCTATCGAGCAGGACGCGGACGTGATCCTGTTCATTTACCGCGACGAGGTCTACAACCCGGACAGTCCCGACAAAGGCACGGCGGAGATCATCATCGGTAAACAGCGGAATGGTCCGATCGGACCTGTTCGCCTCACGTTCCACGGTCAATATACGAAATTCGATAATTTTGCCGGCGCGCAGAATTTCTACGGCGAGTGATGGGGAAAGAAGTAAAGGGATAACTGACGCGCCTGTTGTAACGGCGCTTTCAGAAGTGCGGCATCCACCCCGGAACGGTACAATGTGGCGGTTTTATGTCAGCCATTATGTGACCAATTTCCGGGATCCCAATGTTCGGTCGATTCATGCCCACCGAGGGCAAGTTCTTTGAAATTTTCAATGCGCACGCAAAGTGCATCGTCTCGGCGAGCCACGAACTCGAGCTGCTGATCGACAATCTGCAAGACGCCGAAACCCATAAGCAAAACGTGCAAAAAGCCGAGAAGGCTGCTGACAAGCTCACGCACGAAACCATCGACCTGCTGCACAAGACCTTCATCACGCCGCTCGACCGCGACGAGATCCACAAGCTGATCACCACGATGGACGACATTCTCGACCTGATGGAGGACGTCGCCACCGCCATTTCGCTGTACGACGTGCAGGCGGTGACCTCGGAAGCGAGCCAGCTGGCCCACATCTGCACGGCGACCTCCGAGCGCGTGCAGTTCGCCGTCAGCCTGCTGTCGGACATGAAGCAGGCTAGCCAGATCCTCAAGGCCTGCGAGGAAATCGACCGACTGGAATCGGAAGCCGACCGCGTGCTGCGCTCGGCCATGTCGAAACTCTTCCGCGAAGAAGACAACGTCAAGACCCTGATCAAGCTGAAAGCGATTTACGAATTGCTCGAAACGATCACGGACAAGTGTGAGGACGTAGCCAACATCATCGAAGGCATTGTGCTGGAAAACGCATAATGCAATCGATACAACTCGCTATCTGGGTCGTCGCCGGCCTGGTCGCCGTCGCACTGATTTTCGACTTCATGAACGGCTTTCACGACGCGGCGAATTCGATCGCCACGGTCGTCTCAACAGGCGTGCTGAAGCCGCAGCAGGCGGTGGCCTTCGCGGCGGCGTTCAACGTCGTCGCGTATTTCGTGTTCCATCTGAAAGTGGCGGCGACCGTCGGCAAGGGCACGATCGATCCGAATATCGTCGACCACTATGTGATTTTCGGCGCGCTGGTCGGCGCGATCGGCTGGAACATCATCACCTGGCATTACGGCATTCCGTCGAGCTCCTCGCATGCGCTGATCGGCGGGCTGGTGGGCGCTGCGCTCGCCAAGTCGGGCTGGGGCTCGCTCAATTTCGACGGCTTGATGAAGACGGTGGCTTTCATCTTCATCTCGCCGCTGCTCGGTTTCGTGCTGGGATCGTTCTTCATGCTGGCGGTGTCGTGGCTGTACTTTCGCACGCCGCCGAGCAAGGTCGACCGGCGTTTCCGGCGTCTGCAGCTGGTGTCGGCGGGCTTGTACAGCCTCGGCCACGGCGGCAACGACGCGCAGAAAACCATCGGCATCATCTGGATGCTGCTGATCGCGACCGGCTATGCGTCGTCGATCGCCGAAGCGCCGCCGCTGTGGGTGATCGGCGGCTGTTATCTGTCGATGGGCGTCGGCACACTGTTCGGCGGCTGGCGGATCGTCCGCACAATGGGCCAGAAGATCACCAAGCTCAAGCCAGTGGGCGGTTTTTGCGCGGAGGCGGGTGGGGCGATTACGCTGTTTACCGCCTCGGCACTCGGCATTCCGGTGTCCACCACGCATACGATTACCGGCGCGATCGTCGGTGTCGGCGCCACGCAGAAGTTGAGCGCCGTGCGTTGGGGCGTGGCCGGCAATATCGTCTGGGCGTGGATTCTGACGATTCCGGCTTCCGCGGCGCTCGCCGCGGCCGGCTGGTGGCTCGGCCATCACCTCCTGTAAGCGCGGCCGGCACAGCGGCCTTACGCGCATTTCCACACGGAGCGTTTTGAAGCGCGCCGCTCAGATCAGCGGCGCGCTCGCTCCATCCATCGGGACGATTGCGCCCGTCACATAGCTCGCGCGGCGGCTCGCCAGAAACAGCGCGACGTCGGCGATTTCCTCCGGTTTGGCAAAGCGTCCGAGCGGCACCTTGGTCTGGCCGCGCGCGAGCGCCTCCGCGCTCTCGATGCCTTGCTGCGTCGCTTCCAGCTTGACCGCTTCCTCGACCCGCTCGGTCAGCGTGGAACCGGGGTTGATCGCGTTGATGCGGATGCCGTAGCGCGCGTAATAGTGAGCGAGGCCGACGGTGGCGAGCATCAGCGCGGCATTCGCGGCGCCGCCGGCGATATGAATGTCGCTCGCGATCTTGCCGCCCATGCCGATGATGTTGACGATCGTGCCGGGTTCGGCGCCGTTGCCGGACTTCACGCGCTCGGCCATGCGGCGCAGCACTTCCTGCTGCGGATAGATGTAGGGGAAATACTTCGCTTCCATGGTGGCGCGGAACGCGTCGGCGTCGAGCGTTTCCGGGTCATAGCGGCGGGCTGCGCCGGCGCTGTTGATCAGCACGTCGATTGGGCCGACCGCGGTGCTGACTTCCTCGACGATATCGGCGGCGCTGTGCGGCTCGTGCAGATCGGCGCGCGTGCGGTGCACGTGCAGG
The DNA here is from genome assembly GCA_035636295.1 of Paraburkholderia sp. Lineage (GTDB taxonomy): Bacteria > Pseudomonadota > Gammaproteobacteria > Burkholderiales > Burkholderiaceae > Paraburkholderia. The sequence goes on from DASPZL010000352.1 coordinate 20,709, forward strand.
CCTTCCTGTTTTAGCTGCTCGTAAGCGCGCGCCAGATTGGCGGGATCGCGCGACACGATCGCGACCTTCGCGCCCTCCACGGCGAACGCGCGGGCGCAGGCAAGTCCGATCCCCTTGCTGCCGCCCGTGATCAACACCACCTTGTCTTTCAGCCCGAGATCCATCGTCACCACCCGCTGTCGGAAGAATTATCGGTGACGATAGCAGATCGGCGGCTTCGGCGTGATGTGCGGGTCCGTGGTGCGGCGCATCATGCGGCGCGGTGCGAGCTGTCCGGGTGAGCTACGCTGCCGCGTTAGAACTTGCCGTTGGCGAAACGGGCGATGGGGTCGTCGGTGGTCTGCGTGGGGGCGGGGATGCCGCGCGAGGCTGTCGAGGCCCGCATGATCTGCACGCCGCCATCCGCGTCCGCTTGCTGGGCTTGGCGCGCGGCCACTGAAGCGGGCGGCGGCGGTTCGAACGCATCGGCGGCGGCGTCGATCGGGTCAGGCGCACGGGCGGCGGCTGTCTGCGGGACAGTGCGTGCGGCCGTCGCCTGCTGAGTCGAGGAAGCTGGGGCGGCGTCGTAGGCGCCGGCTTGAGCGGCGGAAACAGCCGCCGGGGACACCGCGCCTGCCACACGCGCCTGCATCTGCGCGGCGCTCATGCCGGGTGGCGGCGGTTCGAACGGATCAGCTTGTGGCATGGGTGCCGCCGCTGCTGTTGTGGCCGATTGAGCGCCTGCGATCAATGGCGCGCGCGGCGTTGCCGCGATGCGGGTCGCTTGTTGCGGCGTGAGCGAACCTGCCGCGTAAGCCGGTGACGTCTGAGTCGGCATTGTCCTGGCCGGCGCCGATGCCAGCGAAGCCGCCGCTCCCGCGTCCGCCGCCTGCACTGCCGGCGCGACACGTTCCGACTGCGGCGCCGCCGCCTGATAGCTCGGCGTATCGAATGGAGTCGGTTTCGCGGCCGGCGCGGCCACGCGACGAATACCGTCGAAGCGCTTGGCCCAATACGGATTCGTCAAATAATCGAGCCGCACGGTGCCGCCCGTCGACGGCGCATTGACGAAGCGCAGCTTGCCGACGTAGATGCCGACGTGCGAATGCGCGCGCCCCGTCGTATTGAAGAAGATCAGGTCGCCCGGCGCAATCTCGTCCGGCTCGATCGATTCGCCGCGTCCGCTCATATCGGCGGTGGTCCGCGGCAGATTCACCGACGCGGCGCGCGCGACGACATAGCGAACGAGGCCGCTGCAATCGAAGCCGCTATCCGGCGTATTGCCCCCCCAACGGTAGGGGATGCCGACCAGGCTCATCGCCTGAATCGAGATTTCCTCGCGGCCGATGCTGTGATCGACGAAATTCGGAAAGCCCGCCGGCGGCGCGCGATAAGCGCCATTCGCGACCACTACCGATGAACCCGACCCGCGCGACGTCTTTTGCGGCGCGCCGGCACAGGCGGCGAGCAGCAGGACGGTCAGCAGCGAAAAGGCGAGTCGGCGCATGAAGACCACGGGAGCGGTAAACGCCCGTTTAATGGCGAACGATGTCGGGATGGTAGCCCGCAGAACATGGCTGCGGCAAGAATTCTTGACAAATTACTTGAAGTTCGTGCGCTAAGTGTGGCCTGAACGGAACGCGCGGCCCATGAAAAAGCCGCGTCCGGATTGCTCCGGGCGCGGCTTTGATCTAACGCTAACTAATTGAAACTTAAAGAATTTCCGACGCGTAGTCCGCGAGACGCGAACGCTCGCCGCGCGCCAGCGTCACATGCCCGCTGTGCGCCCAGCCCTTGAAGCGGTCGACTACGTACGTCAAGCCCGAACTGCCTTCCGTCAGGTAAGGCGTATCGATCTGCGCGATGTTGCCCAGACAGATGATCTTCGTGCCAGGACCCGCGCGCGTGACCAGCGTCTTCATCTGCTTCGGCGTCAGGTTCTGCGCCTCGTCGATGATCAGATACTTGTCCACGAACGTGCGGCCGCGCATGAAGTTCATGCTCTTGACCTTCAGGCGCGAACGGATCAACTCCTGCGTCGCGGCGCGGCCCCATTCGCCGGCGGCGTCGTCGGTTTTTTGCAGGACTTCGAGGTTGTCGTCGAATGCACCCATCCACGGCTGCATCTTTTCCTCTTCCGTACCCGGCAAAAAGCCGATGTCTTCACCAACCGGCACCGTCGCACGCGTCACGATGATCTCGTTGTAGCGCTTGTCGTCGAGCACTTGCGCGAGACCGGCCGCGAGCGCGACCAGCGTCTTGCCGGTGCCCGCCTGACCCAGCAGCGTGACGAAGTCGATCTCTGGATTCATCAACAAATTCAGCGCGAAGTTCTGCTCGCGATTGCGCGCCGTGATGCCCCATACGTTGTTCTTATGGTGGCCGTAATCGCGTAAGGTTTGCAGCAGCGCCGTCTTGCCGTTCAGTTCGCGCACCAGCGCGTGAAACGTCGGCTCGCCATTCTGCGGCTCCAGATAGACGAACTCGTTGACCAGCATCGAGGCGCACAGCGGTCCCGTCACGCGGTAATACGTGGTGCCGGTTTTCGTGTCCTGCCAGCTCTCCATGCCCTTCGCGTGCCGGGTCCAGAAGTCTTGCGGCAGCGCGCGGATGCCGGAGTACAGCAGATCGCTGTCCTCGAGCACCTGGTCGTTGAAGTAATCCTCGGCGGGCAGGCCGAGCGCATGCGCCTTGATGCGCATATTGATGTCTTTCGACACCAGCACGACCTGGCGATCCATCCGGTCGCGCTGCAACGCGCGCACGACGCCGAGAATCTGGTTGTCGGCCTTGCCTTCCGGCAGGCCTTCCACCGGCTCGATGGCGGTGAGCTTGGTCTGGAAGTACAGACGCCCGGACGCCTCGCGGCTGCCCAGACGCGCGAGCGAAATGCCGTCGGACATGTTGCCGGCGTTCGCCACCAGCGCGTCCAGCGTGCGGCTCACCTGGCGCGCGTTACGCGCGACTTCCGACATGCCCTTCTTGTGGTTGTCCAGTTCTTCCAACGTCATCATCGGCAGATAGACGTCGTGCTCCTCGAAACGGAACAGGCAGCTTGGGTCGTGCATCAGCACGTTCGTGTCGAGCACGAAGAGCTTCTGCATTTCGAGCGTGTCGGTGGCGGCGCCGCGTTTCTTGCCGGTGCCGCGCGTGCTGGGCGCCGCGACTGCGGGCGTGCTTGCGGCAGGCTGCTTCGCGCTCGGCGCGCGTGCGACGACCGGCCGCGCTTCAGCTACAGGTGTGGCCGGTTCGGCTTGCGGACGAGCGGCAGGAACCGGTTGCAGCAACGCGGCCGTCTGCTTCGATTTTCGGCCGGGCGCCGATGCGCCGGGCGCCGGCGCGGCTTCGGCGCCTGCGGATGAAGCAGGCGAAGCCGACGATGCCGGCACAGGCCGCAAAGTGGTCGCGGCATTGGCGGCGTGCGCCATCGGCTTGGCGACGTTCGCGCGGCCGTAATCGGCCGGCTCCGCGGTGTCCCCGTCGCCAGCCTGTTTCTTCGCGGCGGAGCGCGCCGGCGTGGCGGCTTTGGCCTTGTATTCGTCAGGCGGCAGGAGATTGCCGAGCTTGCTGGGGGGGGTAGGCAAAGGCATGGTTTCCCTCAAAAAAATCGGGTCACATATCGTGCGCCGCCTGTCGCATTCTGCCGGTGCCAGTGAGTGCGCACGCAGTTTGCGCCCGGAGGCGCGCATTCGGTCTAGAGATGCCGGTTCGCCTGGTCTTCGATCGGCTCCTTAACGGAAACGCGCGGCCGAGTGAACGAACGGCTGCGCGCAATTAAAAAAGCCGCCGCCCCGGCGTACGGGGCAAGCGGCTCGCCTACGGTCATCGCGTTGCGCCTCACGACTTCGACAAGACCACTGTCAAGTCCGGCACAGCCGCGGAAGGAATGGGGTGGACAGGCACTCATTGCGGCCCAATATAACGCGCCTCACAGCGCTTGTACAGCCTCCAGAATATCGTCGACGTGCCCCGGCACCTTCACGCCGCGCCACTCCTGGCGCAGTACGCCTTCACCGTCGATCAGGAACGTGGAGCGCTCGATTCCCCGTACCTCCTTGCCATACATTTTCTTCATTTTGATGACGTTAAAGAGCGCGCACAGCGTTTCTTCAGGGTCCGAGATCAGCGGGAAGGGCAATTCGAGCTTCGTCTTGAAGTTCTCATGCGAGCGCAGGCTGTCGCGCGACACGCCGAGAATTTCGGCGCCGGCCTTCTTGAACTTCGGATACAGATCGCGGAATTGCAGACCTTCGGTCGTGCAGCCCGGCGTGTTGTCCTTCGGATAAAAATACAGCACCACCTTCTTGCCCCGCAGTTTGGACAGCGTGATCTCGCCGCCGGTAGCGGGGGCGGTGAAGTCGGGGATGGGTTGGTCGACTGCGATGGGCACGAGGTTCTCCGGTTGTTATGGCCGGCGCCGAATGGATGATTGCTTGCGGCGGCGTCGGCCTGGCATCGATGCTTTTGGGGAAGGTGAATGCGGCGTGGGCATACTTTCGCGCGGCGGTCGGGGCCGTCAGAGCCCGGCTGTCGGTCGACCAGTCAGGAGGGCTGGACGATCAACTCGCCGGAGCGGCCTGGAATTTCGCCCCACGTAACAGGGTACGTGGGCAGCGTGCTGCGGTCTAGCGTGGCGTAGTAATCACCCATGGTCGCAAAGGTATGGCCTTGCGCGCGCCAGCCGTCCAGCAGCTGTTCGAAAATCGGGGCGAGCTTTTGCCCTTCGAGTTCCGCGTGCAGCGTGAACACCTGATCGTGCGGATTGTTTTCGGTGTGCTTCAACATCCATGCGGCGACGTTGTGCTCGTCGACGCCGTCCACGCCCAGCACTTCGTCGAGCGTGGGCAGCGTGGTGGGCATCTGCACATGCGCGAGCGTCCTGCCGCCGACCACCGGCAGATACGGCGAATGGCCGCGGCCGTCGGACGCGTAACGCATGCCCCACGCGTCGATCTGTTCGAACGCGTGGCCGTTCATCTGCCAGCCGGCCGCGCCGTGCGTGACGGGCGGCGTGCCGAACACCTCGACGAAGCGGTCATGGCTTTTCTGCATCTGGGCCGCGGTCCACGCGCGATCTTTCGAGCGCACGTTGTCCTGCCAGTACACGTGATCCCACGTATGAATGCCGCATTCGAAGCCGGCTTCATGAATTGCCCGCATCTCCGCCGCCGCCCGCGCGCCGATGTCAGGACCGGGCAGCAGCACGCCGTACATCAGTTGCCTGATGCCGTAGTGTTCGACCACCGACGTGCGCGACACCTTCTTCAGAAAGCCCGGCCGCAACACGCGGCGCATCGCCCAACCGGTGTGGTCGGGTCCGAGGCTGAAGAGGAAAGTGGCGCGCGCCTTGAAACGGTCGAAGATGCGCGCGAGATTCGGTACGCCTTCGCGGGTGCCGCGCAGCGTGTCGACGTCGATCTTCAGGACGATACGGGCCAAGGATCAGCCTTATTGCTGTTCGACGAGTGCGCGTGCTTCCGCGACGTGGCCGCGATACGCTTCGAAAATCTTGCGCAGTGCTTCGTCGAAGGTCGACTTCGGCGCCCAGTTGAGTTCCTGCATCGTGTTGTCGATCTTCGGCACGCGGTTCTGCACGTCCTGGTATCCCGCGCCGTAGTATGCGCCAGACGACGTTTCGACCAGTTGCACCTTCTTCGCGGTCTCGGCGTATTCCGGGAATTCGGCGGCCAGCGTCAGCATCTTGTGCGCGAGCTCGCGCACCGAGAAGTTGTTGGTCGGGTTGCCGATGTTGTAGATCTTGCCCGTCGCCACGCGGTTCTTGTTCTCGATGATCTTCATCAGCGCGCCGATGCCGTCGTCGATGTCCGTGAACGCGCGCTTTTGCGCGCCGCCGTCGACGAGGCTGATGTTCTCGCCGCGCACGATGTGGCCGAGGAACTGCGTGACCACGCGCGAGCTGCCTTCCTTCGGCGTGTAGATCGAGTCGAGGCCCGGGCCGATCCAGTTGAACGGACGGAACAGCGTGAAGTTGAGGCCCTCCATGCCGTAACCCCAGATCACGCGGTCCATCAACTGCTTCGAGCACGCGTAGATCCAGCGCGGCTTGTTGATCGGGCCATACGACAGCTGCGATTCTTCCGGGTCGAACTGCTCGTCCGAGCACATGCCGTAGACCTCGGAGGTCGACGGAAACACGAGGTGCTTGCCGTACTTGACGGCCGAACGCACGATCGGCAGATTCGCCTCGAAATCGAGTTCGAACACGCGCAGCGGCTGCTTCACGTAGGTGGCGGGCGTGGCGATCGCGACCAGCGGCAGGATCACATCGCACTTCTTGATGTGATACTCGACCCACTCCTTGTTGATCGTGATGTCGCCTTCGAAGAAGTGCATCCGCTCATGGTTGATCAGGTCACCCAGACGTTCGGTCTGCATGTCCATCCCGAAGACTTCCCAATCGGTCGTTTCGAGAATGCGTTTGGACAGGTGATGGCCGATGAAGCCGTTCACACCCAGAATCAGGACTTTTTTGGCGAAACCTTCGGTTTTCATGAATGACGGGGAGTTTGGATGAGCTGGGCGAATTCGGCCGGCGTGACGACGGTTTCGCTGCCGTCGTGCTGGTGCCGCAATTCGTGGATGGCGATCGCGCGACCGTCGCCGCATATCGCGAATACGGCATTATCGCTTACGTGCAGGCCCGGGGGCAAATCCGAGCGGAGCGCGCCCGGCACGGCCAGACGCGCGCGGGCGACGATGAAACGCCGCTCGCCGATGTCGGTGAAAGCGCCGGGATAAGGCGGCGCGACCGCGCGGATCAGGTTGTAGACCTGCTGCGCGGGCTGCGTCCAGTCGATGCGGCCGTCTTCCGGCTTGCGCCCGCCGTAGTAGCTGCCTTGCGACAGATCGTTCGGCAGATGCGGCGCTTCGCCCGCCAGCAGCGCCGGCAGCACGCGCCATAGCGTTTGTTCGGCGGCGACCGTGACCTTGTCGAATACTTGCGCGGCGGTGTCGTCGGGCAGGATCGGCACCGGCGTTTGCGCGATGATCGCGCCGGCGTCGGGCTTCGCGGCCATTTCGTGCAGCGTCGCGCCGGTTTCGGTTTCGCCGTGAATCACCGCCCAGTTGGTCGGCACGCGGCCGCGGTACTTCGGCAGGAGCGATCCGTGCACGTTGTAGGCGCCCCGCGCGGCGAGCGCCAGCAGGTCGACCGGCAACATGTGGCGGTAGTAGAACGAGAAGATGAAGTCCGGTCGCGCGGCGCTCACCGCGGCGCGCAGTTCCGGGCTCTTCGGATCGGCCGGCGTGACGACCGGAATGCCGTGCTCGGCCGCAACCGTAGCGACGCTGCCGAACCAGATGTTTTCGGTCGGACTGTCTTCGTGCGTGACGACCAGCGCCACGTCGACGCCGCGCGCGAGCAGCACCTGCAGGCAGCGCACGCCGACGTTGTGATACGCGAATACGACCGCGCGCGGTTTCATTGATTGGGCCCCTGATTGACCGGCGCCGTTTGCACGGCCTGCACGACCGTTTGACGCGGCGCTTCGCTCACGGCGGCGCCGTCGCGCTGCTCGAGAATAGTCTGCACCAGATAGCGCGGACGCGCGCGCACCTGCTGATAAATCCGGCCGATGTATTCACCGAGCAGCCCGAGCGCGAAGATGATGACGCCGAGCAGGAAGAAGGTGATGGCGAACAGCGTAAACACACCTTGCACTTCCGCGCCGATGATGAAGCGGCGAATCAGCAGCAGCACGAACAGCGCCGCGGAACCGAGCGACAGGATCACGCCGATGAACGACAGCCACTGCAGCGGCACCACCGAAAAGCCGGTGACGAGGTCGAAATTCAGGCGGATCAGCGAATACAGCGAGTACTTCGATTCGCCGGCAAATCGCTCTTCGTGGGCGACTTCGATTTCGACCGGATTCTGCGCGAAGGTGTACGCGAGCGCCGGAATGAACGTGTTGATCTCGCCGCAGCGATTGATCGTGTCGATGATGTGACGGCTGTACGCGCGCAGCATGCAGCCCTGGTCGGTCATCTTGATGCGCGTGATGCGCTCGCGCAGGCGGTTCATCGCGCGCGACGCCTTGCGGCGCCACAGGCTGTCCTGGCGTTGCAGGCGAATCGTGCCGACGTAGTCGAAGCCTTCGCGCATCTTCGAAACCAGCTTGCCGATTTCCTCCGGCGGATTCTGCAAGTCGGCGTCGAGCGTGATGACGATCTCGCCGCGCGATTGCTCGAAGCCCGCCAGAATCGCCATGTGCTGGCCGTAGTTGCCGTTCAGCAGGATCACGCGGCTCGTGTCGGGCCGCGCGCGGAACTGCTCGGCGAGCAGAGCGGCGGATTTGTCGCGGCTGCCGTCGTTGATGAAGATCACTTCATACGACGTGCCGAGCGCATCGAGCGCCGGGTAGAGGCGCGCGAACAGCGCGGCCAGCCCGGCCTCCTCGTTGTACACCGGAATGATGATCGACACTTCCGGTGCGACGGCGCGATGTTCCGTATAAATCATTTCCGCTTATTTTCCGTATTGTTCGCAAATTTCATTGACCGCGCGGCAGACCCGCGCCACGTCGCCTTCGTTCATCAGCGTGAAGAGCGGCAGCGTGACGTTGGCGGCGCCGAAGCGCTCCGCGTGCGGGAACATCCCTTCCTTGAAGCCGCGTGCCCGGTACAGCGAGAACAGGTGGATCGCCGGATAGTGCACGCCCGAGCCGATGCCGCGCTCCTTCAACTGCCCCATGAAGCCGGCGCGGTCGATGGAGAGTTTTTCGAGCGGCAGCGTGATCTGGAACATGTGCCAGTTGCTGTTCTCGAAGTCCGCCAACGGCAGGCCGATGCCCAGTTTGAGCGCCGCGCCGCCCTCAAGACCGGCGAAGTACGCGCGGGCAAGTTTCCTGCGTTGCGCAAGAAAGCGCTCCAGATGCGGCAACTGGCCGAGGCCGACGCGCGCGGCGACGTCGGTCAGGTTGTACTTGCCGCCCAGCACGTCGCAGTCCATGCCGTCGAAGCCGGTGCGGGTGATGCCTTGCAGACGGTATTTCTGCGCGAGGATCGCTTCTTCCTCGTTGTTCAGCACCAGCGCGCCGCCTTCGATCGTGGTCAGGTTCTTGTTCGCGTGGAAGCTGAACGAGACCATGTCGCCGATCTTGCCGATGCGCTCGCCTTTCCACGTCGAGCCGAACGCCTGGGCGGCGTCTTCGACCACGCGCAGCTTGTGTGCGCGCGCGATGTCGTAGAGCCGGTCCATGTCGACCGGCAGGCCCGCCAGAAACACCGGAATGATCGCCTTGGTGCGCGGCGTGATGGCCTTCTCGAGCAGATCGAGGTCGATATTGCGCGTGAGCGGATCGATGTCGGCGAACACCGGCGTCGCGCCGGTTTCGTAGATCACATTGCTGGTCGAGACCCACGACGCGGGCGTGGTGATGACTTCGTCGCCTTCGCCCACGCCGGCGATGCGTAGCCCGATTTCGAGCGTCGCCGTGCCCGAATTGAACGTGCGAACCGGACGGCCGCCGCAGAATTCGGAGAGCGCCGCTTCGAACTTCTGATTCTGCGGGCCGGTGGTGATCCAACCGGAGCGGAGCACGTCGGCGACGCCCTGGATCGTTTCTTCATCGATCTCAGGTTTGACAAACGGCAGGAACGGGAGTGTTGACTGGCTCATGAATGCATCGCTCGATGAAAGGGGCGCAACCCGAAAGGCGCTAAAGGCACGAAAGGCACGACGGCGCGCAAATCCAGGGTGACGGCTAAAAAGGGCGGTAACCGCACAGCATAACGCGGTTAACCTTACATTTTGCTTGGCCGGTGTGACACCCGGCTTACGGTATCTTGTGCCACTCAACTCTCGCCGGACCGCCGTTGGCAAGCAACGCCGTCAGTCCGCGCAAGGCGCAAGCCGGGGCGCGGGGCGTGGCGCCTAGCTGCGCGCCAGTATGACCACGCCGATCAGGATGATGCCGATGCCCACCAGCTTCTGTACCGACATCACCTCGCCGAACAGATACCACGCCGCGAACGCATTGACGACGTAGCCGAGCGACAGCATCGGATAGGCGATCGACACGTCCACCCGCGACAGTCCCACCACCCACACGACCACGCTGATCACATAACAGGCGAGCCCGCCGATGATCGGCGGCTGGGTCGCAAGACGAAAGGCGATGGGCAGGATGTTCGCACGGCTGAATTCGAAGTGTCCAACGGCATTGGTTCCGGCTTTGAGCAGCAACTGCGCGCCGGCGTTCAACGTCACGCCGGCAAGAATACAAAAGAGCGAAATCGGGTTCATCGAACGGTCAGGTCCTGATATGGGGTCATTGTTGTGGTTTTTCTACGGGCGCCATTGCATTCGGCGTCGCGCCGGGCGCAGCCGGCGGTTTCATCACCACCACCCGGCGTGAGTCGCGAGCGATCACTTGCATCGGCAGTCCTTCCTTCAGGAGCCTGTCGTAGGTCGGCGGCGGGATCAGCGCGAGCGCGTAGCGGTCGGACTTCCAGCGCTCGACCCAGGCGTCGACCGACGGCAGCCATTTCTGCGGTTCGACCGAAACGCCGAACGCCAGCTCGTCGGCATGCTCGACCATGATCGTCGTATGCCCGACGTAGAACGGCAGCGTGTGATCGAGCACGCCGACCGAATAGAACGGCGTATCCGCCGGCAATTTCGCGATCTCGGCCTTGATGGCGGGCGCGAGCGGCGCGCCGGAGCTCAGCCGGCCGAACACGTCGTGACCCGTGCCGGCGATCGTGCCGAGCAACAGCCACGCTGCACCGAAGGTCGCGACTGCGCCGAGGCTGCCGGCCCGGCTGCGGCGGTTCAGCCACAGCGCGGCGAGCGTCAGCACGAAAGCGACGGCGAGCGCCGCCAGCACCCAGGTGCGGTATTCGGCATACAGCTCGGCCGGATTACGCGCGCTGCCGAAGCGCGGCAGGAACAGCGCGGCAAACGCGGCCACCACGAGAAAGAGCGCATAGCCGGCCAGATGGCGGCGCAACTGGTCGCGCGTGACGAGCGGCAGGTACATGCCGATCACCAGCGCGATCGGCGGGGCGATCGGCAGCGTGTACGACAGAAGCTTGGAATGCGACGCGCTGAAAAACAGGAAGATGAACGCCGTCCAGATCAGCATCATCGTCACCGGGGCGAAGCCGTTCGGCTGGCGCGGCAGGCGCCATGCGTGGCGAACGCTTTGCACCGTCACCGAAAGCCACGGCAGGAAGCCCACCAGCAACACCGGCACGAAGTAGTAGAAGGCCCCGGGGCGGTTCTGTTCGGGCGTCAGGTAGCGCTTGAACTGCTGAACGATGAAAAAGAAATTGAGGAATTCCGGGTTGCGCTGCTGCACCAGCACGAACCACGGCGTGACGATCGCGAAGAACACGATCAGGCCGCCGATCAGATGCAGGCGTTTCCACACGGCCCAGTCGCGGGCGATCAGCGTGTACAGCACGAGCACCGCGCCCGGCAGGATCACGCCGACGAGACCCTTGGAGAGCACGGCCAGCGCCATTGCGCCCCAGCAGACCCACATCCATGCCCGCGTGTGGGCGGTGGGCAGATTGGGGCGCTGCGCGAGCAGCAGCGCGCACAGCGTCAGCTCCATCCAGAACGACAGGCCCATGTCGAGCGTGTTGAAGTGGCCCATCAGGTTCCAGTACGGCGAGGTCGCCAGCACGATCGCCGCGAACACGCCCGTCGCCGCGTTGAACACGCGCGCGCCGGTGAAGCCGATCAGCAGCACGCCGGCGAAGCCGGTCAGCGCGGTGTAGAGCCGCGCCTGCCATTCGCCGATGCCGAACCACGCGAAGGTGAGCGCGTTCAACCAGGTTTGCAGCGGCGGCTTCTCGAAGTATTTGTAGCCGTTGTAGCGCGGCGTGATCCAGTCGCCGGTGACGAACATCTCGCGCGCCATTTCGGCGTAGCGGCCTTCGTCGCTCGGCAGCAGATGGCGCCAGCCGAGCGGCACGAACCAGACCATGGCGAGGGCCAGCACCAGCAGCAGGATCGTGGTGCGATTGAGCGGTAGCCTCGACGGCGTATCGTTCATGGATTTCAACCTTTTGGGCGACGCCGCGTGGGCGGCGAGGCGGTGTTATTTGGAAATGGCGCGCAGTGTACGTTATCGGCCGTGACGCGGCCAGGGCGAGCGGGCCATCTGGCTGCCCGGAACGCCTCGGATGCCGCGCATGGCGGCGCGTGCCGGCACCGCAACTTCCCCGACGAGGCGCGGACACAGGCGTCACCAAGCGGGCGTCACCAAGCAGGCGTCACTAAGCTTCGATCAGCAACGCGGCCGCGACTTTGCGGCCTTCGGCCATCAGGATGTTGTAGGTGCGGCAGGCGGCCTTGAAGTCCATCGTTTCGACGCCGATGCGTTTGGCGGTGAGCGCGGCGGTCAGACGCGGATGCGGAAAGCGCAGCCGCTCGCCGCTGCCGAACACGACCACTTCGGGCGCGTAATCCACCAGCATGGCGAAGTGCTCGGCGCTCAACTGGTCGAATGAGGACACGGGCCAGGGGATGACAGGCGCCTCCGGCAGCACGAGAATGCTGCCCGAATGGCGCACCAGATTGATTTCGACATAGTCGGCGCCGTAGCCGGTGACGGTGTTGAGCGCGCCGCTTGCGTCCTGATGTAATTTCAAATTGGTTTCCGAAGTCGTCGTGAGACATCATGCGTGTTGCCGGCCTGACCGGGCGGAGCCGGGGCAGGGCGAGTCGACGCGAGTGGGACACGCGAGCGTGACAGAAGCGGCCGAAAAGGCTTGCCGTTGCGGTTGGTGCATTGCGGAAGTCGGCCAAAATCCGCTAAATTATAACTTTTTAGCCGCTTTGCGGCGCCCTCGCTCAAGTGCCGCCTCAGGTGCCGTCATAAGCCGCGCTGAGGACACGGGCGCGGCCAACCGGCTACCTGTCGGTTTTGCTCCGCTGTTCGTCCGCATTTCGTCGGGTTTTCGTCTGTTTTGCTGCTGCATCGGCGCAATCCGCCGCAGGCGCTACCCGGATCGAAAAGGCGGCCCAATCCGCGTCTGGCGGCCGTTGCCGGCCGTGCCGCGCCCGAATTCCCCGTATCGGCGAACTTGCCCGGCCCGGCGTTGCCGCCGCCGCTTGTTCGCCCAAGCCTCGAGCTTATTAACCAGGATGAAGTGCCCGCCGTGAAACCGATTCTCAAATCCAACAAGTTGTTGAATGTCTGCTACGACATTCGCGGGCCCGTCCTCGAACATGCGAAGCGGCTCGAAGAAGAAGGCCACCGCATCATCAAGCTGAACATCGGCAATCTCGCGCCGTTCGGCTTCGAGGCGCCCGACGAAATCATTCAGGACATGATCCTGAACCTGCCGGGCTCCTCCGGCTACTCGGATTCCAAGGGTGTGTTCGCCGCGCGCAAGGCGATCATGCACTACACGCAGCAAAAGGGCGTGCACGGCGTCGAACTGGACGACATCTACATCGGCAACGGCGCCTCCGAACTGATCGTGATGGCGCTGCAGGGCCTCCTGAACGACGGCGACGAAGTACTGCTGCCCGCGCCCGACTATCCGCTGTGGACCGCCGGCGTGAGCCTGTCGGGCGGCACGCCGGTGCACTACATCTGCGACGAGGCGAACCGCTGGATGCCCGACCTCGACGACATTCGCGCGAAAATCACGCCGAACACGCGCGCGCTTGTCGTCATCAACCCGAACAACCCCACGGGCGCGCTGTATTCGGACGAACTGCTGCTCGGCCTGATCGAGATCGCCCGCCAGCACGGCCTCGTCATTTTCGCCGACGAGGTCTACGACAAGATCGTCTACGACGGCAAGGTGCATACGTCGATGGCGGCGCTCTCCGAGGACGTGCTCACCGTCACGTTCAACAGCCTCTCGAAGAGCTACCGTTCGTGCGGCTACCGCGCCGGCTGGATGTTCATCTCGGGCCTGACCGGCGAGAACCGCCGCCACGCCAAGGATTACTTCGAAGGGCTCGGCATTCTCGCCTCCATGCGCCTGTGCCCGAACGTGCCCGGCCAGTACGCGATCCAGACCGCGCTCGGCGGCTATCAGAGCATCAACGACCTGATCGTGCCGAGCGGGCGCCTGTACAAACAGCGCCAACTCGCGTATGACATGTTGACGGCCATTCCCGGCGTAAGCTGCGTGAAGCCCGAAGCGGCGCTGTACATGTTCCCGCGCCTCGACCCGAAGGTTTATCCGATCGAGGACGACCAGCAGTTCATCCTCGACCTTCTGCTGGAAGAGCGCGTGCTGCTCGTGCAGGGCACCGGTTTCAACTGGAAAACGCCGGATCACTTCCGCGTCGTGTTCCTGCCGAACGTGGACGATCTCGCGGATTCGATCAACAGGATCGCGCGCTTTCTCGACGGTTACCGCAAACGTCACACGGCCTAGCGCACAATATGGCGCATGGCGCGCAGCACCCGGCACCCGTTTCCTTTTAATCATCTACTCGAAAACACACGCTGCATGGAACCGATCAAAGTTGGACTGCTGGGCTTCGGCACGGTAGGCAGCGGCACCTTCACGGTACTGCGCCGCAACCAGGAAGAAATCAACCGACGCGCGGGCCGCGGCATCGAGATTGCGCGCATTGCCGTGCGCAATCCCGCCAAGGCAACTGCCGCGCTCGGCAGCGAAGCGGGCACGGTCGCGATTACCGACGACTTCGGTTCGGTCGTCGACGATCCCACTATCGACATCGTCGCTGAAATGATCGGCGGCACGGGCATCGCGCGCGAGCTCGTGCTGCGCGCGATCAAGAACGGCAAGCATGTCGTGACGGCCAACAAGGCGCTGCTTGCAGTGCACGGCACGGAAATTTTCGAAGCGGCGCGCGCCAACGGCGTGATGGTCGCGTTCGAAGCGGCCGTCGCGGGCGGCATCCCGATCATCAAGGCGCTGCGCGAAGGGCTGACGGCCAACCGCATCCAGTACATTGCGGGCATCATCAACGGCACGACGAACTACATTCTGTCGGAGATGCGCGACCGCGGCCTCGACTTCGCGACGGCGCTCAAGGCCGCGCAGGAACTCGGCTACGCGGAAGCCGACCCGACCTTCGACATCGAAGGCGTCGACGCCGCGCACAAGGCGACGATCATGAGCGCGATCGCGTTCGGCGTGCCTGTGCAGTTCGACAAGGCCTACGTCGAAGGCATCAGCAAGCTCGCTGCGATCGACATCAAGTATGCGGAAGAACTCGGCTACCGCATCAAGCTGCTCGGCATTGCGCGCCGCGCTGACAACGGCATCGAACTGCGCGTGCATCCGACGCTGATCCCCGAAAAGCGTCTGCTCGCGAACGTGGAAGGCGCGATGAACGCCGTTGTCGTCCATGGCGATGCCGTCGGCACGACGCTGTACTACGGCAAGGGCGCGGGCGCGGAGCCGACGGCTTCCGCCGTGGTCGCCGATCTCGTCGACGTGACGCGCCTGCATACGGCTGATCCGGAGCATCGCGTGCCGCATCTGGCGTTCCAGCCGGACCGTTTGTCGAGCACGCCGATTCTCCCCATCGACGAAGTGACGAGCGGTTACTACCTGCGTCTGCGCGTCGCCGACGTGACGGGCGTGCTGGCCGACATCACGCGTATTCTGGCCGACACGGGCATCTCGATCGACGCGCTGCTGCAGAAGGAATCGGAGCAGGTGGATGTATCGAAGAAGGGCGAGACGGACATCATCCTGATTACGCACGAGACGGTCGAAAAGAACGTCAACGCGGCGATCGCGAACATCGAGGCGCTGAAGACGGTCGTGTCGAAGGTGACGAAGCTGCGCATGGAAGCGCTGAACTGACGCACCGCACACACGTAAAGAGGCTAGCTCATGAATTACATTTCCACGCGCGGCGCCGGTATCGGCGAGCGCCACACGTTCTCCGACATCCTGCTCGGCGGTCTCGCGAAGGATGGCGGCTTGTACTTGCCGAACGAATATCCGAAGGTCTCGGCGGATGAACTCGCGCGCTGGCGCGCGTTGCCGTACGCGGACCTCGCGTTCGAAATTCTGCGCAAGTTCAGCGACGACATTCCCGACGAAGACCTGCGCGAACTCACGCGCCGCACTTACACGGCGCAGGTGTACTGCAACGTGCGCGACGAGGAGAACGCTGCGCAGATCACGCCGCTGAAGACGCTTGGCGTCGAAGGCGGCACGCCCCTGTCGCTGCTCGAACTGTCGAACGGTCCGACGCTCGCGTTCAAGGACATGGCGATGCAGTTGCTCGGTAACCTGTTCGAGTACACGCTCGCGAAGCACGGGCAGACGCTGAACATTCTCGGCGCGACCTCGGGCGACACGGGCAGCGCCGCCGAATATGCGATGCGCGGCAAGAAGGGCATTCGCGTCTTTATGCTGTCGCCGCATAAGAAGATGAGCGCGTTCCAGACGGCGCAGATGTATTCGCTGCAAGACCCGAATATCTTCAACATCGCGATCGAGGGTGTATTCGACGATTGCCAGGATATCGTGAAGGCCGTATCGAACGATCACGCGTTCAAGGCGCAGCAGAAGATCGGCACAGTCAATTCGATCAACTGGGCGCGCGTCGTGGCGCAGGTTGTGTACTACTTCAAGGGCTACTTCGCGGCGACGAAGAGCAACGACGAGCGCGTGTCGTTCACGGTGCCGTCGGGTAACTTCGGCAATGTGTGTGCGGGGCATATCGCGCGCATGATGGGTCTGCCTGTCGAAAAGCTCGTGGTCGCGACCAATGAGAACGACGTGCTCGACGAGTTCTTCCGTACGGGGATTTATCGCGTGCGCAAGTCGTCGGAGACGTATCACACCAGCAGCCCGAGCATGGATATTTCGAAGGCTTCGAACTTCGAGCGGTTTGTGTTCGATCTGCTTGGGCGTGATCCGAAGCGTGTGTTGCAGTTGTTCCGCGATGTCGAAGAGAAGGGGGGCTTTGATCTGCAGGCGAGCGGTGATTTTGCGCGTGTGGAGGAGTTTGGTTTTGTGTCGGGGCGTAGTAGTCACGACGATCGTGTCGATACGATTCGCGATGTGTTCGAGCAATACGACACGATGATCGATACGCATACTGCGGATGGCGTGAAGGTTGCGCGTGAGCATCTGCAGGCAGGCATTCCGATGATCGTGCTGGAGACGGCGCAGCCGATCAAGTTCGGCGAGACGATTCGCGAAGCGCTCGAGCGGGAGCCGGAGCGGCCGGCGGCGTTCAGTGGGATCGAGGATTTGCCGCAGCGGTTTGAGGTGTTGGCGAATGACGCGGAGCGGGTGAAGGAGTTTGTAGCGGAGAGGACCCGGTAAGGGTTGGTTTTTTGTCTGCGACGCTGATGGGGTTTGTGCTCGCATCCGGGGTTGTGCTTTTGCGGCGCTGGTGGATTGGTTTGCTTTTGGTTTCGCTGGCATCCGCGATTTGCCTTCGTGGTTCGTGCGTCGCCGTTCGGTGTTTTGGCGTTTGCGCTGGCATCCGCGTATTGCCTTCGTGCTTCATGCGTCGCCCCTGTGCGGGGCAATGCTCTCAACTTAAGCCCCACTCCATCAAGCAAGTTTGTACGCGAGATGGCAGTGGGGCTTCGCTTTTCTGGGCGGCCTTGGGTATGAGCGCGAGGGCTGTATGCGACATCGGGTCTGA
>DASPZL010000353.1:0-37951 GCA_035636295.1 Paraburkholderia sp.
GCCGCAATGAAATGGTGGTGTGCATCTGGCCAGGCAGGTTCGGGTCGTCGAACTGGTCCGTGTAGCGGATCTTCTCGAACGGCAGCAGTTCGACGTACTCGCCGCCGAACGAGTGACTGTTGCCGGTGCTGAAGTTACGGAAGGACATCTTGTAGGTGCCACCAACGCGGGCATCCATGTGATGGACCTGACAGGTGAACCCATAGGGAGGAAGCCACTTCGCTATCGCATCGGGTTCGAGGAAGGCTCGATAGATGCGTTCGGGAGTAGCGCGCAAGACGCGGTGGAGATGGATGGTTCCGGTAGTCATGGTGTGCTCGCCTTTCACTAGAGAAGTTGGACATACTCCTACAACGATTCAGCGACGCCGATATCGACATAGGTCGGGGCCAGGAAAAACCCGTAGGCGCTGATAAGTTTCCTTGCTCATGTCAGTCGTGCCGTCGTAGCTGCAGAGAATACGTGAACCGGTCCGCGGGAAATACGCTGACTGTCGCCTCGAACACAATGCCATTCTCGTCGACGTAGTGCCGCGTAATCTCGAGCGCGTGATCGTCCGGTTCGGCCGCAAGCTTTTCAGCGATACGAGCGGGTACACCAACCGCCCTGATCTCCTGCCGCACTTCTCTGACAACACGCCCAAATCGTTTCTCGACCATTTCGCAAATCAGGCCCGAGCTTTTACGAAGCTCTCGCCTGATACCCGCGCCTATCGATGGCTCGAGATAAACATCCGTCCAGCAGATGGGCTTGTCCGGTTTGGCCGGGTCGACTCGCAACATCTCGGTACGCAGCCAGCGCGACCCGGTCGTCACGCCCAGTTGTGCCGCGAGCGACGGACTCGCCGACACTTCCGAGACCGACTGCACATGGCGCTCGGTTACCACGGCGAACTGGATCAGGTCCTCGACGCTCGAAAGCGATTGCTCGAACGCCACCCGCGGCTTGGTCGCTTCGACCCGTATGCCTGCGCGCTTGCGCCGCGAAATCAGACCGAGCTCCTGCACCCTCTCCAACGCCGAACGGACCGTCGCGCGGCTGACGCCATATTGGGCCGAGAGATCGAGTTCGCTGGGCAGCGCCGAGCCTACTTCGAACGTTCCATCGCCGATAGCCTCGATAAGCTGTTCCGCCAACTCGGCGTACCGGGGTTTCATCCAGGTCTTCCTTTTCTGATGTCAAAGCCGCAGCGGTGCTGAGGCGCGGTAATGCTAGCGCGCAGCGTCCGCGTTGCCAAGCAGTAGGCTACTCACCGCAAATGTACGCACATTTTTCCAAGGTAAACCCGAGGTTGACCCATGGCGCGTTCGTCAATATAGTCCGTACATATTTTAAAAGTACGGACATATTTGACGATTGCCCGGAGCTAGGGCAGCCGCCGAAAACGGAGACGAGCATGGCTGTTCATACTGAAACCGCGAACCAACACGCTCCAGACGCCAATCCGGCAGCGGCGCGACGAAAGCCGCCCGTCTATGCTCGCCTCGGGGTGCAGATCGTGGTCGGAATCGTCCTTGGCGTCGCACTCGGCTTCATTGCGCCGAAGCTCGCCGTAGACATGAAGATCCTTGGCGACGTCTTTCTGCGGCTCATCAAGATGATTGTCGCGCCGCTTGTCTTCCTCAATGTCGTCCTTGGAATTGCCGCGGCGGGCGACCTGAAGAATGTCGGCCGAATCGGGCTGCGAGCGCTGATCTACTTTGAGGTTGTCTCCACTATCGCGCTTGCCATCAGCATGGTGGTTGCAAACCTGTCCGGCGTGGGCATGGGCATGCATCTCACGCAAAGCCCCGAGGCTGCCGCCGCGGCGCATGCGCAGTACGGCAAGACCGGACCCGTGTCATTCGAGCATTTTCTGCTCACGCTCTTTCCGGACAATTTCGTCGGAGCCTTCGCCAATGGCTCGCTCCTTCAGGTCCTCGTCATTTCGATTGGTTTTGGTGCCGCTGTCCTGATGCTCGGCAAGGACCAGCGCGACAGCGTGGAGCACGCACTGTCGCGCATGTCCGACTGTTTTTTCAAGTTCGTCGACGTAATCATGAAATTCGCTCCGCTCGGCGCGTTCGGTTCGATTGCCTTCGCCATCGGCAGTAGCGGGATGAGTGCCGTGATTTCTCTCGGTTACCTGCTGCTTGTGATGTACCTGTCACTCGCGTTTTTTGTCGTTGTGGTGCTCGGCATCGTGCTTCGCATATACGGTTTCAATGTCGTCAGGTTCCTGCGTTATTTCAAGGACGAAATCTTCCTGCTGTTTGCAACGGCGTCGTCGGAGAGCGCGCTGCCCCGGCTGTTCGAAAAGCTCGAGCGGCTTGGCTGTTCGCGCCAGGCGACGGGCCTCGTCCTCCCGACCGGCTATGCGTTCAATCTGGACGGCACCGCGGTCTACATGTCGCTTTGCGTGTTGTTCATTGCAAATGCATATGGCGTGCCGCTCGACTTCCATCAGCAACTCGGCCTGCTTGTCCTCATGCTGATTACGTCGAAGGGTGCCGCCACCGTATCGGGCGGCACGTTCATCGTCTTCGCAGCGACGGTCACCGCGTCAGGCATGTTGCCTATCGAAGGCTTGCCCATTCTGTTCGGCATAAATCGCTTCACGTCGCAGGCGGTCTGCATCTGCAATGCGATGGGCAACAGCGTGGCAACGCTTGTCATTGCCAAATCCACCGGCGAGTTCGACGAGAGCGCGGCTCGCAGCGAATATCAGCGCGTGTTCGGCGCGGCTCCCGGCAAGGTCATCTGATTTCAAAGTGTTGAAGGAATAGTCATGCGTATCACCGCCGTCAGAGAAATTTCGGTCCCCTTGGAAGGCAACGTTGCGAATGCGCTCGTGAGTTTCGCCGAGCATGACGTGTCGCTTGTCGCGCTCGAAACCGACGTCGTGCGTAACGGCAAGCCGGTCATTGGCTATGCGTTCGACTCCATCGGTCGATACGCTCAGGGCGGCATCCTGCGGGACCGGATGATTCCGCGTCTTGAAGCGGCGGCCCCCGAAAGCCTGCTCGATGCGTCGGGAAACATGTTCGACCCGGAGAAGGTTCTAAAGACCGTCCTGCGCAACGAAAAGCCCGGCGGTCACGGCGACCGTGCCGCAGCGGCGGCAGCACTCGAGCTGGCCGTGTGGGACCTGAATGCGAAGCTGCTGGACGAGCCCGCCCACGTCACCATCGCCCGGCGATACGGCCGGCAGGGAAAGCGCGATGGAGTGAACGTCTACGCGGCGGGCGGGTACTACTACCCGGAAGAGAGCACACAGCGTTTGATCGACGAATTTAGAGGTTATCGTGAGCTCGGCTTCGACGCATTCAAGATGAAGGTTGGCGGCACTGAACTCAGGAAGGACCTCGCCCGTATTGAGGCCGCACTGACGGTAGCCGGAGACGGTCAACGACTCGCGGTGGACGCCAATGGCCGTTTTGACCTGAAGACCGCGCTGGCCTACGCCGAAGCCATCACGCCTTATGACCTGCGGTGGTACGAAGAGATTGGCGACCCGCTCGATTTCGACCTGAACCGGCAGCTTGCGGAGGCCTATCCCGGCCGGATTGCGACAGGGGAAAACCTGTTCTCCGTGTCCGATGTAAAAAACCTCGTTCTTTTCGGCGGCATGCGACCGGGCAAGGACATTTTCCAGATGGACGCCGGACTCGCCTACGGGCTGACTGAATATGCCCGGATGATCGAACTCGTCGAGAGCCGCGGCTTCGACCGTGCGCAGGCCTATCCGCACGGCGGCCATCTCATCAACCTTCACATCGCTGTCGGGCTGGAGCTCGGCGGATGCGAAGCATACCCAGGCGTGTTCCAGCCATTCGGCGGATATCCGGCAGGGTGCGGCGTCGGCGGCGGACTGGTGCGCCCGACCGATGCAGCAGGCTTTGGACTTGAAGAAAAGGATGCGCTGCGCCCATGGCTCACGCGTCTCGCGGACTGACTGAGGAATTCGCAATGGCAACGACTGTTTTTGACTCGGCACTTTTCCGCGATATGTTCGGCACGCCCGACATGCGGGCTGTCTTCTCCGACGAGGCGTACCTGAGCCGCTGTATCGACGCGGAAACGGCTCTCGCGCGGGCACAGGCGAAGGCAGGTCTGATTCCCGAGCAAGCTGCTTGCGAGATCACCGAGCGGGCCGCCTTTGGGAAGCTCGACCTCGACGCGTTGCGTCGCGAGACGGAAATCGTCGGCTATCCCATCCTGCCGCTGGTCAGGCAGGTGAGCGAGATGTGCGGTGACGCGGGTCGATATCTGCATTGGGGCGCCACGACGCAGGACATCATGGATACCGCCACGATGCTGCAGTGCGCTCAAGGTGTGGCAATCATCGAAAGACAGCTGGACGAGGTGCGCGAGGCATTGCGCGCGTTGGCTCTGAAGCACGCCGATACGGTCACGGCCGGACGCACTCATTTGCAGCACGCACTGCCGGTCACGTTCGGATTTCGCGCGGCCGTCTGGCTGTCGGCATTGAATCGCCATGCGGAGCGTCTTCAGCAGGCAAAAGCGCGAGCGTTGATGGTCGAGCTCGGCGGAGCCGCCGGCACGCTCGCGTCGTTAGGCGAGCCAGAACGGGCTCTGGAAACGCGCAAGCTCTTCGCGCAGGAACTGGGGCTGCGCAACCCGGAGATCACCTGGCACGTCGCGCGCGACGGGCTGAACGAACTGGTTTCGCTCCTCGCAAGCATCGGCGGCTCTTTGGGAAAGATCGGGCTCGACGTCATGATGATGGCGGCATCGGAATTCGGTGAAGTTGCCGAGCCGTTCGTTCCGGGCCGTGGCGCCAGTTCCACCATGCCGCAAAAACGCAATCCGATTTCGAGCGAGTTAATGTTTGCCGCAGCGAAGATGCTTCGAGAGCGGGCCGCGCTGATGCTCGACGGGATGATGCATGATTTCGAACGGGCTACGGGCCCCTGGCATCTCGAGTGGAGCGCTGTCCCCGAGAGTTTCCTGCTCGCGGCAAGCGCGCTTTTTCAGGCCAATCTCATGTTGCGTGGACTGCATGTCGACGGCGAACGGATGCGAAAGAACCTGGATTTGACGGGGGGCCTCATTGTCGCGGAAGCCGTGATGATGGGCCTCGCGCCGGCCATTGGGCGTCAGCATGCGCACGACGTCGTCTACGATGCATGCCGCACCGCCATTGAGAGCGGCCGCACGCTGTATGACGTCCTGACGGAAAACGCGCAGATTCGCGACCGCCTTGACGACGCGAAACTGCGCGCGCTAACAGACCCCGCGAACTACCTCGGCGCCGCCGCGCACATGGCGCGTTCGGTCGCGCACGGACAGTAGACAAGGTGTCGCCGCCCGCGCGGGCGACCTCACTTGCGCTTAAGTTGCGAGATATCCCGCACCGCGCCACGGTCGGCCGAGGTCGCCAGCGCGGCGTAGGCCTGCAACGCTTGCGACACGACGCGTTCACGATCCAACGGCATCCAGGCCTTGTCGCCGCGTGCCTCCATGGCTTGCCGGCGGCGCGCCAATTCCTCGTCCGACACCGCCAGGTGCATCTTGCGCGTAGGAATGTCGATCTCGATCACATCGCCGTCTTCCACCAGACCGATCGTGCCGCCTTCGGCTGCTTCCGGCGACGCATGCCCGATCACCAGCCCTGACGAACCGCCCGAGAAACGGCCGTCGGTAAACAGCGCGCAAGTCTTACCCAGGCCCCTGGATTTCAGATACGACGTGGGGTAAAGCATTTCCTGCATGCCGGGGCCGCCCTTGGGGCCTTCGTAACGGATCACGACCACGTCGCCCGCCACAACCTTGTCGCCCAGAATGGCTTCGACGGCGTCGTCCTGGCTCTCGAAGACGCGCGCGCGCCCGGAGAAAATCCACTGCGATTCGTCGACACCCGCGGTCTTGACGATGCAGCCCTTCTCCGCGAGGTTGCCGTAGAGCACGGCGAGACCGCCATCTTTCGAATACGCGTTTTGCTTGCTGCGGATACAGCCGGTTTTGCGGTCGGTATCCAGCGACGCGAACGTGGCTTCCTGGCTGAACGCAACGGTGGTCGGAATGCCGCCCGGCGCCGCGCGGAAGAATTTCCGCGCTTCCTCGCCCGCGCCGTCGGCGACGTCCCACCTGGCGATGGCGTTGCCAAGCGTGCCGCTATGCACGTTGCCGCACGACAGGTCGAGCAGGTCCGCGCGGGCCAGTTCGCCGAGAATGCCGAGAATGCCGCCGGCGCGATGCACGTCTTCGATATGGTATTTGTCGGTGGCGGGCGCCGCTTTGCACAGGCACGGTACTTTGCGCGAGATGCGATCGATGTCGGACATCGTGAAATCGACGCCGGCTTCCTGCGCCGCTGCCAGCAAGTGCAGCACGGTATTGGTCGAACCGCCCATGGCCACGTCGAGCGCCATGGCGTTCTCGAATGCCTGCTTGCTGGCGATGCTGCGCGGCAGGACCGAGGTGTCTTCTTCCTGATAGTAGCGGCGGCACAGGTCCACCACCAGGCGGCCGGCCTGTTCGAACAGGCCCTTGCGCCATGCATGCGTGGCGACGATGGTGCCGTTGCCGGGCAACGCCAGACCGATCGCCTCGGTCAGGCAATTCATGGAGTTCGCGGTGAACATGCCCGAGCAGGAACCGCACGTCGGGCAGGCGCTGCGCTCCACTTCCGCCACTTCCGCGTCGCTGATCCTGGAGTCGGCCGCCTTGATCATCGCGTCGATCAGGTCGATCTTGGCGATCACCTGGCCGTCTGTCGGCGATTTGACCTTGCCCGCTTCCATTGGACCGCCGGAGACGAAGACGACGGGGATGTTCAGGCGCATGGCGGCCATCAGCATGCCTGGGGTGATCTTGTCGCAATTGGAGATGCAGACCATGGCGTCGGCGCAGTGCGCGTTGACCATGTATTCCACCGAGTCGGCGATCAGCTCGCGCGAGGGCAGCGAATACAGCATGCCGCCGTGGCCCATGGCGATGCCGTCGTCCACTGCGATGGTGTTGAATTCCTTGGCGACGCCGCCGGCCGCTTCGATTTCTTTCGCCACCAGCGCGCCCAGGTCGCGCAGATGCACATGGCCCGGCACGAACTGGGTGAACGAGTTCACCACTGCAATAATGGGCTTGCCGAAATCATCGTCCTTCATTCCGGTGGCGCGCCACAGGGCGCGGGCGCCAGCCATGTTGCGGCCATGAGTCGAAGTTCGTGATCGGTAGTCAGGCATCTGTGTCCTCAGGTATTGGGGTCATTGAAATTAGAATTGCATCCGGCCGACCAATGCGCCGCTGCGGTCGGTGACGGCACGCCGCTAGCCCGCGGGCGTGTGGCTCGCGATAGCGTGCACGGTGTGCGCTGGGAATGTACGAATAGTGCGAGAGCACCGGTAAGACGTCCAATATATTTTTTCGGTGCAATTAGGTCGCAAAAGATATTAATTGCCGGTCGGCCCAAGAAGGGCTGTGATGCTGTCCTTGAAACGACGGAGTGTGGAGTCGCCTGCGCCGCGTTCAGTGCGTCCAGACGTGGTCCCGCGCGGCGGCATATTCGGCGTCGTGTTCTGCGAGCAGACGCCGCATCGTCGCCAGCAGTTCCGGGACCTCGACGGGCTTGCGCAGAAAGCCGTCGTATCGCACAAAGGCCGGCGGGCTCGGCTCGGCCGACACCAGGATAAAAACCGTGTCGGCGAGACCTGGCGTGTTCCGGATATGCTGGCATAGCGCACTGCCCGACATGACCGGCATGCGCCAATCGGCTACGACGATATCGATGCTGGCCGCAGTCAGGACGGCCAGCGCTGCCCTGCCGTCTCGGGCGGCTTTCACATCGAACCCGTCACGCTCGCAGCAGATTTCCCAGGCTGCCAGGGTCTCGGGCTCGTCGTCAACCAATAGCACCGTCGTCATACGTCACTCCTTCCCGGACGGTACCCGTCTGGGCGTCCGGGATTCCTCCTTTGTACATACTAATAAATCCCCCACATTTTTGGAGCGAAATTTTCGTGTGGCGACGGCTTGAACGATCGGAACCTGGCCGCAGAGCCGCACCGGGAAGCAGCGCATAATGCAGGAATTCCTTTGTCAGGATGATGGAGGCAGATATGGCTACGTTTGCTATCGACGGTGTGCGCATTAACCCTGCAACTGACCGTGTCACACACGTGCGCTGGGCTCCCATCGACCCGAAGACGCACGACTGGCTGTCTCCGAGCGCGGTGGTCGAGGTGGCCCAAGTGGTCAAGGCGATCCAGGCGGGGGACGTTTGCTGGTCCCTTTTTACGCTCGGCGGTGTGAGATTTCTGGGCCCGAAAATCAAGATCGTTGCGCACACCAACGGCCCTGATGGGATCGACACGGAGGTCCCCGATGGGAGTATCGAAAAGTCCATGGACGATCTCCCGCAGGTTTGACGAACTCGATCTCGAGGTTCAACCTGGTTTTCGTCCCGCAGGTACTCCGGTTTGCGTCGGCTGCCGGACGACGAGTACCGGGATCTGACTGTGCGTCAGGACCTTTTGGGTCTCGCTGCCGAGCAAAAACGCCCGCATGCCGCTTCGGCCGTGGGACGCCATGACGATGAGATCACAGTTTTGTCGCGCTGCAACGCTGATAATCGCCTCGTACGGATGGGCGCGGTTCATGGCAACCGTATCGCACTCGACACCTGCTTGCGCAGCCGCTTCCGCGACGACAGCGAGGTAATCATCCGCATGCTGTCGAGCGACCTGAATGATTCGCTCCTCGTTGTCCGCGATCATCTCGGTGCCATACGCGAGGACACGAAATTCCGGAATGACATGGAGCCCCGTGACTTTGGCTCCATTTTCCACGGCGAGCGTCACCGTCATGTGAATGGCGGCCTCGGAGAGCGCCGAGCCGTCGGTCGGCACCAGCAGATGCTTGAACATACGTTTCTCCCCGCGATTGGGCCCGTTCGCATTGAGATCGTGTTCGGGGCCTACCGCCTGAGCCGGCATACCTGAATCAAAGGCGACCTCCTCAAGTATAGTCACGCTGACGTAGGGCCGGGAGGCAGCTTATAGGTCCGAGGTGATGACCGGCCCTTTGCGTCTGGCCCAACCTGGTCTGTTCTCGCGCGAAAACAGGACGGCCCCGGGGTCTCGCTACCGGTCCTCCGCCAGCGCTTTCAGATAGGCGTCGCCGGCGTCTTGAGCAGCAGCGCGCATGGCGTATGTCTCGTCCGATACGAGCGAACGTTTGACCTTTTCCGCCCCGAAGTCGACCAGTGTGATGATCCAGACATAGGCGCCGGCCTGCTCGGCCGTTTGCACGAAAGCGCGTACGTTTTCGCTGTCGTTTGCCTTCATTTTCATACTGACCTCCTGAGCAAGAGAGCCGCGGAAAGAAAGCGG
Source organism: Paraburkholderia sp. (assembly GCA_035636295.1). GTDB lineage: Bacteria > Pseudomonadota > Gammaproteobacteria > Burkholderiales > Burkholderiaceae > Paraburkholderia. The sequence continues at coordinate 9,333 of DASPZL010000353.1, forward strand.
TTCTCGTGCGGTGTGCGTGCCTGTTTTATGGGAGTTTGCCGAGACTCGCGCCGAATTCGTCCTTCGTGAAGGCACGAAGCGTCTGCGTGCGGACATTGCCTGCGGAGCCGAGCGCGAAGCCGAATGACATGAAGCTTTGCTCATCGGGTGCTTCGACGATCGTGACAATGTCATATTGGCCCAACGTCCAGTAGATTTCTTTCATTTCGCAGCCAAAGCTCTTAGCCATCTCCACTGCTTGAGCGGCGCGTTGTGGGCTGTTTTTGATGGTGCGGATACCCTGATCGGTGAATTGTGCAAGAACCACATAAGTTGCCATGACGATTCCCCTTACGATTAGTACGAGTCGGGATTCATACGCGCAAACTCGCCCGCGAGCGCCACTGCGATCGTGTTCGTCGAAAGCGTTCTGCGCGTAACCTGATTCTAGGCAATGGAATCGCGTGCCACCGGCTGTTTGGCTTGCCTGGCAGTGGGGAAGGCGTGAAGCGCAGACTCGATGCCTGCTCGATTGCTACCGGCCCTTTTGACTTCATGGTGTTTCGACACGTTGGACGGTGCCAACACCGTGCGTCGTCAATTTCCGCTGACTCGGACTGTGCCGGACCGGTAGCGCAGCAGATGACCGGTGCCGGATTCGGACAGCCAGACTTCTCCCGGCCGGCCCATCATCTGACGTACGTTCGCGTGCGGGCGCGGCAGCGCAAATACGTCGAACCGCTCGGCGCGTGGGTCGAAGCGCACTAGTGCGTTGGCGCTCCATTCACTGAGCCAGACGATGTCCTTGTCGTCCACGAATATCGCGTACGCGTGCGGGTCATCGCCAGGCAGTCGCCATTCGCGCCATCGATGCGTTGCCGGATCGAATACGCCGACCTTTCCTGCGTTCCACTCGCTGACCCAGACGCGCCCGTTGGAATCGGACCATACGCGGCGCGCGCCCTGGTTCGGTGTCGGCGGCTCGATGACCTGCGCTGCGCCGCTCGCGGGATCGATGCGGCCGAGATAGCTCCCCGCCAGTGACGCGAAATACAGGCTGCCGTCCGGGGTCACGCAGATTCCGTAGGGGCCGGGCCCGTGCGGCGCATCGAAGACTCGCATGCTGGCTCGCCGCGGATCGAGTTCGCCATAGATGCCGCTTTGCCCGGTGAACCACAGATGCCCTTGCTTGTCGAAGACCGCGGTATTCAGATTGGCGTCCGGCCGGTTCTTCGGCAAGGGAAAACGCGTGACGGCGAGCGTCTTCGGATCGACGCGCACGATCGCGTTCTGGCCACCGTCGGTGATCCAAGCCGCGCGATCGGGACCGACGATCACGCCGTGCGGCGCGGACCCGTCGCCAAGCGGAATCCGGTCGATCTTGCCGCTGCGCGGGTCAAGCCGTCCGACCGCGCCTTGCGCCTGCGCGGTGTACCACACGACGCCGTCGGGCGCCGGGGCGACGTCATGCGGCGCACTGCCGGTTGGGAGCGCGAACGTCTCGAACGAGGGCGGCTGCGCTTGCGCGGAACCGACGGTGAGCGCGACGCTCGCCAAGGCCAACGCAAAAGACGAGGCCAGTGCGGATTCGAGAGTCCTGTTCACCGTTGCCACGACCCAGTCCCTCGCGATCTTCAGCATGTTCGCCTCCATGTCACGGGATGAGTTTCAAACGGCGCCGCCGGTTTTTTATTGTTGCACTTTTATCTGTGGTCGTCGCAGCGCCGACTCCATTTGCAAAACTCCGCTCGCTCTGGCGTCAATTTGTGGTCGCGACGCCGATGGTCGACGTACGCTCGCCGCAACCTCACGCCTTTGACGATGCCGGAATCAGGGCAGCCTGGCCACGATGTGCGCCGGCCTCATCTCGCAGTTGCCAGACCACAGCGTTTTCGATCCAGAAGCGCTTGCCCGACTTCGTCACACGCATGCCACGGTATGCGGCGACGAATCCGTTCCGTTCCACCTGTTCGAGGAAGGCTTGACGTTCGTCGCGATCGGGTGCCTCTGCCGATAATCGCGACGGCAGCGCCGTCAATTCGTCCCAATCGTATTCGAACAATTTCTGGGCGATCAAGTTACCGTACACAAAGAGCGGGTCCGCCTCAGTGTTGTGCGCGAGCAGGCCAAATGACGCACTTTCGTAAAGCCACCGTGCCGCGTCTTCGACTGGCACGTGCGGGGGTACAAGTGGCTTGCCGAGCAGGCGCGAGTAGCTATTCGAAAGCAGGCTAAAAAATTCGCGATCAGTCTGTAAGTTCATTTTCGTCGTTCTCTGTGTGTGACGTTCATTTGAATAATCTTCTCCGGAACCGGCGGGAGCGTGAAGGGCCACTGAGCCGGTGGCACGTGTGAGCGCCTGAAACGACCTGTCGGCGTCGTCATACGGGCCGGGGCGCCCTGCGGGTGCCCCGTTCAATTTATTCGCCCGCTTGCGCTTGACTTGAACGTCGGCTTGCGCCGTCCAGCCCTAACAACGCGCGAGCCTGCGCCACCGTCGCGACGGTGCGCCCAAATTCGCGGCAAAGCCCGGCGACCTGTTGCACGAGGGCGGCGTTGGACGGTGCGAGCGTGTGCTTGTCTAGCCGCACATTATCCTCGAGCCCCGTCCGGCAGTGTCCGCCGAGTTCGAGTGACCAACGCACGAGCGTGAGCTGGTCGCGTCCAATGCCCGCGCCGGTCCACGTTGCATCAGGTGCGAGCCGGCGCAGTGTGCGCACGTAAAACTCGAACACCTCGCGATCGACAGGCATGGCGTTCTTGATGCCCATCACAAATTGCAGGTGCAGCGGGCCGACGATCTTGCCAGCCTGTTGCATTGCAACGGCCTGGAAAATCATCGACAGGTCGAACGCCTCGACCTCTGGCTTGATGCCGTAAGTCTTCATCTCTGCCGCGAGCCAGTCGATCAGCTCCGGCGAATTTTCGTAGACGCGCGTCGGGAAGTTAACGGAGCCGGTTGCAAGCGACGCCATGTCCGGGCGCAGCGGCAGCATCCCGCCGCGTTCATGGCCCGCGCCCGACCGGCCGCCCGTGGACACCTGCGTGATGATCCCCGGCGCGTGTTTGCGGATGCCTTCGAGTACGCGCGCGAACCGTTCCGGATCGGAGGTCGGCGTCTCGTCGTCGTTGCGCACATGCAGATGCACGAGTGTCGCGCCGGCCTCGAATGCGGCCTGGGTGGACTCGATCTGCTCGTTCACGCTGATCGGCACAGCCCGATTGTCCTTCTTGCGCGGCAGCGAACCGGTGATGGCGACAGAAATAATGCAAGGTGTGGTCATGATTGATACCTCGCGAGACAAGAAGACATCAGGCATGCGGGTTCGAAAAAAAGGTGAGCGGATTCGCCGGGCCGTCATCGTATTGGGTCTGCGAGACGATCTCGCGGAGCACGAGGCGAATCATGTCGGACGAATGCTCGAAGTCGAGCGGATAGGGTTGCGCGCCCAAGGCGCAATGGTCCAGATCCGGCGCGTCCTCGATCTGCCGGGACGATGCCTGTTGACACCGCTCGACTGAAGTATATGAGAGGCCGCGGGCGCGCCGCGTCCCACTGGCAAATCAAGCGAGCGTGGGAATTTGCGGCTTGCGCCGCCGCAGCACTGCTGGCATCCGGATTTTCATAAACCATCGTCATATGACGACTACGAAGGTGGAGACTTTTCATGCGAATTCTCTTGAGTAGCCTCGAAAAAGTGCGATAAATCATGGGGGCGTGGATCAACGGTCAAAGGCCGTGGCAAATTTCATGAATTTGAAAAAATCTTAAGTCGTCAATTGACGATTTATTTTCTCGGGACTATCTTCGCTTCCCAAGAGGTAGCCGAACCAGCGGCTACGCCAATGTGAACAGCGCCGCGCAGGCGGTCGGAGCGAAGCCATGAGTAACGTGAAGAGAGTCGGGAATGGTCGTCGTCGATTTCTACAACTGTCGGCGGGCGCGGGACTTGCCGCTTCGGGTCTGCTGGGCGGAATGTCACGCGCCCTCGCTGCCGACAGTGTGAATCTCCACACCTGGTCGGCCGGCGTTGATACGGTGAAGCGCCTGCTGGTGCCGTTTCAGAAGGAATCGGGGCTGAACGTCAACTACAACAATCTCCCGTTCGCCCAGTACCGCGAGGCGATGGTGACGAAATTTGTCGGCCAGGCGCCGATCGATGTGCTGTGGGTGTCGGACGGCTGGCTGCCCGAGTGGGCCGACGCGGGCTGGCTCGCACCGCTCGACGGGTTTCCGCGGCTTCTCGCGTACAACGGCGAAGTGCAGGATTTCTGCACGCAATCGATGCGCTACAAGGGGCATCAGTACGGCCTCACGTACTACACCGACTACATGGCGTTTCTATACGATGCAGACAAGCTGGCCAGGGCCGGCATTGCGGCGCCGCCCGCAACGTGGGACGAACTGGTCGCGCAATCGCTGAAGATCAAGAATGCAGGCTTGTCGCAGTACCCGCTGATGCTGTCGATGGCGCGAGAAAGCTGGCTGATCGAGTTCATGTCATCGCTTGTGTTCTCCAACGGCGGCCGCTTTGTCGACGACGGCGGCAGGGCGGTGATGGACGATCCGAAGCACGGAGCGGTCACGTCGCTGCAATGGGTCGCCGATGCGGTCAACAAGCACAAGATCGTGTCGCCTGCCTGTGTCGAGCTCGGCGAACTGAACGGTTTCAAGGCCGTCGCCTCGGGCAATCACGCATTCGCGCTGTTGCCGCGCTACCGCATCCAGGCGCTCAACGACCCGCGGCAGTCGCGTGTCGCCGGTCATATCAGGCAGGCGTTGATGCCGGCCGGTCCGAACGGTTCGCACGCCACCGTCGCGTGGATGCGGATGCACGCAATGAGCGCCGCCGCCGGCGCCAACAAGACGCGGGCCGCGGAGGCGGCACGCCTCATCGAGGCGCTTGGCGGCCGGTTCGACGGCCAATATGCGTTCCAGAAAGCGATGTTCCTGGATACGGGCACGGCATTCGGCGTCAAGCCGCTCTTCAACGATCCGGAAGTCCGTACCGCGTATGAGAAGTACGGCGACTTTTCGATGTTCCAGAAACAGCAGGACCTGGCTCGCAAGAAGGACGTGATCACGCGCTGGTTCGGAGAATGGGACGAGGCCAACGGCACGGCATGGCAGTCCGCTATTCTCGGTCAGTCCAGCGTGGCCGACGCGTTGAAGTCGTCCGCTCAGAAGTGGACAGCACTGAGCAAGGCCTGAGATGGATACGAGTATTCAAACGTTTGGTCGCCGCTGGACCGCGAGACACGCCGTCGCGATCTCGGATCAACGCAGCGCGATGCTGCTTCTGGCTCCGATGATGGTGGTGCTGTTCGCGGTCGCCGTGTTCCCGATCCTTTACTCCTTCTGGATCAGCCTGTTCGACATTCACTTGACGCGCGCGAACAGCGGCTCGTTCGTCGGTCTCGGCAACTATGTCCAGACCTTCCGCGACCCGATGTTCTGGGCCGCCGTGAAGCGCACGGCGTGGTTCACCGTCGTGTCGGTGCTCGCGATCATGGTCATCGCAACTTTGTTCGCGCTGCTGCTGAATCAGGAGTTTCCCGGCCGACGCGTCCTGTCGACGGCATTGCTGATTCCATGGGCGATTCCCTATGTCGTCGACGGGCTGATGTGGAAGTGGATCTACGACTCGGGATACGGCGCGCTAAACGGACTGCTGATGCAGCTTGGCGTGATCGGCCAGTACGTGGTGTGGTTGGGCGACACGCACAAAACACTGGCGCTCATCTGCAACGCGTTTGTCTGGAAGGAAGTGCCGCTCGCAACCATCCTGCTGCTGGTCACGATGAAGTCCATTCCGTCGGACCTGTACGCCGCGGCGCGCGTTGACGGCGCCAACGTGCTGCATCGTTTTGTGCACGTGACGCTGCCGGCCATGCGTCCGGGATTCATGCTCGTGATGATCTACGAGGCCATGATGGCGGTGCGGCACTTCGACCTCTTCTTCATCCTGACGGAGGGTGGTCCGGCCGACGCATCGCATGTACTGTCCTGGCACATCTACGCCGACACGTTCCGCAACCTGTCGTTCGGTACAGGTGCGGCGGTCGCTTATGTGCTCGCGCTCGCCACATTCGCGATGTCGTACGTAATCATTCGCCTGCTCGGCAAGAGGATCTAGCCGATGTCATCTTCTCTCGTTATCAAGCGCCTTGTGCTTCTTGCCGGGTCGGTCGTGATGTTGCTGTATGTGCTGGCACCGGTCGCCTGGCTGCTGTCGTCCTCACTGCAGCGCGAAGCGGACATTACGTCTATTCCGCCGCATTGGATCCCTCATCCGCCGACGCTTTCGAGCTTCAAGGCGATCGTCGCGGCGAGCATCGGAACAGCGTCGGACGACGGCAATGCGGCGTTTATCCCTTCCACGGCGCAATACCTGCTGCCCGCGCTGCGTAACAGCCTCGTGGTCGCTGCAGCGGTGGTGGTGCTCAACCTGCTCGTCAGCGTTCCCGCCGCTTATGCGATGGCCAAGATCCGTTATATCGGCCGCGATCTGTCGGTGTATTTCATGCTTGCCACACGGGTGATTCCCGATATCGCGCTTGTCGTGCCGTTCTTCCTGTTCGTGCGCAAACTCGGACTGCTCGACAGTGTCGGGGCGCTGATCGTCACCTACCTGGCGATCACGATCCCGTTCAGTGTCTTCATGTTGCTGAGTTATTTCGAATCGCTGCCCGACGAACTCGACAAGGCGGCGCGGGTCGACGGATGCTCGCGAATCCAGACGATGCTGAAGGTATTTCTGCCGCTCGCGCTGCCTTCGCTCGTCGCCGTCATCCTCTTCACATTCCTGACGAGCTGGAACGAGTTCCTGTTTGCATTGATGTTTACGCAGACCGCGGCATCGCAGACGGTGCCGATCATCGTCGCGTCGTTCACATCCGATTTCACCACGAGCTTTTCATTCATCAATGCGGCCGGCGTGGTCGCGATCGTGCCGCCGGTGATCATCGCGGTGGTGTTCGAGCGCTACATCGTGTCGGGTCTGACCGCGGGTGCGGTAAAGGGATAACGGGAGACGTCATGGCTCAAATTGAATTTCAGCAGGTGGGCAAGCGGTATGCGAACGGGCATGTCGCATTGGACAACCTCAACCTGCGGATCAGGGACAAAGAGTTTCTCGTCCTTCTCGGACCGTCCGGCTGCGGCAAGTCGACGACGCTCAACATGATCGCAGGACTGGAAGAAGTCACGCAAGGCAGCCTGCGGTTCGACGATACCGAAGTGAACGGCTTGCCGGCGCACCAGCGCGATGTGGCGATGGTGTTCCAGAGCTATGCGCTGTATCCGAACAAGACTGTGTACGACAACATCGCATTCGGTCTGCGAATGCGCAAGCATCCCAGGCAGGAGGTCGACACCAGGGTGCGTGCGGCGGCCGAGTCGCTGGAGATCAGTCATCTGCTGGACCGGCGGCCAGGGCAACTGTCGGGCGGGCAACGCCAGCGCGTCGCACTCGGGCGCGCGATGGTGCGCCAGCCCGCTGTCTTTCTGATGGACGAACCGCTCTCGAACCTCGATGCGGCGTTGCGTGTGTCGATGCGAGCGCACATCAAGGCATTGCACCAGTCGATGCAGACGACCTTCGTGTACGTCACCCACGACCAGGCGGAAGCGCTGACGCTTGCCGACCGCATCGTCGTGATGCGCCAGGGCGTGGTGCAGCAGATCGGCACGCCCGACGACATTTACGAGCGTCCCGCGAATAAATTCGTCGCGAATTTCCTCGGCAGCCCGCCGATCAACTTGATTGATGGCCTGCTGATGCAAGGCGATAACGGCTTGCATTTCCGCTGCGGCGATCTTTCTCTTGCGCTCGATCGAGACGTTCAGCGCAGCCTCGCGGGGTGCGGTGGTCGCGCTGTGTCGATCGGCATCCGTGCCGAGGATATCGACGAGCATGGCGATGCGACGGACTGCGCGCTGACGGGCGACATCGCGTCGTTGCTGCCGGTGGGTTCAGATCAGTTCATCGGCATGCAGTGTGCGGGCCGGTCGATGTTTTTCCGTATCGACAAGGAGCGCGCGTGCAAGGTCGGCGAACGCGTGACCTTGGCGGTCAACCGCCGCAGATTGCACATCTTCGACCAGACGAGCGGCGTGAACCTGAAGGCGCATAACGCATGAAACCCGCTGTATTTTCGTATCACCGGCCTCGCACGCTCGAGGAGGCGCTGTCGCTTCTTGCGCTGCATGGATTCGACGCCAAGGTCATCGCTGGAGGACAAAGCCTTGCACCGATGATGAACATGCGCTTTGCGCAGCCGGCACATGTCATCGATCTCAACGCGGTGCCGCAACTCGCCGGCATCACCCGCGAGGGCGACACGCTCGTGATCGGCGCAATGACGCGCCATCACGAAGTCGCCACGAGCAGCATCGTGCGCGCCGCCTGCCCGGTACTTGCGGAAGCCGCCGCGACGATCGGTCATTACGCGATTCGGCAGCGCGGCACGCTTGGCGGAAGTCTTGCGCATGCCGATCCGGCCGCGCAGATGCCGCTCATCGCAAGCACGCTCGGGGCGCGTATCGAGATTGCCGGACCGGACGGAACGCGCGAGGTGCCGGCGGCGCAATTCCTCATCGCGGTGATGACCACCGATCTCGCCGTCGAAGAAATTATTCGCGCGGTGCGCTTTCCGGTGGTGCTGCCTCGCGAACGGCACGCATTTGAAGCCTTTAGCCGACGGCATGGCGATTTCGCGATTGCAGCCTGCGCGGTGACCGCGGTGCTCGACGCCAACAGATTCTCCCGCTTGCGTATCGGCGTCGGCGGCGTTGGGGATGTGCCGCTCGTGCCGGAAGGCGTGACCGACGCGTTCGTCGGCGCGACGGCCGACGCGCAGACTCTCGACAGCATTGCCGAGGCAGTGGCGGACGCCATCGATCCGCTCGATCAGCAGGACATCAGCGCCGCTTACCGGCGCGACCTCGTGAAGGCGCTGGCGGCCCGAGCGTTGCGACGCGTGACGGCTGACCGTCAGCAAGACCTTTAAGTGACTCATGGAAAAAAAAGCCATTTATCTCAATGTGAACGGCGCGCGTCACGAAGTGGTGTGCGAGCCCCGCAAGCTGCTGTCAGATACGCTTCGTGAAGACTGCCGTTTGACCGGCACGCACGTCGGTTGCGAACACGGCGTATGCGGCGCATGCACTGTGTTGATCGACGGCCGCCCCGCGCGCTCATGCCTGACCTACGCGGTACAGATGGAAGACGCGCGGATCACGACGATCGAGGCCGTCGCGCAGGATGGCCGGCTCTCGCCGCTGCAGCACGCGCTGCACGAGTGTCACGGTCTGCAGTGCGGCTTTTGCACGCCGGGCATCGTCATGACGTTCGAGGCCTATCTGCGGGAGCATCCAGACCCGACCGAGACCGAGGTGCGCGAAGTGCTTTCCGGCAACCTGTGCCGCTGTACCGGCTACCAGAACATTGTGCGGGCAATTCTGCTCGCGGCGAGCCGCATGCGTGGAGAAACAGCCGATGTCTGAACACTCGTTTCGTTATCTCAACAAGCCGGTGCCGCGCACCGAAGATTATCGTCTGCTAACGGGTTATGGCCGGTATCTCGACGACATCGAAATCGCGGGTGCCCTGCATGTATGCTTTGTTCGCTCGCCTCACGCGCACGCGCGGATCGTCTCGGTGGATACCGCGGCGGCCGCCGCCATGCCTGGCGTCGTGACCGTCGTCACGGGCCGGGAGTTGGCGCAGTGGACCACGCCGATGCGTGTCGCCGCGCCCATCGACGGACTGCTGCCGGTCGAATTCGCGGCGATGCCGATCGAGACAGTGCGCTTTCAGGGCGATCTTGTGGCCTGTGTGGTGGCCTCCGATCGCTACCTCGCTGAAGACGCTGCGGAACAGGTGGCGGTCGAGTTCGAGGCGTTGCCCGCGGTAGTCGACATGTGGCAGGCATTGCACGCGGATGCCCCGCAAGTGGACCCTGACGTGCCCGGCAACCTCGTGTCGCACCAGACCTACTCGCATGGCGACCCGCAAAGCGCCGGAAAGCAAGCTTACCGGGTGGTCGAAGCGACGTTCCAGCAGCAGCGCCAGACCCATGTGCCAATCGAAACGCGCGGTTGCGCGGCGGTGTGGGACGCCGGGCGCGACCATCTGACGTTCCATATCGGCACGCAGGTGCCGCATCCTTTGCGAACGCAACTGGCGCAGCGGTTGAGACTCAGCGAGTCGCAGGTGACGGTGATTTCGCCTGATGTCGGCGGGTCGTTCGGTCAGAAAATCGCGTTGTACCGCGAAGAGCTGACCGTCGCGGCGCTCGCGCGTCATTTAAAGCGACCCGTGCGCTGGCGCGAGGACCGTCTCGAGAACCTGACCGCTGCGGCGAACTCGCGCGAGGACTTTTGCCGCACGCGCGCTGCCGTCGATGAGCACGGCACGCTGCTCGCACTCGATCTGGAGATTCGCGAAGACTTCGGCGCTTACTGCTTCTTTCCGGCGAACTATCTCGCGCGCGTCGTCGCGATGGTGCTGAGCGGACCGTACCGTCTGCAGGACTACGCGTTCGATGTGAAGGTCGTGCTCAGCCACAAATGCGGCAACGCGCCGATGCGCGCGCCGATGTCCATCACCAGTTGGGTCATGGAAGGCACGATAGAGGCGATTGCGCGCGAGTTGAAGCTGGACCCTGTCGACGTGCGTCGCCGCAACCTGCTGACTCCGGAGGCGTTGCCGTATCGCACGGCGACCGGCGAACTATTGCATGACATCACGCCTTCGCAAACATTCGAGGCGGTGGTGGCGGCGTTCGATTACCCGGCGTTTCGCGAACGTCAGCGGGCCGCGCGTGCAGCCGGCCGCTTCCTCGGGCTCGGCTTGTGCAACGTCGTCGAACCCACCACTTACGGTTCGCGCTTTTACAAGTCGGCAGGAATTCCCGGCTCGGGACATGACGCCAGCTGGATCCGTATCGAACCCAGCGGCGTCGTGAATGCGTCAGTAGGTCTCGGTCCCAGTGGACAAGGCTATGAAAGCGCGATGGCGAACGCGGTGGCCGAGGGGCTTGGTGTTCATCCGTCGAGCGTGCGGATTCATCTGGGCCACACCGACGTCGCGCCATACGGCATGGGCAGCCGCGGCGCCCGCAGCGGTACGGCAGGTGGGGGTGCGCTCTATCTGTGCGCGCTCGACGCCCGCCGCAAGGTCCTCGCGATCGCCGCCGGTTGCCTCGGCTTGCCGGACGCGGACTCGCTGCGTCTGGTGGAAGCACGAGTCGAACACCGTAGCGGCGACGGGTGGGGCGACGCGGGCTTGACGCTCGCTGACGTGGCGCAGCGCGCTTATATGGACCCCACCTCGCTGCCGCAAGGCCTGACGCCCGGCCTCGAGTTTCACCTTACCTACGATCCGCCGGCCATGACGTATTCGAATTCGGCACACGGATGCGAGATCGAGCTCGACGCGGCCACCGGTGCGATCCGCATCGCACGCTACGTTATCGCCGAAGACTGCGGCACGCTGCTCAATCCCACCGTGGTGGAGGGGCAGCAGCATGGCGCGGTGGCGATGGGCCTGTCCGGCGCGCTGTTCGAGCATGTGCGATACGACGAAACGGGACAGAACCTGACCGGCTCGCTGGCCGACTACATGATCGCCACGTCGGCCGAATTGCCCAATCTCGAGATCATCCCGTTGCATACGCCAAGCCGCGCGACCGCCGCCGGCATCAAAGGGATGGCCGAAGGCGGCGTGATGGGAGCGCTCGGCGCGTTGACCAACGCGGTGAACGACGCGCTCGCGCCGTTCGGCGCCGTTGCGGACCGCCATCCTTTGACACCCATGATGTTGCGCGATCTGTTGCGCGACAAACACTAACTTTATCCGATCATCATGAATCAACCTGCAAGCAAACCCGCTATCGGCTTTATCGGCCTCGGCATCATGGGCGCCTCGATGGCGGCGCGGCTCGCCGCAGCGGGCTATCCGTTGCACGTCTACAACCGTACACGCGCCAAGGCCGAGCCGCTGATCGAGGCGGGCGCGTCGTGGCACGCGAGTCCGGCAGCGCTGGCCGAAGCGTCCGACATCGTGATCACGATCGTCGGCACACCGGCTGACGTGCGCGCGCTGTATCTGGGCGACGACGGTCTCATCATGCACGCGCGGCGCGATGCGGTGCTGATCGACATGACCACCTCGAGTCCGCAACTGGCCGGGGAGCTGGCTGCGCAAGCCGCGGCACGCGGCGTGCATATGCTCGACGCACCGGTCTCCGGTGGGGACATCGGCGCGCGCGAAGGACGCCTGTCGATCATGGTGGGCGGCGCCGCCGACGTGCTCGCGCAGGTGGATCCCGTGCTGCGCTGCCTCGGGACCAACATCGTCCTGCAAGGAGGGCCGGGCGCCGGTCAGCACACCAAGCTGTGCAATCAGATCGTCATCGCCTCGACGATACTCGGCGTCTGCGAAGGGCTGGCCTACGCGCAGAGCGCGGGGCTCGACGCGCAGACCGTGCTCAATGCGATCAGCGGCGGCGCGGCGGGAGGGTTCCAACTGAACAACATGGGGCCGCGCATCGCGAAGGGTGACTTTGCGCCTGGCTTTTTCATCGAGCATTTCATCAAGGATATGAAAATTGCGCACGAGGAAGCAGCGCACATGGGGCGCGAATTGCCGGGCCTGCAACTCGTGCGAGGTCTGTACGGGAAGCTGGCTGAAGAAGGCCACGCGCGCAGCGGTACCCAGGCGCTGTTCAAACTGTACGGGAACTGAGGCACGGCGATGAAGCTAGCTGATCAATGCGTCTTGCCGGCCGCGCCTGAAACGGTGTGGCGTGCGCTGAACGATCCTGCCGTACTCGAGGCGTGTTTGCCGGGATGCAAATCGCTCGCGATGCTCGACGACCGGCATTTCGAATCGACCGTGCAGATTCGCGTAGGCCCCGTCGCCGCGACCTTCAAAAGCAATGTGGAGCTGTCGGACCTCGATCCGCCCAGGGCTTACACGATCGTCGGAACTGGCAACGCCGGCGCAGTCGGCTTTGCGAAGGTGACGGCGCGCGTGCAACTCGAACCGCAGGCCGGAACCACCGTGCTGGTGTACGACGCTGATGTCGAAATCGGTGGAAAGCTGATGAGCGTGGGATCACGCTTGATTCAGTCCGCAGCGGGGAAAAACCTCGAGGCATTCTTTGGCGCGCTTAAGCAGCACATCGAGCAGGACGCCGGAGTACCCGCGGAACCCATGGAAAGCACGCAGCCGACGCCGGCGCCAGCGCCGCAACAATCGCCAGATAGCAGCGGTCTGTCCGAAGACGCTCGACGGCAGGAGCCTCTCCAAACGCTCTCGCCCGCGGCCACGCGTCAAGCCGGCGCGACGCAGGGCATACGGATCTGGCTGGTCGGCGCAGGTTCGGGGCTGATCGGTTTGCTGGTCGGGTTTGTGATTGGGCACGTGGCCTGATAGACCGCTCTGTGACAGCGGCACCCGGCTGCGCGCAGATCGGGTGCCGCTTTTCGGTAGCGGCATGCGGCGAACCGGTGATCGGTCTGAGCCAGGTGTGAGCCGGATTCCGCGCGGAGTACAAGCCGTTCCAGTGGCAACCTTGTTCGTTCGGTAGTTCAACGTTTGATCAAATCCATTTTTCATTCGACGGGAAATTTCATGAACAAAATCATAGTTGTACTAATGGCGTTGGGATTTCTGGAAGAAGCGGCGCATGCGCAAAGCAGCGTGACGCTGTACGGCGTCGCGGACGACGGCATTACCTACACAAACAATCAGGGCGGCCATGCCAATTACCAGACCTTCAGTGGCGGGCTGGGCGGAAGCAAGTTCGGGCTGCTCGGTAGCGAGGATCTGGGTGGGGGCACGACCGCGATCTTCCAGCTCGAGAGCGGTTTCGATATGAACAGCGGCAAGTTCGGATATAACGGCCGACTGTTTGGGCGTCAGTCTTATGTCGGGTTGTCCGGCAACTACGGCAGCGTGCGTCTTGGCCGGCAGTATGACTTCATGGTGACGAATCTGCAGTCGCTCACCTCCGCGCAGTCGTTCGGCGGTTCGCTATCGTCGCATGCGGGCGATGTCGACGGGATCTGGGGCACGTATCCGGTCAGCAATACCGTCAAATACATCAGCCCGACCTACCACGGGGTCACAGCCGGCGCGCTGTATAGCTTTGGCGGGGTGGCAGGCTCGGTCGGTTCGTCGCGGCAGTACGGATTCGGTCTGAGCTATGCGAATGGCCCGCTCAAGCTGGCCGCCGCGTATCTCTACGTCAACAATCCGGCAGTGACGCGTTTTGACGGCACAACGGGCGCCACCGCCGGCCAGGCGTTCACGAACCCGGTGACGAATCCGATTTACAGCGGCTACGCCACCGCACACAGCATGCAGACGTTCGGAGCAGGCGGCAACTATCAGTTCGGCGCGACGACGCTAGGCGCGCTTTACACCAACACCCGCTTTAGCAACGCAGTCGCGACGACGAGCACCTCGTTTCAGGGTTCAGCGACACTCGCTTCGTACGAAGCGTTCGTCAGCCATCGCTTTACTCCTGCCGTCATGGCCGGTCTCACCTACGACTACACATCCTCGCCTCACGCGCATTACAACCAGGTGGCAGCGGGTTCACAGTACCTGTTTTCCAAACGTACCTTTACCTATCTGATCGTCGCGTGGCAACGCGCCAGCGGCATCGATTCGACAGGGCACGCAGCGGTGGCGGACCTGACTTACCTGTCGCCGTCGTCGACGGCCAATCAGGTTGCGTTGCGCGTGGGCATCCGGCACAGCTTCTAGCCGGCAAAGCGGTTCGGACCTGCCGGCCGGCGCAGTGGCTCGGGCGGCAGACGTCATTTATAACGCTTGAATTCAAACAGGGGCCAAACATGCTGGTCGAAATGCGGACTTATCAGATTACAGCCGGGAAGGTGGGTGAGTTTCTTGGAATCTACGAGCGCGAAGGGCTTGAGATCATCAGTCAGTACGCGCGGCTCAAAGGGTGCTGGACGAAAGATTCCGGCACGTTGAACTCGATCGTGTTCTGCTGGGGCTACGACGATTACGCGCATCGTGCCGTGCAGCGCGCCAAGCTCGCCGCTGATCCGCGCTGGCAAGCTTTCACGCCGCGCATTCTGCCCTATCTGGTGCATCAGGAATCAGTGTTTCTTGCGCCGGCACCGTTTTGCCCGGCTGACTGAAGTACCTGAGAATTTTCTCGCATCGCGGGAGGCCCAATGCTATTCGCTGGCCGCGGTTTGTTTGTGAGGTGATCAATGATTGAATCTGAACTGGTCGACAGGATGGTGACGTGGCGGCGTGCATTGCATGCGCACCCCGAGACCGCCTTCGAAGAAATCTCCACAGCGCGGATGGTGGCATCCGTACTGCGCGACTATGGTTTTGAAGTGACCGAGGGCGTGGGCAAAACGGGCGTCGTTGGAACGCTGACAAGAGGCAGCGGTCCGTCGCTCGGCCTGCGCGCGGATATGGATGCGCTACCCATGATGGAGTGCAACGAATTTGAGCACCGCTCCCAGCACCGGGGCAAGATGCATGCGTGCGGACACGATGGCCATACGGCGATGCTGCTGGGCGCGGCTGCGTCGTTAAGCCGGGATACCGGCTGGCACGGGACGGTGCACGCGATCTTCCAACCCGCGGAGGAGGTGGCCGGCGGCGGGCGCGTGATGGTCGAGGATGGACTCTTCGAGCGTTTCCCATGCGATGCGGTATTCGGTTTGCACAATTGGCCCGGTTTGCCGCTCGGCCGCTTCGTGATCAACAGTGGACCCATGATGGCTTCGTTCGATACCTTCGAGATTCTTGTGGACGGCAAAGGCTCGCACGCGGCAATGCCGGAAGAGGGAATCGACGCGCTGGTCTGCGCGAGTCATGTCGTCATCGCGCTGCAGACTATCGTCAGCAGACGCGTTCCGCCGAAGGAAGCGTGTGTCGTCAGCGTTACGCAGATTCACGGCGGCGAAGCCTGGAATGTGCTGCCCGACAGAGCCGTGATCCGTGGCACCGTGCGCTGCTTCTCTGCCGACGTGCAGGCGCGAATCCGTGCGTTGCTGGAAGAGATCAGCACGCTGACCGCTCGGGCGCATGGCGCCGAAGCGGTCCTGACTTACCACTACGGCTATCCGGCGACGATCAACGCGCAGGCGGAAGCCGCTATCGCGGTCGACGCGGCCCGTGCGACCGTCGGCATCGAGGCGGTTGCGCTCGACTGCAAACCGTCGATGGCGTCGGAAGACTTCGCCTTCATGGCGCAGGTGCGACCCGGCGCCTATGTGTGGATGGGCGTGGATGGACTGCAACCCGGCGCTCCATTGCACAACTCGCACTACGACTTCAACGATGACGCATTGGCCACTGGCGCGACGTATTGGGTCAACGTGGTGAAGGCCTTCGGCGCTGCGCGTTCGTAAAGCGGCGCCGCTTTCAACGTCGAACGGCAAACGCTCGGTAACGGTCTGGTCGAATTCACCATTGGACGCGCTCGCCGCACCGGTATTGGGTTCGGCACTGGGCGTGCCATATCTCGACGTATTTCAGCTGGCGCTGGATTTTTCTGTTGAACGCGCTGATCGGCCTGTCCAGGGCTGGCTTTAGCCGCGATATCCATTCCGAACTACCGTAAGCCTCGCGCCGTCCGTTCGATCTGCCCGGTTTCGTGCTGAGCGGCATCACACTCACCTGCCTGATGTACCCGCAAAGGATGGACGCCGCCGTGAACATGACGATCGCGGCGCCGAACACGGAGCGCTGCCCGCAGCGGTCCGCCACCCATCCGCTGATCGGAATGAGGACCGCCAGCCTGAGATAATGCGGGGCTACGCCGGGTGGCAGGCAGGGCCGCCTTTCGCCCCAACGACGATATACTTTATCAAACCATAAGTCGTCATGTGAAGACGTATTTCGGAAATCAGTAGGCACAGGGAGAGTCATGAAGGCCAAACCCAAAGATGTTGCAGAGCCGGGTGGTGGGAGTGGAACGGTTCAGGCTGCGGGCAGGCGACCGATGAAAAAGGCGCCGCAGCGCCTGCCGCGTGCCGAGCGTCAGGCGCGCGTGCTGGCCAAGGCCGCCGAGTATTTCTCCGAGCACGGGCTGAACGCGCAGACCCGTGCGATCGCCGATGCATGCGGTATTTCCCAACGTTTGCTGTACAGCCTGTTTTCCAGCAAGGCCGAGTTGATCGACGAGGTTTACAAGCGCGAGATAGCGGGGACTTTCAAGGCAATGTGGTTTATTCAATTGAAAGACCGCAGTGTGCCGATCGAAAGCAGACTCAACACGTTTTATCGCGAGTACTACGATACGTTGCTGACCCGGCGGTGGTTGAGGCTGTTTCTTTATTCCTCGCTTGAAGGCCTCGAGATGGCGCCGACCTACACCAACGCGGTCGTGACGCACGCGCTCGAGATCATCGTCACGGAGACGGCTCACGAATTGAGCCGCAGCGTACCCGACGATCCGGCGCATCTGACCGAGGTTGGCTGGCTCCTGCATGGGGCGGTATCGCACCTCGCAATCCGCCGGCGCATCTATTCCAACGACAACACCACGCCGACCGACGCCGTGATTGCCATGCACGTGCGCGCTTTCCTCGCGAGCATTCCCTCGCTGCTGCCGGCGCTGGAAGCGGCGTGAACGCCGCAAGCAGTGACGCGAATGACGTGCGCCAAACGGCTTCCGGCGTGCACTGACGCTGCGATACCGCGTTTGCCCACGAGTCCGCAATCCGCGGAGCGAAGGTTGCTGGCAAATCCTACCGAACCCTTTGTGCGCCAACCCACGAAAATGAGCCAAACGTACTTGGCCGATGTCTTGTAACTGCTATGCTGGGACGTCGTCAATCCGCTGCGCAAGGGCGCGCGGATGGGTGAGCGCGTGGCACTTCGAAGAATACCTAAATAATTAGGAGTGAGCATGTTGAGAAAAGTGGTCGATCGGGCGAGACAGATTCGACGCAGCGAGGGGTTCAAGCATTCAGTGGCAACGCCTCGCCGAATTTCACTTCATGCCAGACAACGGTTGAACCGTGGCATTTTTGCAATCGAGATTCAGGAGAATTCCGGCTTCTTTTCGGTCATGCAGATGGTGCTGTTTATTCTGATGTATTGCGAAGAGAAATGCCTGGTGCCGTGTATCACCGCGCGCGGTGGCCTCTATGGCGATCCTGAAGGAAAGACAGACTGGTTCTCGGCCTTCTTCGAACCGGTTCGGGAAGCGGCGGCATCCATGCACAAGCGTAAGGTGAGAACGTCGACCGTGCGCGATCTCGTGCAATTAGGTTTTCGCCAACGTTACGAAGCCCAACTGCGACTCGCGAGCGCGAGCGAGCTTTTCTTCGCGCACTACCGGCCCGCGGCGCATGTTGTCGATGAGGTCGACGCGGTGTGCCGAAAACTCGAAGTGGGTCCCACGACGCTCGGCGCGCATTTCCGGGGAACCGACAAGACACTGGAGGCGATCCCCGTTTCGTGGGAAGCCTTCTGTCGCCACGTCGAAGCGACCCTCGCTGAGAATCCGCATCTCACCGACATTTTTGTTTCGAGCGACGAACCGGCGTTCCTGCAGTTTTTCGTGGCGTGGCCGTTCCGCAAACCGGTCAAGGTCGCGCCCGCCAGATTGCTTGCGTGGGGAAACACGCCGATTCACTTTAGTGGTTATCCAGGGCTCGAGATCGGTCGTGAAGCGCTGGTCTCCAGCTTGTTGCTCTCCAACTGCGGGTTCCTCGTGAAGACGCCGTCATACCTGTCCGCATGGTCCAGGATTTTCAATCCCTCACTTCAGGTGAAGCTCGTATCGCCGCCGCGACCCGATGCCTTCTGGTTTCCCGATAGCCGTCTCTGGCTCGAGCAGGCCCTGCAGGAAAAAGCGGCCTAAGCGCCGAGTCCCGGATGCTTGCTGCGTCGGCGAACGAAAATCAAGTGGCGGATTTTCGCGGAGCATCCACCTGACCTGTCCCGGATCGAAAATGAGCGAGTTCGTCGCTCGACCAGCCGCCGCCAAGCGCATGCAGGAGCTGAACGTTTGCGCGGAGTTGGCGCGTCTGGATGTCGAGCACGCTGCGTTGTGCATCGAGTGAGACGGTCTGCGCCTGCACCACATCGAGGTAGCCCACGGTGCCTTGGCGGTACTGGCGCAATGCCAGGTCGACGGAGTGCTGCGCGGCACCCGCGGCGTCGCGCTGGTCGTCGAGCGCCGTGCCGAGATATGACAGCAGTGCCAGATTGTCTTCCACCTGCTGGAAGGCGGATAGAACCACGCTGCGGTAAAGCTCCCCGGCTTCCTCCGTGGCCGCCCTGGCGGCATCGAGTTGCGCGCGGCGGTAGCCGCCGTCGAACACGTATTGCACGAGTTGCGGACCCACCGCCCAGAACAGATTCGGTGCGCTCACCAGGCCGGCGTAGGCCGCGCTTTGCACGCCGCCCTGCAGGCTCAGCGTGATGTCGGGAAAGTACGCCGCGCGTGCGACGCCAATTTTCGCGTTGGCTTCGGCGACCCGGCGTTCCGCCGCAGCGACATCGGGCCGCCGCTGCAGCAGCGTGGAAGGCAGGCCCGTTGGAATCGCCGGTAACGCAATGTCGGCAGTCTGCCGCGGCAGGCTGAATTCGGACGCGGAGGTCCCCACCAGGACTGCAATCGCATGCTCCATCAGCGCCCGTTGCGCCAGGTTCTGCGACAGCAGCGACTTCGCCGATGACAGTTGCGTCTGCGCACGCGACACGTCGAGGCCCGCCACGATCCCGCTGTTGTGCAAAGTCTGCGTGAGTTGCAGAGCCTTCGCGTAGGCCGCCACCGTCTCGGTCAACAAATCGGTTTGCTGGTCGAGCCCGCGCAAACTGATATAGCTGTCCGTCAGCTGGACCTGCAGGCTCAACTGCACGGAAGCCAGATCGGCCTTGGTTGCCTGAGCCTCGTCCTTGCCCGCCCGCACGGAATCACGCACGCGGCCCCACAGATCGAGGTCGTAGTTGACGGAAGCACCGAGCGTGACGGAGTTGTAGTCGTTCGGGCCGCCCACGCGCAACGGCCGGTTGTCGGACTGGCGATCGCGCTGCGGCACGGCAACCGCGCTGATGCTCGGGTACAGCCCCGACTCCACTTGCGCCACGAACGCCTGCGCTTGCGCATAGTGCGCGTACGCGGCGCGCAAATCCGTATTGTTGGCCAGCAGGCGCGTTTCGAGGTCGTCGAGCTGCGCGTCGCCATACATCTTCCACCAGCCGTTGCGATCTATCCGGTCGGCGGGCTGCGCACTGGTCCACGGGCCGGCCGTTTTGTATCGCGCGGCGACCGGCGTGGACGGCACCTGGTATTGCGGCGCGAGCGAACACGCGGAGAGCGCGATTACGCTCGCCACAAGCACCGGACATCGAAGCTTAACCATGGGCGGCCGCCTTCCTGTCCGCGGCCGTCGCAATCTGCACGCTGTCGCCATTGGCGAGTCCGTCGGGCGGGGTATCTATCACACGGTCGGTTGCAGCGAGTCCTGAGCCGATTTCCACGGAGTCGCCCAGATCGCGATTGATTTTCACCTGCTTGAACCGTACGTGGCCGTTCGCGCCGAGCGTGGCGACGACCACGCCACGGCTATCGAAGACCAGCGCGCTCGCCGGCACACGCAGCGAATCGGGCGAGGCGGGCAAGGTGAATTTCAGGCTGGCGAAACTGCCGGGCATCAGCTTGCCGTTGGCATTGTCGACCAGTAACTGAACCAGTGTCGTGCCCGAACTCGAATTGACCGAATCCGCCGCGGCGACCACGCGCGCGGTGAACTGCTGGTCGGGATACTCGGGGACGGTCAGGCTGGCGGTCGTGCCGTCGTGGATCGCCGGTGCGTAGTTCTGCGGCACCTGCACGTACACTCGTAACTGCTTGACTTCCGAAACCGCGAACAGCTCCTGCCCGACGCCGCCGCTGCCGGCGTTCACCAATGCGCCGACGTCGGTATCGCGGGCGGTCACCACCCCATTGAACGGTGCGACGATGCGCGCAAACGCCTTGGTGGCGACCAGGCGGTCGACGTTGGCCTTCGCTGCGGCGGCGATGGCCTCCTTCGCGGTGTAGTCGGCCGTGCGTTGATCGACGTCCTGTTGAGCGACCGAGTCGGTGCCTCTCAGCGCTTCCCAGCGCTTCGCGGTGGTTCCCGCCACCAACGCGTTAGCCTGAGCGCTTTGCAGATCGGCGCGCGCCTGCAGCAACTGCTGGTCGAGTTCGGGCGTTTCGATTTCGGCGAGCACCTGGCCCGCTTTGACCGGCGCGCCGATATCGACGCTCCACGATTTCAGGTAGCCGCTGACCTGCGCGAGAATCGGCGCCCGCGTAAACGCTTCGAGGCGGCCGGGCAGTTGCAGCGACGGCCCGTTGGCGTCGCGGACAGGCTGGATCAGGTTGACAGTCGGCACGGCCTGCGCATCGGTCCACGTCTTCAGCTTGCGGGCGTCCACCTCTCGCAGGGTGACGCCGGCAATGACGATGCCCAGGACGACCAGCAGGCCAATCACGCCCGCGATCAGAAGCGGACGCCGCGACGGCGGGTTAGCGGGGAAAGTGGATTCAGACGACATGAGCAGGACCTCCCGAGACGGATGCCGGGGTAGCCGCGCGCCCGGGGCGCGCGTGCACGATACAGAAAATGACGGGGACGAGGAACAGCGAAGCGGTCGTGGCGAAGAGCAGGCCGCCGATCACGGCGCGGCCAAGCGGCGCATTCTGCTCGCCGCCTTCGCCGAGCGCGAGCGCCATCGGCGCCATGCCGATGATCATCGAAAGGGCGGTCATGAGCACCGGCCGGAAACGCGTAAAGCCTGCTTCAAGCGCGGCCTTGAACGGGTCGCCATGAACGGCGAGACGTTCGCGGCAGAAGCTGACCACCAGAATCGAGTTGGCGGTGGCCACGCCCATGCACATGATCGCGCCGGTGAGCGCGGGCACGGAGAGCGTCGTATGGGTTGCGAACAGCATCCATACGATGCCCGCCAACGCCGCCGGCAAGGCCGTGACGATCACGAACGGATCGGCCCACGACTGGAAGTTGACGACGATCAGCAGATAGATCAGCGCCACCGCGCCCAGCAGGCCGAACAACATGCCGGCAAAGGCGCTGTTCATGGTCTGCACCTGACCAAGCAGCGCGACCGTCGAACCCTTCGGCAACGTGCCCGCGTTGTCGTGCACGATGCGCTGGATATCGGCTGCCACCGCGCCGAGATCACGGTCTTGAGTGGTCGCGAAGATCTCGACCATCGGCTGGATGTTGTACTGGCTGACCACTTCATTGCTGCTGGTGCGCTGGAGCGTCGCGAGCCCGCCGAGGATCTGCGCGGCGCCGCCGCCGCTCGCGGTGATCGGCAGGTTTTGCAACGCGGCAAGCGAATCGAGGCTGTATTGCGGCGTCTGCATCACGATCGGATACGACACGCCGTTTGCGTTGTTCAGCCAGAACGTGGGGGCGACCTGGCTTGAACCTGCGAGGTTCACCACCATGCTGTTGGTCACGTCGCGCTCGGTGATGCCGAGCAACTGCGCGCGCGTACGGTCCACATCGACATTGAAGGTCGGATTGCCGTGCGACTGTTCGATCCGCGCATCGACCACGCCCGGCACATCGCGCACCTGGCGCAGCAGACGGTCCGCGTACAGGTAGTTGGCGCTCAGATTGTTGCCGCGAATCTGCAAGTCGATCGGCGCGGGCGAACCGAAGTTCAGGATCTGACTGATGATGTCGGCGGGCGGGAACGAGAACGTGACGCCCGGAAATTCCCGCGGCAAGCGCTCGCGCATGAGGCGGACATACTCGTCGGTCGGACGGTGGCCTTCGTTCAGCGCGATCTGGATGTCGCCGTCCTGCGAGCCGACCGTACCCGTGTTGTTGTACGCGGTATTGATGCCGCTGACCGGCAGGCCCATGTTGTCGACCACCGTGCCGAGATCGGCCGGCGGGATGATCCGGCGAATCGCGCCTTCGACGTTCGCGAAGATCTGCGCGGTTTTCTCGACCCGAACGCCGACCGGCGCACGCACGTGCATCAGAATCTCTCCGGCGTCGACGGCGGGGAAGAAGTTGCGGCCGAGAAACGGCACCAGCGCGAACGACAGCGCGACGAAGCCGAGGAAGCCGGCGACGAACGGACGCCGGTGATTCAGTGCGAGTTCGAGCAAGCCGTGGTAGCGCGTGCGCAGCTTTTCGAAACGCGCTTCGAAGCCACGCTGAAAACGGCCGAGCGGCCCTGGGCGCTTCGGTTCATGTTCATTCTCGTCTTGCACATGCTGCTTCAGCAGGTATTTGGCCATGGTCGGCACGAGGGTTCTCGACAGGATGAACGACGAGATCATCGCGAAGATCACCGCCTCCGCCATCGGCACGAACAAAAAGCGTGCGACGCCGTTCAGGAAGAACATCGGCACGAACACAATGCAGATGCACAGCAGCGAGACGAACGCGGGCGTGACGATCTGCGCGGCGCCGTCGAGAATCGCGGTCTCTACTTCCTTGCCGTGCTCGAGATGCCAGTTGATGTTTTCGATCGTCACAGTGGCGTCGTCCACCAGAATCCCCACCGCCAGCGCGAGGCCGCCGAGCGTCATGATGTTCAGCGTTTCGCCGAGCGCGGACAGCGTGGCAATGGAGCCGAGAATGGCAAGCGGAATCGAGGTGGCGATGATTATCGTCGAGCGCCAGCTGCCGAGAAACAGCAGGATCATCAGGCTCGTCAGCACGGCGGCGATCACCCCTTCGCGCGCCACGCCGGTGATCGCCGCCCGCACGAACAGCGATTGATCGCCGATCGGATCGATCCGCAGGTTATCGGGCCAGGACGCTTTGCCCGCGGCGATTTGCTGCTTGATGCCGGAGATGATGCCAAGCGTCGACACCGAGCCGTTCTTGAGCACGGACATCAGCACCGAACGCTTGCCGTTCACATGAACGATATTGGTCTGCGGCGGGCTGCCGTCGCGCACATTCGCAATGTCGCGAATGTAGACGGTGGTGCCGTTGGCCGCCTTGACCGGCAGATCGCCCAGGGCCTTGATTTGCGACGGCGCGTTGTTCAGTTGCAGCGTGTATTCGTAGTCGCCGATCTTTTCGGTGCCGACCGGCGTGATCAGGTTTTGGCCGGCCAGCGCGTTGGCCACGTCCTGGGCGGACAAGCCGCGCGCCTCTAGCGCTGCCGGATCGACGTCGATCTGCACCTGACGTGTCTTGCCGCCGAACGGATAAGGAATCGCCGCGCCGGCAACGGTTGTGAGAACCGGACGGACGGCGTTCAGGCCGAGGTCGCCAAGGTTTTGCTCAGATAGTCCTTTGCCCGACAGCGCGAGCTGGATGATCGGCACGGTCGACGCGTTGTAGTTGAGGATCAGCGGCGGTGTCGTGCCTGCGGGCAGCTGCCGCAATTGCGTTTGTGCAACCGACGTCACCTGCGCGTTCGCCGTGCTGATGTTCACGCCCGGCTGGAAAAAAATCTTGATGATCCCGAAGCCCGCCACCGATTCCGCCTCGATGTGCTCGACGTCATTCACGGTGGTGGTCAACGTGCGTTCGAATGGCGACGTGATCCGGCCGACCATCTGGTCCGGCGGCAGGCCCGTGTACTGCCACACCACGCTGATCACCGGAATCCTGATGTCGGGGAAGATGTCGGTCGGCGTCTTCATCGCGGACAGCGGTCCGATGATGAGGATGAAGATCGCCAGCACGACGAAAGTGTAGGGTCGCCTAAGGGCGATGCGGACTAGGCCGAGCATGACAATTCCAGTGCTTTGGGGAAACGTAATTGCGGCTTGATGAGGCTAGCGCGGAGCGCGGCGGCCGTCTGCCACGCTCTTGTGCTTGACGCAGCGACAGGACGCGGCCGAGGCAACGGCAGATTCGAATGTGGCGGGACGTTGATTAGGGATGCGCATGATCTGAATTGACTGGAAGTCACTCTGCTACTTCGGATTATTCGAACAAGCTTGCGCGCGTCTTTCAATTGCCGGGCCTCCGGCAGTGAAAGACATTCGCAATGAAGAGCGTTACGTTGGAACGTGTGATGTTCCGCGATGAAACTCAAGCGCGAATGTACACAAGGCTCGTGATTCGTGCAGAAGGTCAAACGCGTTTCAGGCGATTGAATGCGACTGGCGGGGAGATCGTGTTGCGTGATGGGCGAGGCAACCACGCAACGCTGATGCGCACGAAGAGGGATACCGATGGCACACATGCCACGCGCTTCACAAGCCGCTTTTAGATGCGTCAATGCTTGTCTGTGCCGAGCCCATCAAGGTTTCGCCAGACATGAAGTTGCCTTTGGCGAATCTCTTCAGTCCAGGAACCGGCGTCGGCGCCATGACCATGCGGTGGTGAACCGGCGCGGAGTAACGGGTGGTAATCGTTATGAATGGGATCTTTTGCACAAAACAGTCATGTGCAAAACAGGTGGAGTGCAGTGGAGCGCTGACGTCCCGGTCGGCGGGGCGGCGCTGACACGTTGCGCGCGTTATTCGTGAATCATGTTCATAACCCCATGCAGGGTTGCGCATCTAGTCGCATGATGCGTTGCACAGTAATCTCCATCGATGCCTGCATTTGGCTTTCATGCGCCGCCATGGCCGGCCGCGCGCCATCTTCGCTCTATGAACTTGTCAGCCAGAAGGGATTCGACTACATGGAAGACTTCAGCGACATCAAGATATCACGCCGCAACCTGCTAAAAATGGGCGCGGCATCCGCTACCGCCATCGCCGCGCCACCCCTGACCGGAGCACAAGCCGCGGCCGCCGAGGCCCGGCCATCTGTCACATCGAAGCTGTCATTTCACGTGAACGGCAAGCTCGAGCATCTGGAACTCGACACGCGCACCACGCTTCTCGACGCACTGCGCGAGCATCTGCATCTGAGCGGCACCAAGAAGGGCTGCGATCATGGCCAGTGCGGCGCGTGCACGGTGATCGCCGACGGGCGGCGGATCAACTCATGCCTCTCGCTCGCGGTGATGCAACAAGGCGCAACCATCACCACGATTGAAGGGCTCGGCACCCGGTCCAATCTTCACCCGATGCAGGCGGCCTTCGTGAAGCATGACGGCTACCAGTGCGGCTACTGCACGCCGGGGCAGATCTGTTCGGCCGTGGCGGTGCTCGATGAAATCCGGCAAGGCATCCCGAGCCACGTGAGCGCGGACCTGACCGCGCGTCCTCAGGCGAGCGCGGTGGAAGTCCGCGAGCGCATGAGCGGCAACATCTGCCGCTGCGGAGCGTATTCGAACATCGCTGCCGCCATTGCCGAAGTCGCCGGGAGTCAAACATGAATGCCTTTTCCTACAGCCGCGCGCACTCTCCGGCCGAGGCAGCCGCCGCCGCGCTGCGCATTCCCGGCGCCAGGTTCATTGCGGGCGGCACGAACCTGCTCGACCTGATGAAGCTCGGCATCGAGACGCCGACGCATCTGATCGACGTCAACGGCCTCGGCCTCGATCGGATCGAAGCCACGCCCGAAGGCGGACTACGGATCGGCGCGCTCGTGCGCAACACCGATCTCGCGGCCGATCCGCGCGTGCGGCGCGACTATGGCGTGCTCTCGCGCGCGCTGCTTGCCGGCGCGTCCGGCCAGTTGCGCAATATGGCGACGACCGCCGGCAATCTGCTGCAGCGCACGCGTTGCCCGTATTTCTACGACACCAACCAGGCGTGCAACAAGCGCATGCCCGGCAGCGGCTGCGCGGCGATCGAAGGCTTCAGCCGCCAGCACGCCGTGGTCGGCGTCAGCAACGCCTGCATCGCGACCCATCCGAGCGACATGGCCGTGGCCATGCGCGTGCTCGACGCAAGCGTCGCCACTGTGCGCGCCGATGGCTCCGTGCGCACCATTCCGATCGCGGACTTGCATCGGCTACCCGGCGACACGCCGCATATCGAAACCACGCTCGCACCGGGCGAACTGATCACGGCGGTCACGCTGCCCAAGCCGGCCGGCGGCGTGCAGCTTTATCGCAAGGTGCGTGACCGCTCGTCCTACGCATTCGCGCTGGTCTCGGTGGCCGCCATCGTGCAGCCGGACGGGACCGGACGCGTGGCACTGGGCGGCGTGGCCCATAAGCCGTGGCGCGTCGAGGCGGCCGAGGCCGACATGCCGCGCGGCGCCAAAGCGGTCACCGATCGCCTGCTCGCCGATGCGAGGCCGACACACGAGAATGCGTTCAAGGTGGCGCTGGCGGAACGCACGCTCGGCGCGGTGCTTTCGCAGGCGAAGGGGTGAAGCCATGAGATTCGACACTCCCGCCACAACCAACCCGATCGATCAGCGCAGGCTCGTCGGCCAGCCCGTCGACCGCATCGACGGTCCGCGAAAGACCACGGGCACCGCGCCCTATGCCTATGAATGGCACAACGCGGTCCCGAACCAGGCTTACGGCTACGTGGTCGGCTCCGCGATCGCCAAGGGCCGCATCGCTTCGATCAGCGTCGCCGAGGCGAGGCGCGCGCCCGGTGTTATCGCCATTGTCGCCGCCGACACGGTCGGCAAGCTCGGCAAGGGCAAATGGAACAATGCCCGGCTGTTGGGCGGCCCGGAAATTCAGCACTACCACCAGGCCGTTGCACTCGTCGTCGCGGAGACTTTCGAGCAGGCCCGCGCCGCCGCGCAACTGGTTCGCGTGCGCTATGTCGAGGAAAAGGGTGCGTTCGATCTGGCAAGCGCGCGCGAGTCGGCCATTGTTCCGAAGACGGGCGTTCCCGAGTCCGCGGTCGGCGATTTCGCCGGCGCTTTCGCTTCGGCTCCCGTGCAACTCGACGCCACGTACACGACACCCGATCACGCGCACGCGATGATGGAGCCCCATGCGTCGATGGCGGTGTGGAGCGGCGACAAGCTTACGCTGTGGACCTCGAACCAGATGGTCGACTGGAGTCGTGAAGACATCGCGCTGACGCTCGGCATACCGAAGGAGAACGTCCGGCTCATCTCTCCCTATGTAGGCGGCGGCTTTGGCGGCAAGCTGTTCGTGCGAGCCGATGCTTTGCTCGCGGCGCTCGGCGCGCGTGCGGCCCGCCGTCCAGTCAAGGTTGCGTTGACGCGGCCGCTGATGTTCAACAACACCACGCATCGGCCCGCCACGATCCAACGCATCAGAATCGGCGCCGATCGCGACGGCAAGATTACTGCAATCGGCCATGAGAGCCTTTCCGGCGATCTATCCGGCGGGAAGCCGGAGAACGCGGTCCAGGCGACCCGCTTGCTGTACGCCGGCGCCAACCGCATGACGGCCTTGCGTCTCGCGTCGCTGGACCTGCCGGAAGGCAATGCGATGCGCGCGCCTGGCGAAGCGCCCGGCCTGATGGCGCTCGAAGTCGCAATGGACGAGATGGCGGAGAAGCTCGGCATCGATCCGGTGGAGTTCCGCATCCTGAACGACACGCAGGTCGATCCCGAGAAGCCGGGCCGTCCTTTCTCGGAGCGCCGGCTTATCGAGTGCCTGCGCACCGGTGCCGATCGCTTCGGCTGGAACGCGCGAAGCGCGCGGACCGGTGCCAAGCGCGATGGCGAATGGCTGGTCGGCATGGGCGTCGCGGCGGCATTTCGCAACAACCAGGTCATGAAATCGGGAGCGCGCGTGCGCGTGGACGGCGCGGGCATCGTCACGGTCGAGACCGACATGACC